>AEZC01000254.1 GCA_000257205.1 Vibrio ordalii ATCC 33509 | reverse complement strand
ACTTGTCATCGCTACCAGATAAAATAGCGGTAGGATTCTTTTGATTCGTTTTACATAAAACTGATTAAACGAAAATTCTTTATTTACAATCTGAGGATAAATCGCTGACGTTATGATATAGCCAGAGATAACAAAGAAAATATCAACACCAATAAATCCTCCAGGGATCCAATCAGCATTCATGTGGAATAAAACCACCATCAAAACGGCTATCGCTCTCAAACCGT
>AEZC01000253.1 GCA_000257205.1 Vibrio ordalii ATCC 33509 | reverse complement strand
ACCAATACATTAGTCCAGTGGCATATGTCTTGTCGGCTAAAGCACAGGTTAGCTAGCTTAGATGAATTTTTTCTGGTGTGTATGGCTTAAGTTTGGGGAGTCGTTGGCCAAAATAGTCACACAGCTGTGCACCTGAAAAATTCAAATCCATACCTACAAAATTTTTATAGTGATAATTCCACCATTTTAGTTCTAGGAGCTGACAGATCTCACTTTCTGAGAAGCGATATTTTATCACTTTGGCCGGAATGCCGCCGACAACTGCGTATGGTGGGACATCTTTGGTTACGACTGCATTGGCTGCGATCACTGCACCATCAGCAATCTTTATCCCTGCCTTTAAAGATACATTTTGTCCAATCCATACATCATTACCTATGACCAATCTTTCTGCTGTTTTGAGCGGTTTTAGTGCGAATGGCTGGCGCTCACCACCCAGAAAATCATACTCATAAGTTAATGGCGATGTTGTAAAGGTGTGGAGAGGATGCTCAGTACCGATTATTTTTAAACCGCCAGAGATCGAGCAGTATCGACCAACGATTGAATCTACTGGCAGTGCAGAATGGGAGTATGAAAATGCCCCCATTTGCCACAAATGATTTCTTGAGATACTAAAGTGTGTGTGTGGTTCAATCGCGAGTGGCTCAGCGATCTTATAGGCTTTCTTAAACCACTTTTTGAGCGTGATATGGGACTTTTTTAACTGAATAAGCTCATTAACAGTTAAAAAGCGTTTTTGGGTTTTCATAGTCAATTAATCTTGTTCAATCGCTTTGCTATCAATTGGAAACTCTTATTTTGTCACTCGAGTTGGATGGATTTTCTTAATCATCAATCCTGTCCATTTTTTATATGCTCTATAAATACGCTTTTTATCGATTAGAGTATTTTTAGAGATCAAACTGTTAAGATACAGCCAATCCTTAAGGTCATATTCAAGCGCCAGATTACCTCGTTTATAGAAGCGCTCAGTCACATCTAATCCCAGTTTTTCTGGGCCATCAATCAGTAAGTTATTCGCTATAAACTGTGGCCAAAACTCTTCACCTAACCCTGCATGATCGCAGGTTTTACTCTCGATATGGTGCTCTTCACTGAGTAGCGCTGAGATCCAATTCAGACATAAAACTTGCTCTGTTGCTGGGTGGCGTGCTTTGTAGCCCGGCTTAAGCGTAAAGTGTAATTCTGGTATCCAGCGATCAGACCAAATTTTTAATAGATCTTGAGCTAGGCCAAAATCAAACAGATCGCTTTTATGAAAATGAACCGGATGCCCGTAGTGGCTTGAAATAAAAAACGTACTGCTGGTGAGCACTCGCTGAGTCAAAAACTGATAATTTTGTGCTCTGGGTAGATCGGCATACTCTTGATACAGTTCAACAAATTGGCGACCAGTCAGCAGATTATCGGTACGCAGCTTAACTGCGTAAGGCGTTGTTACCGCTTTCAGCCCCATGTGAGTGCTGTACATCTGACGATTGTTATTGAGTTTGAGCGGCTTACCGTCATAAAAAACGGTATTTGAGCCGGGATCATCCAATTCCAACACTTGGTCGTAATCAAGGCCATCCAACGGCTGCCCTTTCCAAGTCGACAGAATGATGGTCGATTTAGGAAAAAAGCGCCGTATGGACTTCAAGCACTGCTCTGTGATGCCCGAGATTTGCTGGCGACTAGCACTGGCTTGCACTGGCCCCTGCACAACAAAGGTGATCGCTTCATCATCGATATTGATCATGGTTGTGGCTGCCTCAAAAAGTCACTGTACTCATCTGGCACGCCACAAAAAATGACCTCATGGCGTGCGATCAAGTGGTAGTGAATATTCAACCCTTTTTCAATGAGCAGGTTGTAGATCGGTGCAATGTATAGCTCGCCTCGCTCCCATTCTTGGCTTGGTCTGGCAACGTATTCGCGATACGCCTCCAAGTAATCTTCTTTGCGATTGAAATGATAAAGCCCGGTACTACAGAGATCGGAAATCGGGTTTTTCTCTGCGGTCTGGATCACTTTAGTACTGCCGGCATGTTCTGGTTTGGCGAAAGACCAGTTGTCACCGCTGCCCTGAAACACTTCTAGGTAGCCATCGCTATGTTGACTAATGTCCGGGAATACAAAGTTCGGACGGAATGTGTCGATGTTAAACACAGTGATCGAACCTTGATAGTCCACGCCCTGTTTTACGAGTTCTTCTAACCCTAAAGTCACCGTTTCGGCTTGGCCGCGAGTTTCTGTATGCAATTCAGCAATGTAAAACTGTTTAATGCCAAGTTGAGTGGCTTTTTCGCGCACAAACGCCGGGGTGTCGTAAGCATTACGCACAATGAACAGAAACGGTGTGTTAGCAAAATACTTGGCAAAACTGTTGACCGAGTGTTCAAACAGGGTTTGACCGTGGGCTTCAAGCCTATATTTGGGCTGGGTATAGCCGGCTTTAAAGAAGCGAGAACTCATTCCCGCCATTGGGATCACAATCATTGATCAAGCCTCAATAAAATTTGGTGGAGACGAAATGCATTGGCAAATAGAGCATCTTGACGGTGACGATCATCGGCATGCAAAGGCAACATCGATAAGAAAAGTTGAATTTGCATCGCGTAGAGATTTTTCGCCGTGAGGCCAAAAGTCTGTTCAATTAACTCGATAAAGCCTTGCTGCGTCTCTTTATGTTGACTCTGTTCGGCAATCTTTAATTCGATCGCGTTATCGGCAATTTCAACATGGTAGTAACCGGCAATAATCCAATCATACAACCCCAGAATCGAATGACTCAGCTTAGCGAGATCGTAGCGGATATCACCGTACAGTGTTTTCTGCCCGTCAGGCGTCATCCCTCTAAGGTCAATGGTCTTAATTTTATTGGCACGGAAGTCATACAAAATATTGCTAAAGCAAAAATCACCGTGCAAGACGCCCAGTAAGGGTTCTCCATTAGGCAGATGTTTTTGGCTATCGCGCAGAATTTGCGCGAGCGAGACATCTTGTCCTGCAAATTGCCACTTTTTTTCTAACGTGATGCGTCGCGATGCACAGAATTCGTTAAGGCGTAGAGTGGTTTTATCGGCAAACAGTATGTCGAGAGTATTGATGGGATCATTCGGCTCGGTAGGTTGCTCAAGGCATAGGCTTAAAAACTCCACCGCGCTGGCTAATATTTTTTGCCAGATTTGACTCGGCAGCTTGGAAAAAACGAATAACTCATTCAGCGCAGTGAGGTAGAGATATTCTAAGCGATAGGAAATTTTCCCTTCGCTGTTTTGGCTGCCTAAATATTGTGGAATGAAACCACGCATCGCCATCGGCAGATTGTCAAACCAGTAGGCTTCGGCAGCGATTTTTTGGTTCTTTATGCTCGATTTTTCAATCCATTTGGCGGTTATGGTTAGTTCATTAAAGGCGCGCTGGGTGGTGAATTCAGCCTTGGAGTGATAGTAAGTATTCACATGACCAAAATCGAGCCAGCCAATCGAGTTAACGGCACTTAAGCCTACGTTTTTATGATAGCGGTTAAGACCAGCAATAAATTGCCACTCACTCTGTGTAATACTGCGAACCAGTTCCCGTGGGCGGCTGAACTTGAAGTAGCCATCGATAATCCGCTGACTTTCGCTATTCATTGGAGTGTTGGCATCTTGTAGCCAATCAACGTCATCATTAGTCAATACGGCCCAGTTATAACTGTCTTTCGCGGTGGAAACGCTGACAATATCATCGCCAACAGGAAGTTGGTTAAAAAGCGTATCACCGTAGAGGATGTGCAGTGGTGCATTAAGTGAGTGGCCACTAATATTGAGTGCAGCAACCAAAGAAGCGCCAAGGCTCAGTCCATCAGGCGTAGCGATAATCGTCACCTGATGCTGTTCAAGCCACTGACTGTCGATTTCTGAGATGGTAAACGACTCGGGCAAGGAGAGATAGATCTGCACCCCCTGCGGTGCTAAAGCGACTTGATGTTGGAAAAGAGGTCGATTGCCTAAAGGTAGAAAGCTAGGTGGAATACGTCCAAATTCAGATTCCAATTCTTGGCCGACGTAGGCACCAGACATTATCAGGAACATGATTTTTCCTTTGCAAACAGTTGGTGGATCTCTTCCAAACTCATCGAGGCAAATTCGGTAGGGCGCACGGCGCGATCATCAATGTAAAAGCCGTCGTGTCCACACCAAGGTTTGCCCACTAAAATTTCATCATACGGAACTTGGTGTTTATCCAGCCACTCAGTAATGATAGGAAGAGTGTGGATATTGATTTTACCGACGTTACCGTCATAAGTGCGCATATTACGCGCCGTTGAAATCACAATCTCAAACCCCTTTTGCTTATAATTCCGCAGTTGTTCAATCACATCCATTCTCGGTAGGACGTTTTTATAATCGGAAGTATTGGCTTGAGTTAGTGTCCCATCAAGATCAACAATTAGTCGTTTCATTAAGAGTATTCTCTTTATAAATCTAAATATTCAAGTGTTTTGGCAAGAGCGCCACGGTTTTGTTCTACGATTTGATAACCCTGCTTGCCGCGATGAATACGCTGTTTGTTATCAGTGAACCATTCGCAAAGCCTTTGTGCAATTTGCTCTGCATCTTGTGTGATCACACAAGCATCGTCTTGATTGAGGGCTTGAGTGATTTCACTGAAGTTGTAATAGCTTGGGCCAGTCAACATGGGTAAACCAAGCGCAGCTGGCTCGAGTAAATTATGCCCACCGACTTTGTCACCCGCTAAGCTTCCGCCCATAAAGCAAATGTCAGCAGATCCCATGAGTACTAGCATCTCCCCCATAGTATCAGCTAGATAGACCTGTACTTCTGGATCGAGTTTATTCTCTGTTTGAGTTCGCCGCACACTCATAAATTGTGTTTTACATAACTCAAAAACAGCATTAAATCGCTCAGGGTGACGCGGGACAAGCATAAGCAGTGCGCTAGGGTGTGCTTTAAGTACTTTTGCATGAGCGGCTAACACTTGTTCATCTTCACCTTGGTGAGTGCTTGCGGCAATCCAAATTGGTCGTTCTTTACCTAGTTGATGCCTTAACTGCTGGCCTTTTTCTATGGTTTGTTTATCGATATTGATATCAAACTTCATCGAACCGGTGACTGTCACTTTGTCAGCAGGTAATCCGAGTCGAATGAAGCGCTGCGCATCATCTGGGTACTGACAAAGTACATGGGTTAAGTGAGAGGCTAACAAGTTAAATATCGGTTGAAATTTAGCGTAGCGTTGGCATGAACGCTCAGATAAGCGAGCATTAATAACAGTGATAGGAATGCCCGCTTTTGCAACAGTATGCAGCGTGTTCGGCCAAAGTTCAGTTTCCATGATCAGCATTTGGCTTGGTTTTATCCGCTTGATGAAAGCGTGTACGGCAAAAGAGAAGTCAAATGGCATATAGCGATGTTCGGCAATGCCTTGTAATTTAGCCGCTTGCTCAGCGCCCGTAGCCGTTGTTGTTGTAATGACAATCGGCTGATCAGGATATTGTGATTTGAGTTTTTTTATCAGTGGAGAAACGGCAAGCGTTTCTCCAACGGATACCGCGTGGATCCAAATAGGGGATTGATTAGTTTTAAGCGGTGGCGTGAAGCCAAAATGCTCTTTCCAGCGAGCACCAACACACGGCTTGCCCGGCCGCTTTTTGTACAAGCTCCACATTAAAAAAGGAGAAGCTACACAGAGCAGTAAGGTATAGAGAGCTCGAATCACCACTCTACGGTTCCTTTTTCTTTACCAAATCATCCGGATTAATGTGAGTCCACTTCGAACGAGGGCGATCTATATATTGAAAATGTTCATTGGTAAAACTACCTTGAATACAAACGTATTTTCTATTTTTTGTGCAAAGATCTTCTCTGCCTTTTAGTAATTCATCAAATACGCCAGGCCCGGTTGAATAATAAACGCCCATTTTAGGGTCGTAGTTCTCAATGTTATGCAGTACTTTTTCAATCGCTTGGCTGAGGTCGTTATTATTAGGTGCTGAGGCGATAAAGTAGTTGGTAAAACGGGTATTGTTGTCAATCTTTATGTAAACCGCTTGTTGTTCATCGCCAATCAGTTTATCGAGAGACCATACCAAAGTTGCATCAATGTCCATATAGACGCCCCCTTCGTTATTGAGTACGACCAAACGCCATAAATCGGCTTGAGCAGCGCCGTTGGTTAGCCGCATGTAAGCATCATAGATTTCAGTTGATGCGTGGGTTTGTAAATACTCACCACGGGCTTCGGTACTCACATAGCGATAGTCACAATTGAGCGACATTAATCGATTAAATAAGTAGTTAATATAAACGGGTAGAGAGGCTTGATCGGTAAAGTTGGTTTGCCAAATTGTACGTGGGATAGCGCTGCGATTAGAGCGTGCCAATTTTGCTGGTGAATAGGCAGGAATGGTAAAACGCAATTTTGGAAACACCCAATGAAATGGGTAAGCGAGTATTTTAAAAATATTCCCGGTCAAGCGGATTAATCGGTTGGCGATTAATACGGTTACTTGGCTCATATTGATTGATCCTATCTGTTTTTTTCGGTTATCGAGCGCTGTTTCAACGTGGCAGTAATCGCTGCAGTAATTTGCTCAGTAGAAGGCTTTTCACCATTGGCATTCATCACGATCGTATGTGTTTCATAAAGTGGTGTATAACGAAAAGGGACGGTAGCGTAAAAAATACCAACAGTTGGTGTGTGGGTCGATATGGCCACATTGCGTATGCCAGTGTCTGGAGCAATCACTAATGTTGCTTTCGCAATAAACGTGACTAATTCATCTAAAGGTAAGCATGGCTGAATCGTTAATTTTCCAGCCTCTGCAAGATCTTGTAGATACTCACCTTTTTCAAACTCATTTTTTCCCTCAAGGAAGACATGTTTTACATTGGGCTGCTGCTCAATGGTTTGCTCGATGACAGCTCGCATTTCAAGCTTAGATAAGATTTTTCTCAGTTGTGAAGCACCACTAAAATAGACAAGGTAAGGAGTCTCAACATCACAAATTTGCCTGTTGTCTGGATAGGCAAAATCGAGAGGATAGCTTGGGCTGTGGCCAAGGATTTTAAGCATATCGAGCATGCATTCTACTTCTGGTTGAAAGTCAGAACGGAATACTGCCAAGTTATATAAGGTGCCACATAAAAATGGCGCGTAAGGAAAGCCAACTTTGAGTTTTGCTTTGGTCAGTAATGTCATCCAATAAGATCGGCTTGTCCCAGCAACATCAAAAATAATATCTTGTTCTTCTAGTTGGCTGTAATCATCCCATTTTTGCTTGAGTGATAGGTGCTTTGAATCCTCACGGCTTTTCATTACCACTGTTTTATCCGCTAACTCTGCTGGTGTTCCATAGAGATAGTTTGAAACGGTGACTAAGGTTATTTCTGCATGAGGGAAGAACTTCCGAGCTTCAATCAAAAAGGGGCGCACAATGACTTGGTCACCGAGCGCAGCATGGCGAATGACGGCGATTTTCTTGATCGCCAAAGGATTAAAATAACCATTCAAGTATTGGCGTGCTGCCTTCGAGGCATAAGCCCCTTTTTCAAACCAGAGGTGTTTCATGAATCTTTTCCAATAAATCTATCTAAAGCTTGGATAACTTGCATCGGTTGCAGTTGATTTAAGCAATTTAAGTGCCCTAATGGACAGGTTCGCTTAAAGCATGGGCGGCATTCAATATCGGTATACACCATTTCTAAGCGCTCAGTTAGCGGTGGCGTGTATTGCGGTGAACTTGATCCATAAATTGCGACGATATTACAACCTACGGCGGCGGAGACATGCATTAATCCTGAATCATTACTGATGACGGTATGGCAAGCCGCCAACAGATCCACGGCTTCAACAAGTGAGGTTTGTCCAGCTAGATTAAAGGCATATTTTTGTTGTTCGGTGCTAAGTGCTGAACGAATGAGGTCACATACTTTGCTATCCTTGGTCGAGCCAAAAAGCCAGATTTGATAGCCGCTTTCAATAGCGTGTTGTGCAACTTGAGCATAATAGTGGTCAGGCCATCTTTTAGCCGGACCAAACTCAGCCCCTGGGCATAAACCGACAATTGGTTTGGTTGTCGATAAGCCTAATCTTGAAATGGCATATTGCTGAGCTTTGCTATCAACTAATAAAGAAGGGTGAGGGCAGTTTTCTAGCTGTACTTCATCGAGCATACTTTCTTTTGAATAAGCAAGAGCCACATAGCGTTCAACCATATACTGGAACACTTTACGATTAGGGCGAAGATCAGTAAGTAAGCCGTAGCGAAACTCACCCTTCCAGCCAGTACGAGAAGGAATACCGGCAAATAGCGGTATGAGCGCTGATTTTGCCGAATTTGGTAAGACATACGCATGAGTGTAATTGTTGCGTTTTAGCTCTTGGGCGAGCGCCCATCGACCTGCAAGATTAAAAGCGCCGTGCCCAATCGACATTTCAATCGCGCAATTCACTTCTGGCATACGCTCCAAAATTGGTTTACACCAAGCGGGGGCTAGAACGTCAATTTGTGCATCAGGGTGCTGTTGCTTGAGGCGTTGGTATAAACTGTGTGACATCACCATATCGCCTACCCATGAAGGGCCCACAATCAGTAACTTCATTTTTCACCGTCATTCTTATTTTGCGGCCATTCTAGCACAGCGCTCGTTTGATAAAACTCAATTTCTGCTAACAAATACATTCAAATGCTAGGCAAGATATGCTCTAATTCGCTTCAATCTGAGAATAAGTATTGTGCAGCACATTGGCGAGCATATTATAGAAATTCGAGTTTTTGTGATGAAAATCTACGTTATTAGCCTTAAAAACAGCCTAGAAAGACGAGCATCCATTGAGCAACAAATGGCTAATTACGGCCTAGATTTTGAGTTCTTTGATGCGATTGATGGTCGAGTTGTTCCTCCACACCCTTTATTTGCCAATTATGACTATACCAATCGGTTATGGTTTACCAGTGGTAAAATGCCTTCAAAAGGGGAGATGGGCTGCTACGCGAGCCATTATCTACTCTGGCAAAAGAGTGTTGAGTTGAATGAGCCGATCATTGTTTTAGAGGATGATGCTGAGTTATTACCCTGCTTTATAGATTTTATTGATCTAATCAAAATTAAAACCCAAGAATATGGTTTTTTGAGATTGGAGGAAGCTTGTGATCGTAGTGAGCTGTTCTTGAAGGAACAGTCAAATAACTACGACATCCATTTTCTAAGTAATAATTTTGGTGGCACTAGAGCTTATGCACTTTCTCCTGATGCAGCAACGAAATTACTTAAAGCTTCACAGTATTGGTCGATGCCTGTTGATAACTATATGGGGTCACTATATTTGCATCAGATGCCTTCATTTTTATTTTTACCAAGTGTAGTGGCAAACCCTCAATATTTTGAAACAACGTTTCAAAATGAACAGCAACCCAAAGCGCCATTGCACAGAAAACCCACTCGTGAACTGTACTCACTGTATCGAAAATTAAAAATGGCCTTAGCAAATAATGCTTATAAAAAATAAAACAATTAATCATATAGAAAAGTTATTTTTACTATCACCATTAGTAGTTGTGTTAATGCTTATATTTAATTTTTCTGATAGTAAGTTTATTCTTTCACGGTTGATACCAATAGTTTCTCTTTATTGCTTGTTAAAATATCGCGAGGCAATTAGGGAAAACTGGAATTCAGAGTTAAGGGGATTTTTTATCTCTGGATTATTGATGATAGTGATTTTCTCTGGCTATCACTTTTTCCGTGGTGATGAATTTTCTTTACCTAGAACGTTGATTGCAAGTTTGGTTTATTTGCTTTTTGTGCCGTGGAATAAAATATCACGCCAGTGGATTTATTACATTGTTGCATTAGCTTCAGTTATTTGTGGGCTAAATGCGTTGTATGAACATTTTGTGATGAACATTGCGCGTGTTGGCATTGCGACAAACCCGATACCTTATGCTTTATATGTTTCTTTTCTCTTGTTGTGTTGCGTTTACTTTGTTTTAAATCAATCAGATAAAGTATTGAAAACGTTTGCTGGTATAGGCGGCTTGCTTTCATTGGCGGCCATTATCATGACCGATGTGCGAGGGGTAATTCTCTTTTTACCTGTGGCGATTCTTTATTTGATGATTGTTGCAGTAAAGCCGACCGTTAAACATTATATTTTTTTGTGTTTTTCAATATGTGCCATTTCGGTGCTATTTTATGCATTTTTTGAGAAAGAAATTGATACTCGGATTAAACAGACGCAATACGAAATTTCGATGATAGAGAAAGGGAACCATCATACCTCTATCGGTATTCGCTTGGACTTATGGAAGCATGGTTTGGATGTGATTGCTCATAACCCTATTTTGGGCCTTGGGGATGATGCTCTTGAAAAGAGCATTGCGAGTATCAATAATAAAGGTGCGGCAGCTCAGCCCCATTTACATAATCAATATTTAGATTCTTTAGCCCGCTATGGGGTGGTGGGAACTCTGGTAATGTTTTTATTTTGTCTTACTTTAATCATTAATTTTACTTGTTCGGGTGTTAAATATATCGGTAATCCACTAGTTAATAGCATGCTTATTATTCTTATGCTTGCCGGTTTAACTGATGTTCCTTTGCACCATACACATCTTATTTATTTACTAACGATCTTATGTGGCTTGTTGATCTGTTTTTCAGAGATAGGAAAGGATAAAAAGTCGCCATCTTTTTAAATAATATTTATTATTATTTACTTGTGCGTTAGAATAAAACAGGCCTTTGTGATAAGGCCTGTTTTAAATATTTATTGAATAATGAGTAAACGGTTAGTTTAAAAAGTTGGTCGTGACTCC
>AEZC01000252.1 GCA_000257205.1 Vibrio ordalii ATCC 33509 | reverse complement strand
ACGAAAAGAGAGCCCATAAATGAGCTCTCTTTTTATTAGTAACAATAGTCTAAGCTAGTTGCTTGAGATAGGGCGACCATACCAAGGGGAGCGTGAATCCGTCATATCGTACAAGCGATATTGTCGGTTCAGCATTTGCCCACCATCACGTTGAATCGGTAACCAAGATACGGTCACGCGCTGTGTACTCGGCCGAATGGTCATCAAGTCCATAGGAATTGAAACATAAAATCCCTTGGTAAAACTGCCTTCACCAAACTCTTCCGCAGAAAGGTTGGTTTTAGAAATAAACGCCCCGGCAATCACACCACTATCAAACTGTTTAGAAAAATCGACCGACATACCGATATCTTCAGTTAAGTAACGCCCCGCACTGACCTTGAGTAACGTATTGTCGATCAATGACCAAAACTTAGGCTGCCAATAGAGCGTTGCATGGCCTGTTACTGTGCCCGTCTGTACTCGATAGTTTCGACCCGTTTGTGGATCAGAATGCACTTCTTCTTTATACAGACCGAAAGCGGTATCAGGGTCGCGCTGTTTTACATAGTTTCCGTCAATCCCAACCGCCCAATTTTTACCTAATGGACGATAGAGTATTTCGCCGCCGACACCAGCAAACATAGTTTCGAGATACCCTGCGTAGCTTTGACCAAACCAACTTTGGCCGAAAGTATCAAAGTAGGTTAGTTGCAGGCTATCAAGGCGAACGGCATCTTCATAATATTGTCGAGACAAGGTACGAACCCGTTTCAAATCAGTACCATCTGGCGGTACGGTGTACTTGTATTTGTCGTAGTTATCGGCAAGGTTGCCATAAAGGCTGCCAGAGAGTAGCCAATGATCTCGTGTCTGTACGCTAGCATTAGCACTAACACCAAGCGCGTACAAATAAAAGTCTTCAGAGCCACCAAAAGACTGCTGCAACACAGGCGATAACCCAAATTGCCACGCATCATACTGCTGCGCTTTTACTTCGCCATTGATCGCGACAGGGTTACCACGCGCACTGGCATCGGTGATGTGAGCGTTAGGGTAATCACGGTCAGCAACGCGGGCAAACGCATTCGCTTTTATTCTGGTTTCAGTGAGAGGCTGATTATTGGCCGTCTCGATGATGCGATACGTCTGTGCATCAATGCCTTGATTCGCCAGCAGCAATGCGGCGCGTTCATGCGCTTCTTTGCGATCGCGATACTTATATTGTTCAGCTTCGATCGTGAGGGTGGCATCATCTTGGTACAAAGTCGCTTGTTTATAACCGGCGATTACATCAAGGTCATGAAGCAGCGTTTGCCATTCAGCATCGTCTAACTCATGTGATTTCGTTTGCGGAACATAACTGGGTTTGGGTTCATCAACCCATACCGGTTGCATGGTCGCCAAGTTCGTACCCAAGGTGATGCCTGCGGTAAAGGTATTACCGCGTTCATAGCTAAGGCGTAAATCGGCCCAATCAGCAAGAGCGTATACCACACCAAAGTTCCACGGTGTTGAAACGGGCATTACTGCATCACCACGGGTGACGGGAAAATCACTGCGGTAATCATTGCCATCGTATTCCACTTTTAGACGCAGTGGTTGCCAAGGTGTTTGGTATTCAACCCCACCAAACAGCGACGTACAACCCGTGAACATCCGTCCAATATCAAATTGGCCGCCTTTACCACTGTAACTACCATCGCGACCGCAATCTGGTGTTGAGGATTTATCACCCGTTAAGTTCGCGTTGTTACCCAAATAACCCCAGCCAACGCCGAGTGTGACATCCAATGGGCCAAAACGTTTACTGGCTGCAATGAATTCGCCATCAAACAAACCTGTACCGCCAACATCACGTAACCCTACCGACACTTCCGGCAGCCAATATCCCTCTTCTAGCAAACGCAGTTTGGCATCAATCGATTTATCCGTGTATTTCGTATCACCGCTAAAGCTGGTATCGCCACTGTAAAGTAGCTCATGCACTTGCGTGTAACGAATCGTCGCTTCTAGCCATGGGAAGAGTTGGAGTGAACTGACGTAATGAATGTAATCATCGTTGTTTGTGACGCTTAAACTGAATTGACCTTCTGGCATCATGCGGGCACTGGGCATCTGTATTAAGCCTGTACCACCAAAATCAGTTTGAGAATGCACCAGCGCTGGGTAGCTGAATTCGTCAGCTTGGCTCGGTAACGCCAAACTAAACGCAATGCAGCACGCCATACAAGTGACGCGAGGTGGTTGAATCGTCGAAGACGAAAGATAACTCAGTTTCATCATGGCAATTGATTTCGCAGCAGTTCAACGACAATGTCGTTCACATTGTGTAGTGAATATTGAGGATAAAGTGACGTCGTTTCGATAGGGAAAGGCACGTAAAGTGTCGCTCCGGGCGCGATATCTTGAAAGTCGTGATTCCAATAGGCGATATCATGCAGTGAGGCGTGACCATCGGGTTGAATCACCCATACTTGCGAGATATCCGCCTCAGCAAGGCCTGCCGAGCGAACATAATGACCCGCATCAGTGCGTGGTTTCCAAGCCATGTCACCAGCTTGTTTAACATTCCCCAAAACTGATACTGTGGTGGGTAACGCATTGAGTGACAGCAGCCATTGACCTTGTAATTTCGGGTTCTGACTGGTAGTGATGCGCGTGATGTCGGGATCAAGCGGAGTAAAAATACGCTGTGCAAAAGCATTCGCGCGTAGCTGCTCTTTCAGCTGACGCCAGCGCTTTTTGTGAGCCGATGTGGCCAAACTTTCTTGATGGGTGATCGCCAGCAGAACCTGCTGCTTTTTTTGATACGGGCTTGTCACATCAAACAAGGCGCTACTTAGCCAATCGATATCGGCAGGTAACTGCGCACTGGCATTTAGCGCATTGATGACTAACTCATCCACTCTTGGTACAGATACAAAAGAGAGGGAGAGGGCCGGTTTCTCTGCGCTTCTCACTTCCACCACACTAGCGGGTGCACTATAGGCCGCCGGTGATAGTGCGCACAATACGCCCAGCAGAAAATGCTTCATTAATGTGGATTTTATTAATGTGGCTTTTGTTAATATAGCTCTTATTAATATAGCTCTTATTAATATAGCTCTTATTAATATAGCTCTTATTAATATAGCTTTTGTTAATGTAGCTTTTGGCACTGATGCGCTCAGTAACGCGCGTTTTTTTAGCCAAACGTGGCGTATTAAGTTGAGCCATAAAATCATCACTTATTCGCTCCTGAGAAAGGTTTAGCAACAATCAGTTCAAAGCGCGCCATGCCGGGAGCTGGCGTTTGTTCGCTAACGACGACTTCGCCACTGCTTGGCTCAAGCCAGTAGTGATTCGTGTAATGTTGGTCAATCGCTAAAATTGTCACATTTTCCACCACATGTAATAAATTTCTAGCGCCCTGTGGCAATACCTTTTGCTCCTCACCTTGTACAACAAAGCGAGATTGAGCGTGATATTGGGTGTGATAGCCCGGCTGCCAACTGATCTCATATTCCCAGTAGCGCGGAGTGCTGGAATCATGCAAACCAATCGCTAGAGGATCAGGCTGCTGCGATCGAATATTGGATAAATTCCCATCCAGCAAATTCACGGTTTTAGTGATTCGCCCTGCCGAGGTAACGATCATCTCATGATTTGCGGATAAATATTTTAAAGCCAGCGGGTTGGATTGAAATTGGCGAGACTCTTTTTCGGCCCAAGCTAATATCATTAATGCTTGAGGGTTATCCCCTTGCTTTACATAAATACTGGCGTAGGGCAACTCATTAATTTTATTTTGCGAGATACTTAATGATTCAGGGCCAAATAGAGCAAGATTTAAAGAATCAGTAAAATATTGAGTGTTTTGTGTACAGCCTGTAATTAGAAAACCGCAACAAATAAATAACGAGTGAATAGCAAACTTCATCATAGGGGCTTAATAAGAAAATTCGTCATTTGAATATTAAAAAAACAACCGCCAATGGCGGTTGTGAATTAAGCAGGCGCTTATTGCGCTGCGGTTACTGTGGTGGTAGTAGAAGTACCTGAATTGCTTGAAGCAACTACTATACCCGCTACTAGTGCGCCACCGATAGCTACAGACGTTGCCGTTACTGTACCTACTGCTTCCGTTGTCGCTGCTGTACCGCCAGCGGCTCCGCCAGTGGTTGACGCGGCTGTTGTTTCTTCAACAGCAGCCATCGCTACGCCACCAAAAGCAAAAGATGCTAATAGTGCGATTGCTGTTTTTTTCATAGTATTCCCCATGAAGTTTAATTACATCGATGTATGCCCAATATAAATTGGGCGTAGCAACAATAAACATTATTGATCCCAATGTAAACAAGTTGCACTCTAGGCGAATCGACTATTTAAGTTGAGATTAAAAAATAACCACTCATTAATTGGT
>AEZC01000251.1 GCA_000257205.1 Vibrio ordalii ATCC 33509 | reverse complement strand
TTAAGGCGTAATACCTCTTTAATTTTGTTCATTGGAGTTCTCTTTTTAGCCATGGTCGCTTCCTTACGTTCTTGTTTAAGAAGTAAAGAATAGCGAGTGATTGATTTAAAAGAGAAAAAGGAAGGATTTCGGGCATTCCGATCGCGGTTTTCGCTATTCCGATCACCGATTTCGGAGTTAGGCTAAAAGTGATCGGATAATCGCGGAATCAGTGATCGGTTTAAACCGAAATGGGTGATCGGATAATCCCGAAATGACTGATCGGAATGCTCCGAAATATGCA
>AEZC01000250.1 GCA_000257205.1 Vibrio ordalii ATCC 33509 | reverse complement strand
AATGATAGTGGGAGTTCTTGCTATTGGGGTGCTGCTCGGTTGGTTAAGCCTTGGAGGAACTCATGTCATTTTAGAAAAAACGTCGAGTACGGAATTTTGTCTCTCTTGTCATACTATGCAAGCACCCTTTCAGGAGTATCAAGGCTCGGTACACTTTAGCAATGCCAAAGGCATCCGTGCAGAATGTGCTGATTGCCATATACCCACTGATACTATGGATTATTTAATCACCAAAATTAGAGCATCCAAAGACATCTACCATGAGTTCATTACCAAGAAAATCAGCACACCTGAAAAGTATGAAGCACATCGAGCAGAGATGGCTGAAACTGTCTGGGCGCAATTAAAAGCAAACGATTCTGCGACCTGTCGTTCATGTCACAGTGAAGATGCGATGGAGATTTACGACCAAACGGCGCAAGCACAAAAAATGCATCAGTACGGTATCGACAATAATCAAACCTGTATTGATTGCCATAAAGGTGTGGCGCACATGCTTCCTGAAGTCAAAATGGATAGCCAAGCATTAGCCCATTTAGTCGAAGAGGCTAAGTTAACCCCTGTGGGTACTCCTATTGTTTATGCGATGCAATCTACGCCCATTTCTGATTTCGGAACGATCAATCCAGCGACACCGTTGAAAGTATTGAATGAAAGCACTGGCAAGCGCACCGTTGAATTGAGTGGTTATCAGATGCAAGGTGCAGAACAAGTCTTGTATATGGGTGAAGGTAAGCGTGCTGTGATTGCTATGTTAACTGAAGCAGGGCAAAAAGCATTGAGCGTAAAAGAGTATAACGAAGATGCCTACGGAAATCAGTGGCGTCAAGTAACACTTGCCGGGGACATCGACACGCCAGTGTTGGGTAAAATGGATTCGCTTTGGGCATACGCTGAGCAGTTGGACAATGTTTACTGTTCAACATGTCATGCCAAAATTCCGAGTAACCATTTTACGGTTAACGCGTGGCCTTCTGTGGCAAAAAGTATGGGGGACCGTACCTCTATTTCCGCAGAGGATCTAGAAATCCTCACGAAATATTTCCAATACAATGCGAAAGATGTTGTTGCCCAATAAAAAATGAAATAAGGATTCAGTGATGACTACTCTCACACGTCGAAGTTTTCTAAAAAGCGCTGGTGCAACTGCAGGTGCGGTCGCTATTTTTTCGGTTAAACCCATGCCAGTTCTCGCTTCCGCACCGCGAGGAGCTGGTGTACTGACTGCTGGGCGTTGGGGTGCTATGCTGGTTGAAGTTAAGGATGGGAAAATTATTTCTTCCAAGAATGCATTGCCGCAAACCGTACCCAATAGTCTACAAACCTCAGCGCCAGATCAAGTGCATACTCAAGCTCGGGTCAAATACCCGATGGTGCGTAAAGGTTTTCTAGCCAATCCCCATATGCCAGATGGTAAACGAGGAGACGATGAGTTCGTCCGCGTTAGTTGGGAAAAAGCGCTGCAATTAATCCACCAACAGCATGCTCGTATTCGCACTGCTTATGGAGCCGAGTCAATTTTTGCGGGCTCTTACGGCTGGCGATCCAGTGGGATTTTACATAAAGCCCAAACCCTACTGCAACGCTATATGAGTATGGCGGGAGGCTATTCGGGTCATTTAGGTGATTATTCTACGGGTGCTGCGCAAGTCATCATGCCTTACGTTGTAGGCTCAATAGAAGTGTATGAACAACAAACAACTTACCCTGTTGTACTTGAAAGTAGTGATGTTGTGGTGCTTTGGGGGCTTAACCCTATTAATACACTGAAAATAGCATGGAGCAGTACCGACGGCGCGGGGCTTGAGTTTTTTAATCAACTCAAACATTCTAAAAAAACCATTATCGTTATCGATCCTATGCGTTCGGAAACCATCGAATTTTTTGGTGAAAACGCTCAGTGGATTGCACCACATCCTGGTACTGACGTTGCGATGATGTTGGGGATCGCTCACTCATTAGTTGAAAAGGGCCAACATAACCTCGAATTTTTGAATAAATACACCGCTGGTTACGACAAGTTTGGGTCGTGACTCC
>AEZC01000249.1 GCA_000257205.1 Vibrio ordalii ATCC 33509 | reverse complement strand
TGCCAGAGGGGGGGTTTAATATCTCACGGTAATGATTTTTAATTTACTACATTGTTAATTGATTATTTTGTGGACTTAATGTTTAAATCATTTTTCTTAAATGTTCCCTCGTTTTTCAATCTCATATATTGAGTGTTTTATTTTTATTATGGCATGCTAACTCTGACTCTTTTTTGTATTGAGAATCAATGTTAGGCTATTTTAAGTATAGGTAAATAACAAATCTGTTATTTTCATGCTGTCTCAAAAGACTAAAACTATCCCTAAGAATCATGGATTGATATGTTAACTTAATGAAATTTGGATATGGGGTTTTTGATTAAAATATAAATAGGAATTTTCTTACTTATGAAAAGAGAGAAATCGCTTAGGCATAGCTTGATTTTTTCAGCCATGCTTCCAGTATTGAGTATTTTGCCTAATATAACTTATGGGGCTTTACCAGTAAGGTACTCTGCGCAAAATGTCTATTATCCTGATACAGAAAAATATGCTTGCCAAGTCTCGGTAGATACAGAGTTCCAACAAGATTATAAGATAGCCAAAGGCACCATAATCAACGTTGAAGTGATGCGATATAACAAGGCACTAGAAAGGCCTTACCTCTCGAAAGAAGTCTATTTCGGTGTACTCGACGATCAGGCAGGAATATTGTCATTTCAGCGTGATGCAATGACTACAGGGGATAATGACCCTGATGCCCAATGTATTGTTACCAATGTGGCGTTTCCCGGTCATGTACGTAGTGAATTAGTACAACAAAGTTACGATTTACAATCTGGCGTTGCGCTCTATGAGCAGCAAGCCGTGCAGGCTGGGCCAATTTCCAACCTGTCAATTTTGACCGATCTTCTCAGTGTGCCGTTTATCATTAGCTTGCAGCAAGATTTGAGTCCTGACTTTGTCGATTTGTTACCCATCTCGGTTGGTGAAGAGGATTACCGACTCAAAAACACCAGTAATGTTGAAAATTACGCGATCTTTGTCAAAGAGGTTTTAGCGGGTAAAACGGGCGTGAAAGGTTCGTACAATAACGGCTTGTCGCGTAATTTCCTTGAAGAAAAATCCAAGGAAAATATTGAACGGTTTTTGCAGACAAGCTTGGTTGAGCCTGCCATCAAACATGGGCTTGTATCAGAACATATTGATAAGTCACGTCTGTCAGCTTTGCTTCGTTTACATATTCTGGCTGAGTTAGAGCAAGACTCTCATTTTGAATACGGTAGTGAACAGCAAATTCAGGCATCGCTCGCATTTCAGTATTCCCCAACCATCACTTCCAGTATGCAGTTGCTCAATAATGCGGAGTTCCTCAATGAGCACTTAATAAAAGAATGGTCATATATTGAAGAGAAATATGATCAGATGTCAGAGGATTCTCTCGATATTGGTTTTCCAATCATCTACTCAAAACCAGATCAAAAAGGGGAAGCTGTTTCTATCCGTAAATTGAAAGAATACGATATGTACGTCAGCCATCACCTTGATGTTACATTTCGTGACTTTCATGATAATCCTTTCGAGCCACTCTCAGCTTATATTCCGAAAGATTGGCGATTTGGTATTTCAGACTACTACTCATTCGTTGGACCCAATAAGAAAATCGTTGAAGGGCCGTTTCGCGGCAATTTACCCATGTTTTGGAATAGCGAGTTTTCCTTTAAACCCATTTCTCTCGTAGCAATTCCACCGTGGGATTGTCGTCCTCCTCAAGAAAGTTTGGATCATGAACTGAATATTCATCCGACCGATGCGTACTTACATATGCAAATTACGATGCGTTATCCTGATTTGGATGGGGTAGAGTTAGCGCAAGCGGTATTTTCCTCAAACAACCCAGATGTGAGCATTGATATTGAAGCGGGTACGATCAATAACCGAGGCGTTGAAGGGGGATTTTTAGGCAAAAACTTTGTGCAAATTGCAGCGACTATTTACC
>AEZC01000248.1 GCA_000257205.1 Vibrio ordalii ATCC 33509 | reverse complement strand
GTTCCTGTCGAACAAGACCGTTAAGTCCGTGTCGCTAGGGGTGCGAATAATACGCTTTAGCTTTTAAGAGTCAAGAGTTATTTTTAACTATCTTTCTCTTTCAACTAGTAACTCGTTTGTGAGGCGGCATTATAGGGAGGTTTTACGATGTGACAAGTTCTTTTTTAAAATCACCTTTCATTCGCTTAAAAAGCCACCAATGTCGCGTTTTATTGAATAAAACTTCAACATTTGAAGGTTATCACAGCAATTGGTTGGAAAAACACCAAGCATAAACGTAAGATTGATGTGTCTATTTTGTTAATCCTAGACATCCTTCTTCTTTTACTTGATATGTAGTATTCAAATATGGT
>AEZC01000247.1 GCA_000257205.1 Vibrio ordalii ATCC 33509 | reverse complement strand
TTTATGATGCGCTTACTAAAATTTACTAGTTTCACTGCTCATGAAAACAACGGTTTCCGAAAAACAAAGGCGCAAACTAAGTTGCGCCTTTGTTTTATTCGTCAATGGCTATTATTTTTTGCGACAGTATTCAGCAATGATATACATCGATTGGCCATTAGCTTTACCAGAGATCAACTTAGGATCGTCGCTTAAACTGATACCCCGAACCACAGTACCCTGTTTAATGACTTGGCTTGAGCCTTTGATAGGAAGATCTTTAATGATGGTCACGTCGTCGCCTTTTTTCAGTTCTATGCCATTCACATCACGAGGCTTTTCTGCATCATCATCCATACCAATTTCAGCCCACTTTGCTGCTTCTTCTTCAAGATACATCATATCAAGTAGGTCTTGAGCCCAACCTTCAGTGACTGTAAGGCGCTTCAGTTGACGCCACGCCAGTACTTGAACGGGTTGTTCTTGGCTCCACATGCTGTCGTTCAAACAACGCCAGTGGTTCATATCTACTGTTTCTGGGTTCTCAATTTGGCCTTTGCAGATATCACACAACATAACGGCATGGTCAACAGTAACCATAGTGTGTGGCGCTACCACAAATGGAGCTAATGGAGATTCTGATGAACAAAGCTCACATTTTGATTGGCTGCGTTCAAGTAAAGTTGCTTCAGTAGACATAGTACCCACCTTGTAAAAATATGTAAGCGCGTATTATCCACGTTACGACTGGAATTAAAAGGGGAGATGGCAAAAAGCTTGGTATTCGTAAGGGCATTGAACTAAGTCATCTTCAATCGTAAGAAAATCGGCATCGTGCTTTACGCTGTTATTGCTCAAAGGCATAATGAACGCCGTTTTTATGTTTGTATGCAGGTATCACTGTGGAACTCCTCTCGGCTCCATTTTTAGGAAAATCACTTCGTCTCGAAGGTTCAATCTCTGGTTGGCAGCAACTCTATTGGGATAATCAACTGGTCGCGCAATGCGATGCGACAGGGAATAGCGAGGCGACAACGACCCATAGATTTCAGTTGTTAAGTGGGGACTCGACGATCCAATGCGAGCTGAATGTTAATCTGAGTTGGCAGCCTTTTAGACTTCGTTATCAAGCATTAGTCAATGGTGACATTGTCACGCAAGGCGAGCGTTCAGAAAAAGATATTGAAAAACAAACACCCTATAACCCGCCAAAGCGGGAACGACGTTTTAGCCTTATTGGCCTAGTTTCACTTGGTATGAAAGCATTGAAAAGTGCCAAGCTGATTAAAGTTGTTCTGGCGTCAGCAAGTATCGCAGCCTATTCGTGGTTATTTTCCTTCCAGTTTGCTATGGCACTTATTGCCTGTTTAGTGTTCCATGAGTTTGGCCATATCAAAGCGATGAAATATTTTGGTATGAAGACCAAAGGTATTTATCTCATTCCATTTCTTGGTGGTTTGGCATTAAGTGATGAAAAAATTAACACCCGCTGGCAAGATGTGGTGATCTCAATTATGGGGCCATTTTTTGGTTTGCTGCTCTCGGTTGTGCTGGTTGTCGTTTATTGGATAACGGGAGAGATATTTTTTGCGGGCCTTGCTGTTTTTAATGCCTTTCTCAATCTCTTCAATCTATTGCCTATATTGCCGCTTGATGGTGGTCACGTGTTAAAAAGCATCAGCTTTTCTATGAACAGCACTTTGGGGATTGCGTTGTGTGCTCTTGCGGCGATCGCTGGTGTCATTTTGAGCTATTGGCTTGGATTAACCCTGTTCGGCTTTTTATTGATTATGGGCAGCATTGAAATTGTGATGGAATGGAAGCAGCGTCATCAAAGTCATTTGCTACCTCTGAATCGATATGGACAAATTGTAGCTTCACTTTGGTATGTCAGCTTAGTGGCTGCGCTTATCGTTATTATTTGGGGTTTTGCAACGACAGGGGATGAGCTGCTACAACTGCCATTGCGCATTTTAGGTACATGAGCGATAGGATCCGTCGCGAAGACGGAACTGACGGATTACTCGCTGCAAGTCGTAGCCTTTTAAGTATAGAATGGATCTCTTTTACGATGAATGAGACAAAAAAGCATGGATATTTGGAAGAAGCCTATCGATTTAATAACATTAAACGCCACCTCCAAAAACACCTTGATAGAGCATCTCAATATTATTTATACCGATTATACTGATCACTCTTTGTCTGCGACCATGCCTGTTTGTCACTTTACCCATCAGCCGCTTGGTATGCTGCATGGTGGCGCCTCGGTGGTACTTGCGGAAACCCTAGGTTCAGTTGCCGCGAATTTCAGTGTGGATCAAGAACACTATTGTGTAGGGTTAGACATTAATGCTAATCATGTTCGCGCCATGCGAGAGGGGATGGTTATAGGAACAGCGACACCTATCCATCTTGGTATTTCAACGCAAGTATGGCAAATCAATATCACTGATGAGCGCGAACGTTTGGTGTGCACCAGCCGTTTGACGGTCGCAGTACAAAAAATTCGTAACCGTTCTCAAGCTATCAAGGTTGATTTATAAAATGGTGATTGAATTTTCAGGTGGAAAAATCATCGTAACACCCCATGAATTAGTGGTACGAGTATTGGGTGATCTCGCTATCACGCTACAAGCCCAAGCCGATGCTGTTCAGCTCATTGGGAGAGGGGCGAATGTCATCTCTGTAAATTGCTCAGAAAGTAAATGGTCGATTAAGTTGGACAACGAAGAGCAAATTCAGCAACTTTCTCAACAACTCGGCTGTAATATTCTTTAAACAGTGATTAAGACTATTGCATAACCAATATAAAATGAGGAAACTATCTCTGTTTTTTACAAACTGAGATTTCCTCTTTATGAGTAGCCCACGACTTCGCGTTCAATTTGAATCCTTATTTGAGCACTTTAACGGCCAAGATGTTGGTGTCCAGCTAGAAGAGATCACCGAGATCCTTTTCTGCACACGCCGTAATGCGCGTATTGTTTTAAATAAAATGGAGGATGAAGGCTGGATAGAATGGCGTCCTGCGGCGGGGCGTGGAAAATTATCCGATCTCATTTTTAAACGTAGTCGCAGTGATGTCAGTGAAAACCTTGCGCGTCGATACTTAGATGAAGGTAAAATTGGCCATGCATTTTCGGTACTGGATCAAGATGCTGCGAAACTGACGCAAGTGATCCAAAGCTATCTTGGTGTTCAGCATCAAGAAGGACTGCAAGTCATACGGCTGCCTTATTATCGCCCACTTTCGATGCTAAACCCGCTAAAATCCATGCGTCGATCTGAGCAGCATATCGTAATGCAAATTTTTAGTGGGCTAACGCGGCTAGATGAATATGAACAGCTGCAGCCAGATCTCGCTCATACGTGGGAATCGGTGACAGCAACACATTGGCGTTTTTATCTTCGCCCCGGAGTCCGTTTCCACAATGGAGATTTGCTTACCACCGACGGTGTTATCCAAAGTTTGTGGGAACTGCGATTTCTGAATTTATTCTCTCATCTTGATAGGATCAGCTCTCCCTCCAACTGGGTTATCGATATCTTTTTACAAAAAGCGGATAGCCGCTTACCGCTTCTTTTATCTGAGTCATGTGCCAAGATTTTACTACCAGAGTCCAATCGTAGTGATAATTTTGATTTAATGCCGATTGGTACTGGCCCTTACAAAGTCATTTTAAATGATGAAAAACGCTTAGTTTTGCAAGCGTTTGATGGATATTTTGGATTTAGGCCTTTGCTTGACCGGGTCGAAGTGTGGGTGATTGACGAAGTACATTCTTCGATGGTTTTTCCTAGCTTATCGCATCCGATAAAAACAAAGCGAGGTTCATTTACAGAAGACGTGGATCTTGATCCCGGCTGTACTTATTTGTTACTCAATCGAAAAAATGGTGTTGCCGCTGATGAAAATTGGGCTCGCTACCTCACTAATAAACTCAGTACTCTCAACCTATTTCGTCAATTACCAGAAGACAAAGTGGTCGAATTGGGGGTGTTACCTGCTTATGGTTTGAAACCGGGCTGGTATCATCAGTCATCGGGAGATGTTGCCGCTACACCGCCGGGCGAGCGTTCGATCACCATTGCATATCATGCTCAACATCCTATGTTTCCAAGCTTAGTGAAAACAATACAACAGCTGTTAAAAGAAGATGGAATTTCGGTGGAGCTTGTTAAATATGACTTGACGGTTGAAGACACCGATGCTGTCGATGTTTGGGTCAAACCGATGGGAATTGCTAACCATAGAGAAGATGCGTTAGCAGGATGGTTACTTGATTACAGTGATATCGAGCATTTAAGCCGCGCTGAAGATTTTTCGTATTGGTGTCAGTTAGTGGATGAATGGCGCGCCGATCCAAATGCCATATTTCCGGCCAAAGAGATTGGCAAGTCTTTAATAGAAAAACAGCAAGTTATCCCGATGTTCCACTGCTGGTTAGGAATAAGCAAAGATCAATGTGGTGCATTACAAAATGCGAAATGCAATGCGCTAGGCTGGTTTGATTTTAGCAATGTTTGGGTTAAACCAGAGTTGTGATAAAGAGGCTAGAGGCTCAAGCAGGGTAAGCGCATCATAAA
>AEZC01000246.1 GCA_000257205.1 Vibrio ordalii ATCC 33509 | reverse complement strand
GTGGGATCATGGGGCGCATACAATCAACATCAGGAAAAACCCAAAAGCTAAATTGTGCAGCTTGAACGATAAAGGCTAAATTTTAAGAACCTTGTGCGTGAATTTTTGATGATTTTCCTGAGAGAAACTAACGCCCGCCTAAGGGGCTGGCAACGCATACAACCAAACTCAAACACAACAACCGAAACCACCGCGGCTCAATGGGACTGGAAACGCCGCGCGTTGACAGTCCCCCTTGAGGCGTTTGTTATGCTTAAGCTTCAACACTTTACATTTGAACCAAACCAATAATAACCCACTGAAATCATTGGCCAAACTTCGAGTTTCTTGAATTTGAACTGGCTCATTTTTTACCTATGAACTGACCAATGCAGGCTTTCATTTAGCAACTAGGCCAATGTGGAAACCCTCTCCGACAAACCAACTCACCACGCATAGGAAAAATAATTCAATGAGGCAATGACGCTGAAACTTAAAGCGACAGACACATTGCTGTTTCATCAGGCAGCGAAAAACAATGCTCAATTGCCGACAGACTTTCAGCCTATAAGTAAAGGCACCAAACTGCTCAAAGGTAAGCGCATCATAAA
>AEZC01000245.1 GCA_000257205.1 Vibrio ordalii ATCC 33509 | reverse complement strand
AAGCGGATGATTTAGAAGATTGGGAGATGCTCAGCGTGAAAGCCGCACTGGATGCAGTGGGTATCGACACGGTTTACGCTTATGGGTCACCTAATAACATTAAATCTAGTTTGCTGCATCGCTTGTCGTTGAAATTGACCGAAAAGGCCTTAGAGGCTTACATCGGTAGTGGGTTGGAGCCAGCGCTGTTTGACGAGCTACAATCGGTGGGTTTGACTCAACTGGATGTGAAACAAGCGTTTCGTGAACTGGTCTACTCAACGTTCACTAATTCAAACTTGCCACTTAAATTTGCTGGCAATATGAGTGACGAGCAACGAAAAGATGCGGTGGTGGATTCTTTGTTGTCATGGCATAACGCCTATCAAGATCTACAAAGCATGTTGGTTGCACTTGAGTATGATGAGACAGCAAAAGAACATATCTTTAACTATCCGTTGACCGATGAAATGT
>AEZC01000244.1 GCA_000257205.1 Vibrio ordalii ATCC 33509 | reverse complement strand
GTGGGATCATGGGGCGCATACTGTTTATCATCATTTGGGAAGACTTACTTTGAAAGAGATCAACACTTAATAAGAAACAAAATGCTGCACAATTAATTGCACCACTGGAGAGGGGGATAACTTTAGCTTTGCCATTAGCTTATCCATTAGAAAAAGTATGATAAAAAGATTTGTTGCATTAGTAGAACTAGCAAGAAATGAACAACACTAAGCTAACCCCATCCACTAGCTAGCTCTTACTCAAGAATCCCCATCATCTCCCCCTCAACTCCTCCAACTGCTTTTTCAGCATGGCGGGCAGTGAGTAGAGCAACAACAGGCGCAGAGCGTGGTTAATCATCACAAACGCGGGCTCCATTCCGAGCAGTAAGGCGACAGCGGTCATGGCTTCTACACTGCCGGGAACCCAAGAAAGCAGCAGCACGACCCATGATTTATCGATCAAAATAGAAAAGACACCGGAGACACCCACCGCGACCAAAAGGCCAATCATGGTGACCATCACCCCTGCGCGGGAATACGCCATGGCTTCGCGCAGTGTGGTATCGGCAATGCGTGAGCCGATCAAAATGCCGAGTAAAGCGGTGGCGAATATCACCATCCATTTCGGCAGTTGCATATCAATGCCGGTGGTAAAGCCATTAAAGCTGGCGGTGATGAGTAACGCAGCCAACATATAAGGCGCAGGAATGCCGAGTAAGGTGGAAGCTTTACCCAGTAGCAAACTCATCAGCGCCAGAGCCAAGAAAATAAGCCAAGCGTAAACAGTCAAGCTGCCGTCTACGGATGCGCTATCCGGCGCACTGTTGGAGATCAACAGCGCCAACAAAGTGAGGATCATCAGGCGCACAGAATGGGAATAGACCACTTTGGCGGAAGGCTTTTCGCTTGATTCGCTGATCAGCAAAATCGCAGCCATGGCACCCGGTACGGCACCGAGTAGAGATTCAAACGGCGTCCAGCCCTCTTTTTTGGTGAGCCACAAATAGCTACTGATGATTTGCAGCGTTAAACAGCACACCAAACCCACGATCACCGGCAAGGTTAAGCTGGTGCCTAGCTCGCTCAAACTGATGGTCGCGCCGACACTGATCCCAAGCACCACTTGCACAAACAGCAGCAGCCATGGCGGGGTATGAAGGGTCAGCCAACGCTTCTTGTGCAGCACAATAATTAAACCCGCGGCAATAAACATTTCAGAAAGTGGGATGGAGAGCAGAGCCCCAGCCCCCGCAGCCAGTGCGGCGACAAGCAAGATTTGAATAAAGAGTGTGAAAGCAGCGCTTGCGAACATCATCCTTTTCCTTTTCATCATGTGGCAAAAACCACGACATCGAAGACGGCGAGCTAACGCCTCTGCGTGGAGAGTTAGTGCTGATGGTTGTTGGGTTGGCACAGGAAAACAGAGCGTATGATATTTCTTTTTGTCGGAATAGGTTAGTAGTAACGCTAGAAATCCCTCTCCAATTGAGCAGAACGGGCGATTAAGCGGTTTATCGCGCCTATCCGCTGATGTTGAGCGTTATCATTTATTGCAGTGGATCACCGTGCCAAATCACTGAGTATCGGTTACTATTTCCAACCAATCAGGGCGAGATAGGCGAGATAAGATGCTGAGGGTAGCAATCAATGGCTTTGGGCGTATCGGGCGCAACGTGCTGCGTGCGATATATGAAAGTGGAAAAAGTCAGCAGATAAAAGTGGTGGCGGTCAACGAGCTGGCGCTACCTGATGCGATGGCGCACCTACTGCAATACGACACTACTCATGGTCGATTTGGTAAAAAGATCACCAATGATCAAGAGCATATCTATGTTCATCACGGGTTGGGTGAGCATGACTCGATTCGAATTTTGCACCTTAGTGAAATCAAACTTCTGCCATGGCGCGATTTAGGCGTTGATATTGTGCTCGACTGCACGGGTGTGTATGGCTCAAAAGCCGATGGTTTGGAGCACATTGAGGCAGGCGCAAAGAAGGTACTCTTTTCACATCCCGGCTCACATGATCTGGATAATACAATCATTTATGGGGTCAACCATGAGACGCTAACCGCAGAACACCGCATTGTGTCAAACGGATCCTGTACCACCAACTGCATTGTACCGATTATTAAAGTGCTTGATGAAGCGTTTGGTATCGATTCAGGAACCATTACCACCATTCACTCGTCAATGAATGATCAACAAGTGATCGATGCCTACCACACCGATTTGCGTCGAACACGTTCCGCAAGCCAATCCATCATTCCAGTGGACACCAAGTTGCACAAAGGAATTGAAAGGATCTTTCCGAAATTTTCTAACAAATTTGAAGCGATATCAGTGCGCGTACCGACAGTTAATGTCACCGCGATGGATTTGAGCGTCACAATTAATACGAATGTGAAAGTTAATGACGTAAATCAAACCATTGTTAACGCATCTCAGTGTACATTACGTGGCATTGTTGACTATACTGAAGCTCCGCTTGTTTCCATCGACTTTAACCACGATCCCCATAGTGCGATTGTTGATGGCTCACAAACAAGAGTGAGCAACGGGCAGCTTGTTAAAATGCTCGTTTGGTGTGATAACGAATGGGGCTTTGCGAATCGCATGCTGGATACGGCACTCGCAATGCAAGCATCCGAGTAGTAGCAGGATGATGGAGATTTATTTATTTTCAGTCTTGAAATAAATAACTCAAATCTCCATATCGATAACCAGTTTGAAGAATTTATAGGCTCGGCAAGGTTGCCGGGTTTCCAAAAACTTTATTTATTAATATTTGAGAGGACAAACCATGTCTGTAATCAAGATGACCGACCTGGACCTAGCAGGTAAACGCGTATTTATCCGTGCTGACCTAAACGTACCAGTGAAAGATGGCAAAGTAACTTCTGATGCACGTATTCTTGCATCGCTACCAACAATTCAGCACTGCCTAGCGGCAGGCGCTAAAGTGATGGTTACTTCTCACCTAGGTCGTCCAACTGAAGGCGAATACGCGGAAGAGTTCTCTCTACTACCAGTGGTTAATTACCTAAACGACGCGCTAGATTGCGAAGTGAAACTGGCAAAAGATTACCTAGATGGTCTAGATCTAAACGCAGGTGAGCTTGTTGTTCTAGAAAACGTTCGCTTCAACAAAGGCGAGAAAAAGAACGAAGAAGAGCTATCTAAAAAATACGCCGCTCTTTGCGACGTATTTGTGATGGATGCATTTGGTACGGCTCACCGTGCACAAGCCTCAACTCACGGCATTGGTATGCAAGCCCCTATCGCTTGTGCTGGTCCACTATTGGCAGCAGAACTTGAAGCACTAGGCAAAGCCATGGATAACCCAGAGCGTCCATTAGTGGCTATCGTTGGTGGCTCAAAAGTGTCTACTAAACTAACGGTTCTAGAATCGCTATCTAAAATTGCTGACCAACTGGTTGTTGGTGGTGGTATTGCCAATACTTTCATTGCAGCAGCAGGCCACAACGTAGGTAAGTCTCTATATGAAGCAGACTTGCTTGAAACGGCTAAAAAGTTGATGAAAGAGTGTTCTATTCCAGTAGCAACAGATGTTGCTTGTGCAAAAGCCTTTGATGAAAACGCAGCAGCGGAAATCAAAAACGTGGCGGATGTTCAAGATGACGATATGATTTTCGACCTAGGTCCAGACTCAACCGCGCAACTGGCTGAAATCATCGCTAACGCAAAAACCATTCTATGGAACGGTCCTGTTGGCGTATTTGAATTCAAAAACTTCGAAGCAGGTACAAAAGGTATCTCTGAAGCGATTGCGAAATCTGCAGGTTTCTCAGTGGCTGGTGGTGGTGACACACTAGCGGCAATCGACAAGTTCGGTATCAAAGCGGATGTATCTTACATCTCTACCGGTGGCGGTGCGTTCCTTGAGTTTGTTGAAGGTAAAGTACTACCAGCGGTTGAAATGCTAGAAGCACGCGCGAAAGCTTAATGACGAATGAAAGCGGGAGTGATTCCCGCTTTCTTGTTTGCTGCACGTGCGTTTTTATTCTGCTAGAATGACGCCAGTTGTGAGCAAACGTTTGCAAGAATTTAAACTTAACTGTTTTATTTTTAAAACGATAGAAAAAATAGGATCAAATCAATGTCTAAGATCTTCGATTTCGTAAAACCAGGCGTAATTTCTGGCGATGACGTACAGAAAGTATTTGAAGTTGCAAAACAAAATAACTTTGCACTTCCAGCAGTAAACGTAGTAAACACTGACTCAATCAATGCGGTACTTGAAGCTGCATCTAAAGTTAAAGCGCCAGTGGTTGTTCAGTTCTCTAACGGTGGCGCGGCTTTCTTTGCTGGTAAAGGCGTTAAACTTGAAGGTCAAGGTGCACAAATCCTAGGTGCAGTTGCTGGCGCGAAATACGTTCACGCTGTAGCAGAAACTTACGGTGTGCCGGTTATTCTTCACACTGACCACGCTGCGAAGAAACTACTTCCTTGGATCGACGGTCTACTAGACGCAGGAGAAGAGTTCTTTGCTCAAACTGGTAAGCCTCTATTCTCTTCACATATGCTAGATCTTTCTGAAGAGTCTCTAGAAGAGAACGTTGAAACTTGTGCGAAATACCTAGAGCGTATGGCTAAAATGGGTATGACTATCGAGATCGAACTCGGTTGTACTGGTGGTGAAGAAGACGGCGTTGACAACTCAGACATGGATTCATCTGAGCTGTACACTTCTCCTGAAGACGTAGCTTACGCTTACGAGAAATTGAGCGCAGTGAGCCACCGTTTCACTATCGCCGCTTCTTTCGGTAACGTGCACGGTGTTTACCAAGCGGGTAACGTGGTACTGACTCCAACTATCCTACGTGATTCACAAGCGTATGTTTCTGAGAAATTTGGCCTTCCAGCGAACTCTCTAAACTTCGTATTCCACGGTGGTTCTGGTTCTTCTGAAGCCGAGATCAAAGAGTCAATCAGCTATGGTGTTATCAAAATGAACATCGATACTGATACTCAGTGGGCAACTTGGGACGGTATCCGTCAGTACGAAGCAGCAAACCATGATTACCTACAAGGTCAAATTGGTAACCCTACGGGTGAATCTGCGCCAAACAAGAAATACTACGATCCACGCGTATGGCTACGTGCTGGTCAAGCATCGATGGTTGCTCGTTTAGAGAAAGCTTTCGCTGACCTTAATGCGATCGACGTACTATAATTTCACTTCTCTGAACTAAGTGATGAACCCGCTCAATGAGCGGGTTTTTTTATGGCGAAATTCAGCCAAAATGACTGGCGAATTGTTTAAATATTGCTTAACCTCTAACAAGTTCATATTAACACTTACGGGTAACTATTTGTTTTATCAGTATTTACATAAAGCTGACTTTGCAAAATAACCAAAGTGAGATATTGTGCCAAAAAACTGACGGTTTATTGTCAGTCGTTTTTTTGTCTTTGATGTTCAGTGGTAACAACAACATTTAAAATGATTTTATAAAGAGGAAATGCAATATGTCAGGTGAATCAATGGGCATCGAAGCTCCATTAGTGGACAGTCTAGCGCAAGCTAATGCTTGGCTAACCAATAATTCAGATCTTTTGATCCAGTACGGCGTCAATATTATTTCGGCTATCCTGATTCTGTTTATTGGTAACATCATAGTGAAAGCTGTGGCTGGAAGCGTTGCCAAGGCTCTGAAAAAGAAAGACATGGACAAAGCAGTTGTTGAGTTTGTTCATGGTTTAGTCCGCTATACGCTATTTGTGGTGGTATTAATTGCCGCTTTAGGACGCATTGGTGTACAAACAGCGTCTGTTGTGGCCATTATTGGTGCGGCTGGATTGGCGGTTGGTTTAGCGCTACAAGGATCCCTATCAAACTTCGCGGCGGGCGTGTTGATTGTGGCATTCCGTCCATTCAAATCCGGTGATTACGTCGAAGTGAGTGGTACCGCTGGATCGGTTGAATCGATTCAAATTTTTTCAACAGTACTGCGCACGCCTGACAATAAAATGGTGATTGTGCCTAATGGTTCGATCATCAGTGGCCCAATTGTCAACTATTCACGCCATGATACTCGTCGTATTGATTTGGTGATTGGTGTTTCTTATAAGTCCAATCTGCAAAAGACCAAAGAAGTGCTGGCTAAAGTGATCGCAGCAGAGCCTCGTTTGTTGCAAGATCCAGCGCCAACGATTGGTGTCGTTGCTTTGGCTGAGTCTTCAGTCAATTTTGTGGTTCGCCCTTGGGTGAAAACGGCCGATTATTGGGCTGTTTATTTTGATTTGTTGCAAGCCATCAAAGAAGAGTTGGATAAAGAAGGTATTGAGATCCCATTCCCACAAATGGATGTTCATCTGAATAAAGTGAATTAATTCATTTTCAATCAAGTGAAAAGGGCATGAAATGATTATTCAGTTCATGCCCTTTCTTTTTGTTGGTTACACTTACATCAGATATTGAATTGCCAGCCCTTTTGCAAGGATAAAGGCGATGCTAAACATCATTGCAGCCACGGCCATATCTATTCCTTTCTTCACGTTAGGCTTTGAGAGCGTTGGCCCCAGTTGCGCAGCACCAATTGATAAAGAATAAAACCATACAAAAGAGGCCATCATGGTTCCTAGCGCAAACGCGATGCGATCATGGCCTTCAAACTGACCCCCAATCGATCCCAAAATTACAACCGTATCTAAATATAAATGTGGGTTAAGCACAGTAACGGCCAATGCGCCCAAAATAACCGTCCGTTTACCACGTGCGATCACCTCTCCATCCGATTCATTAGTGCTTGTTGAAGTGAAGGCACTCCTTAAAGAAAGAAATCCATAAAATGAGAGAAAAGCAACGCCACCTAAGGTAACCGAGGTCAGTAAGACTTCGTTACTTGAGAGTAGGGCACCGCCACCAAATATACCCAGAGAAATAAACATCACATCCAGTAGACTACAGATGGTCGCTGTCGTTAAGTGGTGGTTGCGCTTAATTCCTTGGTTTAGCACATAGGCATTTTGTGCACCAATAGGAATAATCATCGTTGCACCTAAGCCAAAACCTTGTAGCAAAATCCACACATTCACAGCTCACCTCATCGTAATGATTCAATACAGTGAGCGCACAATAGCGAGAGTATAAAAATAAGTATAATTAATGATTTTAATATTATATT
>AEZC01000243.1 GCA_000257205.1 Vibrio ordalii ATCC 33509 | reverse complement strand
GGTTACTGAATCAAGGAGTAATAGATGAAGATGCATGATATTGAATCGTTTTTGGATATTTTCCCTCAGGTAGAAAGTAGTTATCCGTTTGGTCCTGACGCGTTTGTTTTCAAAATTCGCGGTAAAATGTTTGCCTATACTTTTCAGTCGAGAGAAGAGTCTCAGTCGAGAGAAGAGCCGTTTGTAACATTGAAGTGCACTCCTGAAGATGGTGAAGTTCTGACCAGTGCCTTTTCCGCTATTCGCCCTGGTTATCATATGAATAAAAAGCACTGGATCTCCGTTAAGCTAAACGGAGATGTTGACCAGATGATGTTAGAGGAATTGTGTGGGCGCTCTTATCAGCTTGTGGTGAGTAAATTGAAAAAATCAGATAGAGAAGCGCTTCAGGCTCTATTTGTGCAAGCCAAACTTGATTAAGCGGTATCCTTAATGTTGTTCTAGTTTTTTTGCGCCACGCAGCATCGCTTCTATCAATTCCGTAGCGTTAAATTTTTCCAAAGCTTCGTGGGCTCCCACTTGGTGAGCTCTATCCAAACAGATCTCACTGGAAAGCGAGGTGTGAAGAATACAATAGGCATGGATCAGCATTGGATCATTTTGGACCTCAAAGGCAAGTTCATACCCATCGAGCCCCGGCATTTCAATATCACTGACTAGCAAATCGATCGCATGTTGATGTTGAGCGTCTTGACGCATCAGCTCAATTGCATCAAGCCCGTTTTTACAGATTTGGTAAGGGATGTTAATACTGTCTAAGGCATCCGACAATTGTTTACGTGCAATAGATGAATCATCTACCAGTAAAATACGCAGTGCTTTTAGTCGCTCACGTTCAATATCAGTCAGCATCGGGATCTTAGTTGATTCATACTGTGGATAAATTTTTGAAAGTAATAATTCGACATCAAGTAACTGCACAATCTGTTTTTGATAGCGGGTTATGCCAGTGACAAAAACGTCTTTTCCCGCGACTGCCGGTGAAGACTCGATTGATCGCCAGTCACACTCAATAATTTTCTCAATGCTACGCACCATAAACGCAACTACAGTTCGCAGGCAGTCCGTTACGATTAAATAGCATTGTTTATATTCACTAGGTTGAATTGCTCTAAAGCCAATGGCCGCAGCCATATCAATAACAGGTACCGTCAAGTTACGGATAGTAATGGTTCCGATCACATGGTGATGAGAATAAGGAATTTGTGTCATTGGCATGTAAGGGACAATCTCTCGTACTTTCAGAGTCCCGATAGCAAAAAGCTGTTTTTGAGTGTTCAATGTGAACATCAACATGCCTTGGGATTGGTTTGCCTTACTGGGGGTTTTAGCCATAACACCTTACTCAACGTCGTTTCTTATGCCTAATACTAAACGATCTCTTACTGACGGCAATGCGTTAAATGCAAATAAACACTATAACTGTATGTTTATTGACCTTTTGCACTCTTAGATTGGGACTGGACTCTTGAAAAGCATCCGTTACACTATTTGTAGTAGCAAATTTATTGAGAAAAATGATGGCAAGAACGGCAGCGGCTCTTCACATTTTAGTGAAGCATAAAGAACAAGCTGAAGATATTATCGTTCAGTTAAAAAAGGGAGCGAAATTTCAAACATTAGCCAGAAAATATTCTACCTGCCCTTCTGGTAAAAAAGGGGGCGATCTGGGTGAGTTTCGTCAGGGGCAGATGGTACCTCAGTTTGATAAAGTCTGTTTCACCGGTGAGGTATTGACACCCCATCTGGTGAAAACCAAGTTTGGCTGGCATATCGTGAAAGTATTATATCGTACCTAGCCGATTTCGTTTACTCGTCGAGGCTGTTTTAAAGCGATAATTTAAGTGAATCGTCGTTGTGCACGTTTTGTGTATGAGTGCTTACTTTCAATTCTTTATCTTAATTTCTTCTATTACATTTCACAGAATGCCTCACTATAAATAAAACCGTCATTTGTTCTCACAAATAAGAATTGGCAATAACTTCATGAATTAAATGGGTTCGGGTTATTTTGAGATATTGACTTATAGTCGCTTAACGTTAGTTTTAGCAAGTGAGCGGTATGATCTAGGAGTTTAAAATGAGTGAAGAAAAAAAATTAATGTTCGATTTCTTTCTGATGTTTGTATGCAGTCTCGCTTACTTAAAGATTCGCTAGAGTCAAAGTTGCCGATTAGTATTGATATCTCTCCGCTTTGCGATACGTGGATGAATGATAACAGTCTATCATCCTATAAAATTCAATTGGTTATCATCGACTATGCTCGCGTTGATGAAAATAATTTTGCTGATTACTCAGCATTTAAACGCTTATCCTGCCCTGATGCAAAAGAAGTGCTTATAAATTGTCCGCTAGAGATTGAACCTAAAATGCTCTTTAAATGGCAGAGCCTAGTAGGT
>AEZC01000242.1 GCA_000257205.1 Vibrio ordalii ATCC 33509 | reverse complement strand
ACGAAAATATAGGTTCATTAAATCGAGAACTGTTCGTTTTATTAGAGAATATGTTAGATCAACCTGATTTAAAGCCAGCTTATGCACTTATTCGACAATTAAGAGATACTGCAGAAAAACGTATTACTGATTTAAGTCAACAAGCTTATGCTAAAGGTCGAGCTGTATATGAGGCAGACCTACGTCATGATAGTTCTTTTTGGCGTGATCTTTATGGCGAATGGGGTCAAGGTACTGGCTATAAGCAAAGAGTTTCTGAAACCACACATAACTGGTTTAATGTTAGGAATTATGCAAAATATGAGGAATCAGTTACAGGTAGTGCAATTGAACAATGGAACAATTTATTAGCTGAGATTAGCGGTTTATCTGGGCGTTAGTCGAACATTTGTATTATCTCTCTCCTTAACAGGGCGTTAGGTAACAGGAGCCTACTTTAGAGAAGTTCTGTTTCGGCTCAATATTTATCACGTATTAGGCTTGTTTCGTTCGATAACGCTCACAGATATCGCGAGAAACAAAATGTCTTTGACTAAGAAGAAATTAGTAATTAGTACTCCGTCAGAAACTTTCCATGTGCTTGGGGTAGTAAGAAGAAAGCTTAATGTAGTGACAAAAATAATTGCTGCCGCAATACCCGAAAGGTAGGCTATTTTGGTGTTTTTAATGCCAACAATAAGCCCAATAGCAACAACAATTTCTGTTGCACCAATGATGTTGGATACTGCTTGAACAGAGATGAAATTATATAACCAACCCATGGCGAAATGATTTTCAACTAGTGGTTGAATGAGTTTGGCTTCAGTAGGTGTGAATTTGTAGATTCCAATCCAAGCTAGAACCAATGAAACACCAAAAATACCGATAAGGTACCCAATGTTGTCATTTTTTGAGTTATTTTCTACAGCATGCATAAATTACATTCCTCTTAGTTAGCATGCAGGAGAAGACCGAGAGAACAAGAAAAAAATTTCATTGAGAACAAGGTTACCTAACAAACTTTAAGAGTGATTCGCAACGCGTGGCATTTTTACTATGGGTTGCTTTTAGTGTTTCAGGTGGTTTGCGGCGGCTTCTGCATTGCTCACCTTAACAGGGCGTTATATGCCATCTAGTTCTGCGTTCTATACCGCATATGAAATAGCATCTTTACTATGTTGAGCGGTCGGCTTGTATTGTCTACAATAGCGCACTGTTTTACATATTTTAGGTTATAAACATGAACGACACTACAGCTAAACCCACTTTGCCGGATCACCTTGCTGGTAATCCTCGCAGCCCACACTATGTAGCGGAGTGCTTTGAACACCACATTGGCATTCGTCTAAATGGTAAAGAGCGTACTGATGTTGAAGAATACTGCATTAGTGAAGGGTGGGTGAAAATTCCTTCACCGAAAGCTAAAGATCGTTTTGGCCAGCCGATGCTGATTAAGTTAAAAGGTGAAGTTGAAGCTTTTTATAAATAAGCTGTATTTTGTACCGTCTGCATGCAATGTGTTGATAATTATCTAATTCAATGCATTGCATTCAAGATCTAGCTAGGTTTTTCATCTAAACATACAAACTATTTAAGAGTGATTCGCAACGCTTGGCATTTTTTGCTATGCGTTGCGTTTTGCTGAGCAAGGAATTGAGATGTATCGCCAAGGCACTTGGCAACGCATCACTCAGCCCAGCTCACATTCCAGTGCGAGATAAAATACTGTTGGCCATCTAGGATGACCAACTTAATTCAAAGCGTTTTATAAACCAATCACACCACACACGATGCGCGCACCACCGCCACCCAAGGGCATTGGATGGTCGGAATGGTTATCCCCGCCCGCGTGGACCATCAAAGCTTTACCTTTTACCTCTGCCATTTTGAAGCGGGATGCCAAAACAGGTTGATTTGCTTGGCCTTGCGCATCCACGTACAAAGCTGGTAGATCGCCCAAGTGATTGTCGTTTGTCCACGGATAGCCGTGTTTTCCGGTATTTTGCGGATCATAATGCCCACCCGCAGCGCCACCTAATACGGTTTTGCCATCTTTGGACGAGGTTTCACATGAGCCATTCGCGTGCACATGAAAACCGTGCAAACCGGCTGGTAAGCCAGTTAATTGCGGGGTAAATACCGTACCATGCTCGCTATTAGTTAAGGTAACGGTACCCACGGATTGGCCAGAGCTCAAATCCGTCATCACCACGGTCATTTCTTGAGCCAAAACCGAAGAAGTGAAGAAAGCGACGGCAGCAAACAAAGTAGATTTATTCATGATGGATATCCTTATTGAGGGTTTGAAAGTAATACATATTAGTTGAAAAGCCGTGATTGAGTAGGAGACGACACGGCCAATTTTTCTTGATGCAGCGCTTTTAACGTCTCATATTGACCGTATAACTCAGCAAATTCTTGCACCGAGAGTCCCGCTTTATTGCGAAGGTCATCCGCACACTCTGCTTGGTACAAGGCTCTCGCGATTTGTATTTCCCGCTTCAGTAGAGCTCCCATTAAAGCAGTATTACCACGTTTATCTTGCAAACAAGCATTCACTCCGAAGCGCAGTAAGAGTTCCACGGTCTGTGCGTTGCCTTGGTAAGCGGCAACCATTAATGCGGTATAGCTCTCTGCATTTCGTTGATTAATCGGAAATCCTGCGGAAAGAAATTCATTCACAACTTCGTCATTCCCCGTTCTTGCTGCCGCGAAAAAGAGTGAGATCAGAGATTGATATTCTTGGTGTATATCTTCCCCGACAATGCCAGACGGCTCCGAGGCCGCAACACTGAATCTAAAAGGGGATAGTACCAATAAGCCAGTTAAGGCGAGCGGCCATAGCCATTTCATCATTCCTCTCCTTTGCTATCGTGAATGCCCCACAAGAGTCCTATTTTCTGGGCAGAAAAGAGCGGATTTATCTCTTGCGGGGCAAATTTTTATCGGTTACATCGCGGCCAGTTTTACCACTTGTTTCAAGTCGGTATTGGTCGCACTGGCTAAGCGAGTGCCGTAATCCTTATCCGCTCGGTAGAAATGGCTGACCATAGTGGCTTTGATCTCTTTGTCCGTGACTTTGTTTAAGTCACCCGCCAAGTTGGTGATGAGGTCTTGTTTGTCCCGTTCATTTAAGCTGCGATAGAACACGCCCGCTTGATAAAAGTTGCGCGGATTGCTGATCGCTTTTTGCTGGACACTTCCAACCAACTGAGTTTGTAACGCTTTAAATTGAGGGTCCTCTTTCAATTCAAGCTTACGACTGGGTTGGTAGTTAATGTCTGAAGCCGTTTGTGCATTATTACTCGCGCCCTCTTGGTTATGACTGTTCACCTCAACCAACGGGCGGTTAATGGGCAGTTGGAACAAATTGGCGCCTAAGCGATACAGTTGTGTATCGGCGTACGCAAATAAACGCCCCTGCAACAGACGGTCTTCCGATGGCTCAATGCCAGGAATTAGGTTTGATGGTGCAAATGCCGACTGTTCGGTTTCCAAAAAGAAGTTGTTAGGCACCTTGTTCAAAGTCATCGTACCGACTTTCTTCTCGGGTAAATCCAACCATACTTTGGTGGCATCTAAGCCGTTGTAATCCAGTTTGCTCAGTTGTTCTGGAGTCAACACTTGTACATAAAGATCCCATTTTGGGTGATTACCCGCGTTAATTTGTGCATAGAGATCATCAGTCAAATGGTTGAAGTCCTGCCCCTGAACTTTTATGACCTCATCAGGGCGCAAACTTTCAATTCCTTGCAAGCTTTTCCAATGGAATTTCACGTAGTTCACATCGCCTTTTTGGTTGATCCATTTGTAAGCGTGAACTCCAAAACCGTCCATGGTTCGGTAGCTAGCAGGTGTACCTAAGTTGGTATACACCCAAGTCAACATATGTGTAGACCCTGGCTCATGACTGAAAAAATCAAAAAAGCGATTCGGATCCTGGAGATTGGTGACGGGCGATGGTTTCAGCGAGTGAACCATATCCGGAAACTTGATCGAATCACGAATGAAGAACACAGGCAGGTTGTTCCCAACCAAATCCCAGTTGCCTTGTTCGGTGTAAAATTTGGTCGCAAAACCTCGCGGATCGCGCAGCGTTTCTGGTGAGCCTTTTGAGTGAACCACCGTTGAAAAACGTACAAATACTGGCGTGATTTTGCCTTTGCTGGTGAACGGCGATGAGAGTGTCAGATCACTAAAATCACCGGATGCGACAAACTCACCATGCGCTCCTGTTCCTCTGGCGTGCACAACCTGCTCAGGAATACGTTCTCTGGCAAAACGCTGCAATTTTTGGATCAGATGAACATCTTGCAGCAACACACTGCCATGTTCACCTGCCGTGATGGAATTTTGGTTATCGCCAACTGGCGCGCCGTTGTCTAGTGTCAGAGTTTGTGCCTGTACGGATACTGCCACTAACCCCATTGAAATAATTAAAAAGCTTTTTGACATATGCATGGTTGCTCTCCAATGCGACCTGCCATTCTGACCGACGTTGCGGAGAATGAAGAAATCAAAAGCTCTTTTCTGCCCAGCGAGAATATACGGGTAAATAACCCTTTTCACTAAATGGGAAATAACGATGAATTTAATAGAGAAAATCGATTTAAACGAAAGTTGTAGACTACTTCTCATATTTTTATTTATCAATCGGCGTTATTTTAAACAAATATTTGTGAGATTGGTTCACAGTTTTATTTGTTAGCGATATATCCGTGATCATTGCTACCCGTGATCATTGAAGATGCTTGATTTTCCATGAAATCAGGATAATGCTACGCACCATGAAAATCGTAGCCACTCCTGAACAAAAACGGCAACTCGAACAGATGCATGATTCATTCACCTCTGCTATCAAAAAGTTTTTCGATGTAACGCTAGCAGAAGTTGCAGGCTCACTGGTATCTAGAATTACGGATAATTTTCAGATATTGAAACCTGCATCTTCAAGTTGAACGGGTATAGCGGCTTCGCGAGCGAAGGGTTTGAGTTCCTTTCTTATCTATATTTTTTTCTTAGTCTTTAAAAGGCTTAAGTTTAGACAATTACACAAAATTCAGGGCACTCTCATGTCTATTATACGTAGGCTAATCCATCACCATACATATTTGCCATGGTTGCATTGCATTTTTCAAGTAGATACTTTTTGCCTTCTTTAATCATATTTATTGGCCCACATAAGTAGATGTCAAAATCTTGCAAATCTGAAAAGTCATTTAATATTGCATCAACCACTAATCCTTCCCTGCTCATTATTTGGTCGCAGGATTCCTCCAGCGAACACACATAGTGTAGATTAGGATATTGATCTGAAAGCATTAATAATTCTGGGTGAAGATACAATTGGTTAATCCCTTTCACTCCCCAGTAAAGATAAATGCTCTGATCGAGTTGATTATGAAGAGCATTTCTAAGTAAGCTCATTATGTAGGATATTCCCGTTCCTCCAGCAATAAATAATATGGGATTGTTGCTCTCTTTACGTAGCCAAGCATTACCAAGTGGTCCTTCAATTTCTAGTGGAAGTTCAGCTTCTTTAAACTCATGTAAGGCAGCAATAGTACTAAGAATGCCTTCATCAGTCTTTGAGGTTCCAATATGGGTCATGACTCCAATCGGTTGATTTAAAAATAGAATTCCCGTTCAATGAATGTTCCGATCACCTTATCGTGCATCTCCTCCGATCGTAAGCGCATCATAAA
>AEZC01000241.1 GCA_000257205.1 Vibrio ordalii ATCC 33509 | reverse complement strand
ACATCTGGAACATCAATATAATAGAGTTGTTCACTGTACTGCTCACCCGACAAGGTAACACTCTGCCCTAACGCTAAATAATTCATCGTGTCTTCTGGTTGAATTGGCGGCACAGTCGGATCTTCTGGATTACCACTGCCCGTTGTCAAAGTGTCTAACCAAGTTGAAAATTCGCTGTCTAGGCTTTTGCCAATCCGTTTGACTTGCTCAGCCCACGCTTTGAAATCGCCACTACGTGATAACGCTAGTAATTGATCCACTTCATTTGGATGATTTTCCAACATAAAACGAACCGCTAAATAGCCCCAGCGATAAATTTGATTGGTGTCATTTTGATAAGTAGTGGCCAGCACTTGCGTGAGGATCAGTTTTTTCTCAGCAATTAAGTCTACCGCCGCTTGGTAGCCTTTTTTATAGTGCATGTATTCAGCGAAGCCTTCCAACCACCACACGATATGGCCTTCACTTAAATTGAGAGAAAACGAACCGTACTGATTGTAACGTCCGTCCAAATAATGCACATATTCATGCTCTAAATTGAGAATAGATAACGCCTCATCCTGCGCATATCGATAAGCAACAAAGCGCGCGGTGTTGTTGGCATCGGCCGGGTTGCCTTCAAGGTATTGCCCGCCGTTGTTGGTAGTATTGCCAAACAAGAAGTTGGAATAACTGACATAACTTTCGTTGCTATCAAATACCACCACTTCCACTTGTTGATTGAGATCATCGGCCACGGGCGTGAAACCAGTATTTACCACGGTATGGAAATCGGCTTCTTTCTTATTCAATACCTGACACGCTTGCTCTGCTTGTTGGGATGTTAAGCTTTGTGAGCGGATAATAGCAGGCCCATCGCATTGATGGCGATTTGGCATGATACGCTGTTCAAGTTGCTGCTTAGCTTGCGTTAAATTAAGCGTTTCCAATGTCTCATGGGCGTAGTAAGAAAGCATTTCAACCGCAGCAATCCAGAGTTTATCGCTACGTCCACCCAGCGGGTAACGTTCCAATACTTTTTCTAAAATCGCAATAACTCGGGTTTTGGTGTTTGGGTAAGGGCTAACCAGTAAGCGCCCTGTTTCACGCACCGCATTGTACAAAATGAAATCGGCATCAGTTCCTAACGCCCAATCATGTTCAGTGGCAAAACGATACAGTGTCTCCAAATATTCTGGATGGGCTTCAATATGTTGATAAAAATCATCACGTGAGGTATGTCCGCTCATTGAGCGGAACAAATTATTTAAACCATCAACAAACTGTACATCTTGCGCCGTTTGTGGGCTAAAGGCATCCAATAACACGATGAAATTCGCCATCGTTAAAGGTAGGCGTTTCACGTTATCGACCATTAACGTTAAGCTCGACATGGCCGCCACTTGTTCACGACCTAAGCTCAAACTATAAGGCGATAACATAAACTGGTTAATCGTATCCGCAATAGCATTACTCAATTGGTCCGAATAATCACCAAAATCTTGTTTTACACCATAGCGCACATAATACGCGGCACGGATAAACTCCCCTAAGTTAGCGATAGACTTGGCTTGTGCTTCCGTCCCTTGATATTGCGAAATCTCTAACGCCAGCGCTCGGTTAATGCTGTCTATACCC
>AEZC01000240.1 GCA_000257205.1 Vibrio ordalii ATCC 33509 | reverse complement strand
GGGTATAGTTCGGGTTGTATTCGAGTACAAAATGCCGACAAGTTTGCTTCGATGATATTAGAAACCCAAGGTATTGATGGTGATAAATTAACGGGTAAAGAGGGGCCTGTGAATGGCACGATCCCATTAAAGCAGCGCATCCCCGTACACATCATCTATCAAACCGTTTGGTATGAAGGTGGAGAACTGCACTACCGAGATGATATCTATCGTTATGATGCATTCAGCACCAGTAATGGGTGAATGGATACCGCTAGAACAGTGGTCACCTAAGTAAGCAGGGCTGCGTCTCTCAATTTACCAAAAAATCACTTAATAAAGATCTCTTTTATGTTCAAAGAGTAACGATGCTGTTGCTCTCTCTTGAGCATTTCGAGCACAATTTATGCATTTGATCTTCACAATGGAGTCCGGTAGTGTCCGGGTTTGTTGAAAATAAATTCAGTTGTGAAGGTATCCAACCTTGTTAGTTTCTCGTCGTCATTTTATAAAATTGGCTGGTAGTGGTGTAGTTGTAGCGGCGTGTGTCCCCCAAATAGTATTGGCATCGTACCCTGAAACCTCTCGCATACTCGCGATGAATAATTTACATACCGGTGAAACACTTGAAACCTGTTATTTCAACGGTGTTCGTTATGTTCGATCTGAGCTTGATCGGCTCAACAATATTTGCCGTGATTTCCGCCGCAACGAAGTCCATCCAATGGACAAAAATCTATTTGACCAAATATCGGAAATTCAATCTCTACTTGGCACTCAAGCGGAAGTACAAATCATCTCTGGTTATCGATCTCCTGCCACCAATGAAATGTTGCGCACTCACTCCTCTGGGGTTGCTAAGAAAAGTTTCCATATGCTAGGCCAAGCAATTGATTTTCGGTTAGATGGTGTTCAGTTGAGTCAAGTACGCGAAGCGGCGATCGAATTGGGCGCTGGCGGTGTTGGTTATTATCCTAGCAGTGATTTTGTGCACATTGATACTGGGCCTGTGCGTCATTGGTCATAAGGCTGTTCGTGACTTGTCAAATGAAAGTGTCAATGTCATAGTTCGGCCAACTGCGAATTCGAACAAGGTTTTAGTATGTCGTTAAAGTATCAAGTGGTGCCCGTCACTTCCTTCTCTCAAAACTGCTCTATCGTTTGGTGTGATGACACCATGGAAGGGATCGTGGTTGACCCCGGCGGTGATGTGAAACAGCTCGTGATGTTGATCAATGAACTCGGGGTAAAAGTGGTCAGTTTGGTTCTTACTCATGGCCATTTAGATCATGTCGGTGGAACCGAACCGCTGGCGCAGCAGTTGGGCGGCGTCGATATTATTGGACCACACAAAGCGGACAACTTCTGGCTACAAGGCCTCGAAGGTCAAAGCCAAATGTTTGGTTTTCCACTGACGGAAGCCTTTGAACCTACCCAATGGCTTAATGACGGTGATGAAGTGAAGTTTGGCCTTCAAACTCTACAAGTATTACACACGCCCGGCCACACGCCCGGCCACGTAGTGCTGTTTAGCCAGCAAGCGAAATTGGCGTTTGTTGGCGATGTATTGTTTAACGGTAGTATCGGCCGTACGGATTTCCCGCAAGGTGATTTCAATACCCTTATTCACTCGATCAAAACTAAGCTATGGCCACTTGGCAACGATGTGACGTTTGTGCCCGGCCATGGTCCGCAATCGACTTTTGGTCGTGAACGTGCCAATAACCCTTATGTCGCAGATGAAATGCCCCTGTATTGATCTTGATTAGGCTCAGAGTGTTCCTTCTGCGCCCATGAAACTATGTCTTAGTCTGGTTCGGCCGCCGCGAGGTAGCGCCGAATCAACCCCACAAACGCTTCGGCGTCACGATCCAAATCGTGCGCTGAGATAAAAATATCATAATCAAAAAATTGCCGTTGATAGCGCATCCGATTGGCTAACATTGCCATAAGACCATGATAGTAATTACCGTTTGGCGCAGTGTAAGGTGCGCTGTCGAGTACCAAATCTTCAAATTGAGTCTCTTTGCGCTGTTGTTTTGCTCCTAAGTAGAGCAGCGCGCGCTGACTGAGCAAGATCTCACTAGCGATTCTGGGACATACACTCTCAAGGTAAGGTGAATAATCCTTCAGTTTGATCCCAATCCAAGGCAAAGGTTGGTGCCAACCATGAGATTCATAACTGCACACCCCAATGCGGCTGATATTGTTCCATTTTACGACCCAACCTCCTTTAAAGAGATGCTGCTGAAAATGGGTATCGGTTAGGGTGTAGCTAACTTTTCCTTTCAAAATCAAAAAATAGAAGGTGATTAGAGTCACCGCCAGTGTACTCACTAACAGCAGCGCATGAATAATGTTGGATGAGAACATGACAATGCAAATTGAAGCGATGATACAAATCGTATTTATCCATTTCACCATAGGTGATTGCAAAGAAAAGCGCGTATTAGACAAATGTTGGGTGTGCATAAACCAGTGAAACTCCTTCGAGCTACAGCATCGTTGTTGGCTGTTGCGACCTGTATGAATTGTAGTCAGTTGCCGCATCGAAATGCGTTTTTGACCCTCAATCTGTGCTATGCTGTGCTATGCCCTACAAATCGAGGACGATTTTTGATATAAAACGCGCTTCAAATTTTCACCACTGCTTGAAACGCAGTGAAATGGAGAAATATTCGATGAGACTTGCTCATAAGCGTAAGGTGCAGGCCAAATTGCAAAAGCGTATTAAAGCGACGGTTGCAAATTTGATCGCCTCTCAATCAGCAAAGCCTGTAACAGCGCAATCGACCATAGCAAAAACCGCTGCAACAAAAGTAGTTGTGGAGAAAGCGACGGCGAACTCTAAAAAAGTGGATGTCGTGTTAACGCCAAAACAGCAACAGGTTTTAGATATCGTCGCTAACCACGCAGAAGGTATGAATCCTAAATCGATCGGCTTAAGTGCTGGTCAAGAAGATGCGAAAGCCGCCGCTTGGGCCACTGGCGCACTCAAGAAACTAGTAGAAGAAAATCTGGTAGTGAAAGAGCAGTTAGCAGGCAACAAAGTTATCTATAAAGCCATTTAATCTGTTGTTCGTTGTGAATGAATTAGCCTCGGTAGCCCCGAGGCTTTTTTACGATCAAATTTTAAAATGCAATCAAAGCTACTCTTCTTTGGTAATAGAACCAATTTCGAGCATCGGTGCGACATCAATGTTTTCAGCATTCATCATAGAAGATAAACGTTGTACTGATGAGAGCAACAAGCTTTGCTCCCACTCTTGAAGCTGCCTAAATTGTTCGACAAAGCTTTCTTGTAGTGGTTGCGGTGCCTTTTCTAGCAGCTTCTTACCTTCGTCCGTTAAATGGGCGTGCACTTTTCGTTTATCGGTATTGCTGCGAATTCGCTGTACGTATCCGTTGCGCTCTAATCTATCCAAAATGGTGGTGGCAGTGGCCTGGCTCATGTTCGTATGATCCGACAATGTGCGGATAGTCACCTCACCAAGGGTTTGAATTGAGCGCATTAAAATAAGCTGGGGACCAGTAAGCCCAGCGTCTCTATTCAGTTTTTTAGAGTGCAGATCAATTGCGCGAATAATTTGTCGAATTGAGATCAAAACTTCTTCATGTTTTTCCAAACTCATTGTCCCAAAAAGAAAGTTATTAATAAGCGGGGACCATAGTGCAGTTCTTTTCACTTGAAAAGTAGCATTCGACCTCTTTTGTGTTGCTCTAAGATGATGAGTGTATAAGTTGAGATGTAAAATGATTAGTGCTCGAATGTTTTTGTTTTCGATTTTTACCCTAAGTTGGTTGAAGTTTAACCTTTGAGGCTTGTTTTTTGCCTTTGACGGCATTTTTTGTTGCTTTTTAGTGGATTTTTTCTGTGGTGTTGGTAGGGTGTTCAGAATATTGAAAAGTAAATTGCTATGAGTACGAAGTTATTTTTGGTTTTTTTCTTAAAATTGTTTCGTTCTCATGGTTATTAATCTCAACTGAAAAATCATGTTTAGATTTCTAGAGAGGTAAAATGACAAAAGGTATTGATAAGTACAGTATTGACAGTACTGACTACACAGTCGGGCAAGATAACGTGCAAAAGTGGGGGTTTGATGTTCATAATCCAGTGTTTGGTTTTAGTGCTGGATTTATTGCGCTATTTTTAGTCACCGCTTTAGTCGTTGATCCTGAGATTGCGAAGAGTGGGCTTGATGGCGTTAAATGGAAAATTATTGGCACTTTTGACTGGCTGTTTATTTGGTCGGGTAATCTTTTTGTGTTGTTTTGCTTAGGCTTGATTGTTTCTCCCTTTGGTAAAATCCGTTTAGGTGGCCAAGGGGCAACAGCAGACTACTCTTATATTTCTTGGCTCTCTATGCTGTTTGCCGCAGGGATGGGTATTGGTCTCATGTTCTGGAGTGTCGCTGAACCTGTGGCGTATTTTACCGGTTGGTATGAGACGCCCTTAGGTGTTGCAGCCAACACACCCGAAGCAGCTAAACTAGCATTAGGTGCAACCATGTACCATTGGGGTCTACACCCTTGGGCCATTTACGGTGTGGTAGCGCTTTCCCTTGCGTTCTTTACTTACAACAAAGGGCTTCCGCTTTCTATTCGCTCTATTTTTTACCCGTTGCTTGGCGATCGCGCTTGGGGCTGGGCAGGGCATATCATTGATATTCTGGCTGTATTAGCAACATTGTTTGGCTTAGCAACTTCATTAGGGCTGGGTGCTCAACAAGCGGCTAGTGGTATCCATCATGTGTTTGGCATTGATGCCGGAATGGGTTTACAAATTGTCGTGATTACCGTCGTTACTTTATTAGCGGTGGTCTCTGTGGTGCGTGGTATTGATGGTGGTGTCAAAGTCATCAGTAACATCAATATGATCGTGGCATTCTTGCTGTTGATTTTAGTTGCACTGATTGGTTATACCGTAACCTTTTCATCCATTCCAACCACATTAATGGCGTATATTGAAAATATCATCCCACTCAGTAACCCGCACGGTCGAACTGATGAGGCCTGGTTCCAAGGTTGGACCGTGTTCTACTGGGCTTGGTGGATTTCGTGGTCACCATTTGTTGGAATGTTCATTGCGCGAGTATCAAAAGGCCGTACTATCCGCGAGTTCCTTACCGCCGTATTATTAGTACCTACGGCTGTTACCTTGATTTGGATGTCTGTATTTGGTGGTTTGGCGATTGATCAAGTCATCAACAATGTTGGCCAATTAGGCGCGAATGGTTTGACCGAAGTGCCACTGGCGATGTTCCAAATGTTTGATGCACTGCCTTATGGCACGTTACTTTCAGTGATTGCGGTTGTGTTAGTGTTGGTATTTTTTATCACCTCATCAGATTCAGGGTCACTGGTCATTGATAGTATTACTGCTGGAGGCAAAGTGGATGCCCCTGTCCTACAGCGTATTTTCTGGGCGTTGATGGAAGGCGCTATCGCCGTAGCCTTGTTATGGATTGGTGGCACCAATGCTATTGAAGCGTTGCAAGCCGCCGCCATATCAACGGCGCTGCCATTTACTATCGTGCTGCTGCTGATGTGTGTCAGCCTACTGTTGGGAATGCGAACCGAGCTCTTGAAACGTTAATTTCGACATTGATTTGAAAAGGCGACGAAAGTCGCCTTTTTTGATGTTTTTTTGACGATCGTCATTAGAGTGTTTTGCTAAAATACTAAGAAAAGCAAATGGTTATCTTGTGTCAGAATTCGACATATATTTCGTGCATCTTGTGTTAAATCTGGTTAATATTCGCCTCCGTTCCTGTATCTAACATTCTGCAAACCAATGAAATTAACCTTAAAGCAAAAGCTAATCGGTGCCAGTCTTTCTGCCGTCGTCGTTATGGCGAGCGCGTTGACTTGGCTAGCCGCTGATCAACTCTTTGAACAAACTCGAAATGGCGTATATTCGCGGGCAGAAAGCTTGTCAGCTGCCGCTGCGAAAGGCATTTCGGACTGGATTGTGGTCCGTAAAGAGATCTCAACCGCTTTTAATGACTACACCGCTCAAGATGATGTCGTTCCTTTCTTACAGAAAGCTCGCAAAGCGGGTGGCTTTGATGATATTTTCTTTGGTACGCCGCAAGGTGAGATGTATCGTTCACACCCTGAGCGTAACCGTGCTGACTATGATCCTCGCCAACGTCCTTGGTATAAAGATGCCGTTTCAGCGAATAAGCAAATTATCACCACCGCTTATAAAGATGCGATCACCAATGCACTGTTGGTGACAATTGCAGATCCTGTGCGTCGCAATGGGCAATTTGTCGGCGTCGTTGGTGCCGATGTGTTAATCGATCACCTCATCCAAGATGTCATCAGTTTAGATGCGGGCAAAAACGCCTACGCGATGTTGATTGATGCGCAAGATGGAACCTTTTTAGCGCATCCAGATAAAAATTTCTTATTAAAACCAGTGTCGTCATTGTCGAAGACGTTGACGATGAACATGATAGAGCAAGCAGTCGCCTCAGGTACCGTTGAAGATGCGTCATTACAAGGTGTCGATAAGCTATTTTACTTCGCCAAAGTACCGCAAACCGATTGGATTTTCGCTATCCAGATGGACCGCGCAACGGAAGAAGCAGCGCATACATCCTTGCTCATTGACCTAATTGTGACTGCACTTGTGATTACGATTGCTGTGATTGTAATCGTCTCTTGGTTAGTGAGCTTTTTGTTTAGAGATCTTAGCCGAGTATCCAAAGCCTTAGAGGAAATTGCTTCCGGAGACGGTGATTTAACTCAACGTCTTGAACCAAGAAGTGATGATGAAGTTGGGCAATTAGCACAAAACTTCAATATCTTTGTCGGTAACATGCACACTATGGTTTCTAAACTTAGCTTTGTTTCTACTGCATTATCTGAACAGTCAAAACAGACGGCCGCTCAAGCCAAAGAGCGTAGTGCGCGTATCCGTTTACAACAAGATGAAATTAATATGGTGGCTACGGCCATCAATGAAATGGCCGCAGCTACACAAGAGATTGCCGGTAACGCGGATCATACCGCTCAAAACTCTGGCGAAGCGGTAACGGATTGCGTACATGGTTCGAATCAAGTTTCACAAACACAAGGTTCGATTCAAAACCTGGCCAAAGAAGTTCAAGTGGCCACTGATGTTATCCTTGAGCTGGAAGCACACGGTAAACATATCAATACGATTCTGGCGACTATTCAAAACATAGCAGAGCAAACTAACCTGCTAGCATTGAATGCGGCGATTGAAGCTGCACGTGCTGGTGAGCAAGGTCGTGGCTTTGCGGTGGTTGCCGATGAAGTTCGTGTGCTTAGCCAACGTACACATGCTTCGACAAAAGAAATTCAGCAGATGATCGAAACGTTGCAATCAAGGACGGGTAAAGCGGTTGGCATTATGGGTGATAGCCGTATGCTTGCTGGAACCAGTGTAGATGATGCGAACGCCGCTGCAGCAAGTTTGATGCAAATTCATAATTCAGTTGAGCGCATCAGTGACATGGCGACGCAAATTGCCTCGGCCGCTGAAGAGCAAGCTTCTGTGACGTCGGAAATTACTCGAAACACGGAAGGGATCCGCGATGTGTCTAACGATCTTGCACAAGAAGCGCATGAAGCAGCAGCACAAGCATCACAACTTTCTGAGCTTTCGCATCAGTTAGAAAATGAAATTCGTCGCTTTAAGCTGTAAGTTCTAAGTTCTAAGTTCTAAGTTCTAAGTTCTAAGTTCTAAGCGTAAAAGCAGCAAGGCGAGATGTGATTAAAAAAGAGGAACCTAACATGGGTTCCTCTTTTTTTGCTCGTGTCGATCACGGTACTAAACCTTGAAAGAATCCCTTTAAAGGATAATCAAAAAGTTATAGCCACAACGTTCGGACACTTTGCTGCCGATCAAAATGATGAGCGATTTGTGCTTGGAATAATTCCGCGGTGGCAATAGCATCAACTAAAGCGTGGTGTGGAGTGTACGCTGGTAGCCCATAACGCGCTCGCGTTTGCCCTAAACGCACTGATTGTGGTTTTTGCCCTTTTAACTGGTTCCATAAACCTCCATGTAACCGTTGTTGAATTTCCGTTTCCAATTGCAAAGTATCGATCACAGGGAACTCAATGCCTTCACCCAATCGCACTTTTAATGCTTGATTGAGAAAGCTACGTTCAATATGGCGGTAATGAACCACAACAATTTTTCCAGATAAGGCCTTCAGTATCGACTCCTGCACTTCTGCCAAATCTGGCGCATCTAAAATATCGTTGTGTGTGATGCCATGGATAACCACCGAATCCTCTTTTAACGCTTGGCGTGGCCGAACTATCCAATGTTTAGAGCGGTTGAGATAGATACGGTTTAAGGTAAAAGGCACCAAGCCAATGGTGATAATGTCATCATGCTGCGCACTTAACCCCGTTGTTTCCAAATCTAAAGCGACAAACTCTATTTCATCGATTGGCGTGCTACCCTTAGCAATCGGCCTTGAATAAAAATCTTTGAGTAACGGATGGTTAACCAAAGACTGCTTATTGGCATATTTTGCTACCCAATCGATGCTTGGTTTTTGAAACCATTGTTTAATCACTTCTATCACTTAAAGTTATTGCTGGCTTGATAACGGAATTTCAAGAAATTTTGCGCATTGCTTAGGATTTGAAACGCATCTTTTAAATTACGTCTTTCAAAATCAGATAGGTTTTCTGGCTCGATATTGTTATCTGGCTCTATTTCTTGTTCAACGTCAGCCGCTTGGTGGCGAATGCGTACCATAGCGATAAACTCCATTGCATCACGCAGATCTTGCGCCCGTCCTTTGGGCAGAATTCCGGCTTCAATGATGTCATCTAAACGTTCAAACGAGTTGGTAGAACGTGAACCGACAGCCAATGCATGCACACGGATTAAATCCGCTAACGGTGCCGTGCCGCGACGTTTTAAATTGATGGTGTTATTGTGTCGTCCATCTTTTTCCATCACAAAGTCTTTGAAAAACCCCAATGGTGGCGTGCGGTTCAGCGCATTTCGTGCAAGGCATGCAAGAAATCGATTATTTTTGCGTGCTCGACGGACAATAAACCCATTCAGTTGTTCTGCCCATTTGGTCCTGCCACACACTCCGTATAAGTCAAAAAAGATGGATGCATTCAATAGCGCCTTAGGGTTAGGGTTATCTATCCAATCGGCAAAGCAGGCTTCCCATTCTTTACGAGTCATACGCCATATCGAGTTGCTGGCCATAATGTCCCCCGTACAGTAGCTGTAACCGCATTGATCTAAGCTGTCGCAGACAAATTTAGCGAACGCTTCGAAATAAGCACCATGCTGTGTTTCTTCATAGCTATCGTCCAAAATTAAAGCGTTATCTTGGTCCGTGACAATTAACTGTTCGTCACGGCCCATAGAACCCAAGGCTAAAAAGCAGTATGGAATAGGCGGCGAGCCTAGTAATTCTTCAGCAAGTTCAATGATTCTTTGTTTAAAGCTACGGCCAATCACTGACATCTCCGTGCCGATCATATGTGAGTTTGCATCTTCATTGACTAAACGAACAAAACTGTCTTTGACTTGGTGCGACAGTGTGGCTAACTCTTCAACGCTTTGTTGCTGGAAGATGCGACTGACGAGCAGCAATGAGTTTTGTGATTCGTAGCGAACAATATCGGTCGCTTCAATGATACCGATCGGCTTTTTTTCTTTGAGTATAGGAAGATGATGAACATTGTACCGAAGCATTTTCAGCATGGCCTCATAGACATAAGCATTATGATCTAATGAGATAACCTCCGTTGTCATCACTTCCGTGACGAGGTGATTAGGATCGATGCCAACGGCTAATACACGCGTGCAGAGATCTCGGTCAGTCAGGATGCCGATTACCGGGCTGCTATCGTCGTCACTCTCTTGCAAAATATCAGGATCAATCACCAGCAGTGAAGAGATACTCTCTTCCGCCATCTTGATCGCCGCATGTTGAATGGTTTCTGTTTTGTAAACGAAAGGAGCTTCTCGGCTGAGTAAGGTTCGCACTTTCGAGGTGGTGAGATCATTCTGCTCTGTTTTACTCAGTACGGCTTGGCGAAGGCGCGCGTTATCTTGCACTTCAACGAAATCAGCAAAGGAATCATAGTTGTCATATAAATCCTGAAACCTTGCCTCTGGAATACAATAAACCAGCGTATCTTCAATCGCAGTGACCGGAAAACGAACACGGTTATTGGTCAATAGCCCCATTTGACCAAATAAGCCGCCTTCGGTTAGGCGGTTGTATAATTCGCCTTTGCGACGGTACACCTCGACGACGCCGCTGCGGATAAAATACAAGTCCTGGATATGATCACCAAAATGAATGATGGGTGTACCTTGTCGAAAATAGGAGATTTCTACGCTCTGCGTCACTTCGAACAGTGTTTCTTCAGGTAGTTCATTGAACGGTGGATACTGAGCAAGGAAGTTCTTGATTTCAATTAATTCTGCTTCCATGGAGGCTTCCTTGTGTTTCGGAGTTCATATTGTGGGATTCTGACGTCGCGAGCCAGCTAAACGATGTAACTTGTCAAAGGGATCAGGTCACATCGGTGGCATTGGACATAGGATTCAGAGAGTTATAGTACATGAAAAGAACGTGCTTTGCAGGCAAGAGGGGAAAGTGAACGCGCTTCGATGTGAATCAAGTGCCATTTCAGTGAATTGAAGATAAAAAAATAGCCGACAAGTGGCGGCTATTGTTGTCTATTTCTTATCATTATCGATTATAGAACCGCTGCAATACCTCTGCACAGTGGGCCCATATTCGATTTCGTCATGCCTGCCACACTGATACGGCCGGAACCGACGATGTAAATTGCCAATTCATCTTTCAGACGCGCAACTTGTTCCTTGTTCAAACCAGAAAAAGAGAACATGCCATTTTGACGTTCAATAAAGCTAAAATCAGCCTTCACACCTTCGGCTTTTAGGGTGGTAACAAACAGCTCACGCATCTCTTGAATACGTTCACGCATTTCAGTCACTTCGTTTTCCCATTCTGCGCGCAGTTCGGCGTTGTTGAGGATATAAGTAACCACAGCAGCACCGTGCGCTGGTGGATTTGAGTAAATAGAGCGGATGATCGCTTTGATTTGTGAGAAGGCTGTTTCAGCGACATCTGTTGAGCCAGCAACGATGGTAAACGCCCCCACGCGTTCATTGTACAAACCAAAGTTTTTAGAGAATGAGCTCGCGACTAAGATCTCTTTATTGTATTTCGCAAAAGTACGCAGACCTTGCGCGTCTTCTTCAACCCCTTTCGCAAAACCTTGATAAGCAAAGTCAAACAGAGGAAGAAGCCCTTTATCAGCGACTAATTTTGCTAACGTTTCCCACTCTTTATCGGTTGGATCAATGCCAGTTGGGTTGTGGCAGCACCCGTGTAGAAGAACAATATCACCCGCTTGAGCTTGCTCAAGATCGGTAAGCATCGCTGCGAAATCTTTATCTTTCGTTTCGGAATTGTAGTACGAATACTGCGTGGTTTCTAAACCAGCCGCATTAAAAACACCGTGATGGTTTGCCCATGTTGGGTTGCTGATCCACACTTTCACGTCGCCGATTTGACGCTTAATAAATTCACCTGCTACACGCAGTGCACCAGTACCACCCGGCGCTTGTGCCGTTTTTGCGAGCTTTTGCGTCACAATCTCAGATTCATCGCCAAACAGGAGTTTTTGTACCGCGAGCCCATATTCAGCAGTACCTTCAATGGTGAGATAAGATTTGGTCTTTTCAGACTCAAGCAACGCCGCTTCCGCTTTCTTTACTGTCGCAAGAACAGGTGTTTCACCTGCTTCATTTTTGTAGATACCAACACCGAGGTTAATTTTTTCAGTGCGAGGATCTTTTTTAAACTCTTCGGTTAAACCAAGAATAGGGTCAGCCGGAGCTGCGACAACTTTTTCAAACATAATCATCATCCATGTAAAGTATTAGAAGGGATTTTAGAAACATAAAATTAAGCTATTTATACCTTTATGAAATATCTGTTACAACACACAAAACAGAAAAACTGAAAATAATTTGTGTTGGCTAAGAATCATGAACAAAAAGGCGATTTTTTTAAAAAAACTCTATCATCCACCGCTTTCAGGTGGGGAGATTAAATAGGTTTTACTTTGAGAAGAAGTCAGCTCAACGGCAAAATTCATCATCAAATACGATATTTTGCCATTGAGCGGAGGAGTTACTGTAATAAGAGATTAATGTTTATCCTGATGGCGAGCGGCAATGGCGACAAATTGTTGTTCAACACTCAAAAAAGCCTCTACGACTTGTGGGTCAAAATGTGTCGCTTCGCCCTGCAGAATGATGGCTTTTGCTTCGTTTGGTATTGTTCATGAATTTGATTTCATTACAGTATGTGATGCTTAAGTTTAGGTGATTAAATTCGTTCAATGTTGTCTTTTCGTAATTAACCGATGTGCGGAGGATCAGAAAAGCGATGGATTCTAGTGATGTATTTCTAGGAAAGATAGCTAAATAAAATAAAGCCAATGTGATCCGATCAGTGCGTCATGTTATGAGAACAGAGGGGAGGGCTCAATGACGTTACTCAGCCGAACTTAACGAAAGTCAATCGTTACTCTGATTGATAAGAGTGGACTGTTTAAAATTACCCAACACAACAAAAGTAAAATTACATTTACCGACTACATTGCAGATTCCCCTAAGCTTTCCTATCTTTAGTTATGAGCTTCAGGCGTTGCATAACAACTTCTTACATAACGCCATAGCTTTCGTCAGTGTTTTATGGCTAAAGGATAATAAATTATGCTCCTCATTAGGTTGGTACGTGTTTACGTGCCCTTAGTGCTATTGTCGATAGTTGCTCTTATGCCACAGCCAACTGATTTTGGTGTTTGGGCTTTGTTGTTCGTTACTTTTATTAGTGTCAGTTATGCACTTTGGAATTACGAATCCTTCATTTCCCAAGTCAAAGCTCAAAAAGAGACGATTGAACACCTTTCTCAAACACAAGGGCTCCAACTCGATGGATACCATTCTTTAGAGCCTCTTTTTGCCCAATCTCTGCCAGTGTGGTCTCGTCATATTGATTTAGCCAATGTGCAACTTACCGATTCTGTTACTCAACTGAGCCAGCAATTTGGTGATCTTGTCACGCAGCTTTCACAAGCACTCTCCTTCTCGCAAGGCTCAACCTTAAAAGATGAACGTAATTTAATGAGCGAAATTGAGCGTTGTCGAGCCACGCTTTCTAAAGCGGTTGATGAGCTTAGAGAAAGCCAAAAAACAAGAGAGCATATGCTTGATGAAATGCGTAGCCTTGATCAGTACACAGTCGAATTTAAAAAAAATGGCAACCGATGTGGTGGGCATTGCTGAAAAAACCAACCTATTGGCATTAAACGCAGCCATTGAAGCAGCGCGTGCCGGAGAGCAAGGGCGAGGTTTTGCGGTTGTCGCGGACGAAGTTCGTAACCTCTCACAGCGTTCAAGAGAGATCGCTAGCAGCATGACAGAGAAAGTGAACATTGTCAGTGATGCGATTAAGAGCACATTTAAGACAGCTGAATTGGCTATTGCGGCTGAGAGTGAACAGATGGAACAAACTGAGCATCGTATCGACTATGTTATTAACCACTTCCAAGATATAGCGCAAACCTTACAACAACAGTCTGAGCGTTTAAAAGAAGATGCATTTTCGGTAAAGGAAACGATAAGTGGTGTGATTGTGAAATTGCAATTTCAAGATCGAGTCAGCCAAATATTAGAGCAAATCAGTACCAATCTTAAGGAGCTTAGTGATTCATTAGAGTTGCTCAAACAAGACAGTAATCATGCGATCGCAGGCGAATTATCCCCGCAAAAATGGCTGGAAAAAATGACCAAGAATTACACCATGATAGAACAACATGAAAGTCACAAAGGTAAGGCTACTGAGATAAAAAGTAAGATGGTTAGTACGGACATTACTTTCTTTTGAGAACAGTAAATGAATAGATGAGGAACGCTGTGATGAACAAAACGGTACTTGTTGTAGATGATTCGGCTTCAATTCGCCAGGTTGTGAGTATGACCTTAAAAGGAGCAGGCTATCAGACGATCGAAGCTCAGGATGGTAAAGATGCATTATCCAAATTGGCCGGGAATCGTGTTCATTTGGTCATCAGCGACGTAAATATGCCGAATATGGATGGCATCACCTTACTCAAAGAGTTGAAGCAAAGGCCAGACACAAAATTTACGCCGGTGATTATGCTCACCACTGAGTCTGAGGCATCGAAGAAAGAACAGGGTCGTGCTGCGGGTGCGAAAGCTTGGGTTGTAAAACCCTTTGCACCTGAACAGATGCTTGCCGCCGTAGCAAAACTGATCCAAGCCTAAGGAGGGATTATGCTGACTCCACACCAAACCGATGAGCAATTAATGTTAAAACTTGACGGTGAACTGACGATTTATGAGGCTCGAGATTTGTTTGAACAGTTGACCTCTTTTGTGTCTCATAGCGAGAAGATCGCCATTGAACTGTCCCAAGTCACTGCTCTGGACAGCAGTTGCGTACAAGTATTGATGGCATTTAAAAAAGCAAGAATTGAACAGGGATGTGAACTGATTCATCACAGTGAAGTCGTGGTGGATGTGCTGGGTAAACTGGGGCTAGTGGGATGGTTTCATGACCCTATCGTTCTTTCGAGTTCACAATAAGACAAAGTGACAAGCTAATGACGAAGCCCCAGGGAGATACTATGGACGAAATGATGGCTGCGGCGCTCCAAACTTATTTTAATGAGAGTAGGGAGTTGCTTGAAGGGATGGAATCTGACCTTCTTGAACTGGATAACGGGAATCTTGATGGCTTAAATGAGCGATTAAACGCAATTTTCCGAGCAGCGCATACTGTAAAAGGCTCAGCAGGGATATTTAACTTAAATGAGATCGTTCGTTTTACTCATAAAGTAGAAAGCTTGCTTGATTTATTGCGCTCAGAACAACTTAAGTTGCATGAAAAGCATATTTCCTTGTTGCTTGAGTGTCGCGATCACATGGTGAGCTTGATTGATGATGCTCAAACGGGGCAAGAGTCATCAGAAGATGACGTTACCGGACAGCGCTTAGGGGCCAGATTGTCTGAGTTTTTAGGCCAATCTGAACTAGAAAATCATTCACCAACTATGGAATCTGAACCTGATCACACTACGATTGACAATTTCTGTTGGCATCTCTCTTTAACTTTCCCGCTTCATGCATTCCAAGATGGTATGGATCCGCTCTCTTTTCTTTCTTATTTAACTACGCTGGGAGAGGTTATTTATATCGAGGCTGTCGACCGGAAATTACCAGATTGGCATAACTTTGATCCAGAATGCTGTTATTTGGGTTTTGAACTCCGTTTCTATTCTCCGGCATCTAAACAACAAATCGAAGATGTATTTGAATTTATTCGTGAAGAAGGTGAGGTTCGAATCTTTCCGCCGAGTGCCAAAGTGGGCGACTTCATTGAATACATTCAATCAATGCCTGATGAAAATTATAGAATTGGGGAAATATTAGTTCGTTGTGGCGCGCTCACTGAGACTGAATTGCAGCGCGCATTGCAGCAACAAAGCGAACGGCGAGAAGTTAACTCGGATACAGTACCTATCGGCGAAATTTTGACTCAAAACGATGCGCAGTTAGCACTCGTGCTCAATGCTGCGGTTGATAAACAGAACAAGGCAAGAGAGGCACTCACCAAAGAGCAAAAAAGCTTGCGAGTGGATGCTGAAAAGTTAGATACCTTGATTAATTTAGTTGGGGAGTTGGTCACCGCAGGTGCCGGCAGTGCATTACAGGCGGAGCTAATTGGCGAAAATGTAATGATTGAATCTGTTGCACGGCTCAATGGCCTTCTCGAGGAAGTCAGAGATGCGGCACTACAGCTTAGAATGGTGGCTATCGGCGCAACATTTGTCCGTTTTCAACGCGTTGTCCGTGATATGGCGAAGGAGTTAAACAAGAGTATTCAACTCACCATTACTGGCGCTGATACCGAATTAGATAAATCGGTTATTGAAAAAATTGGTGACCCTTTGATGCATTTGGTACGCAATGCGATTGACCACGGCATTGAAACAGAAGAAGAACGCGTAGCAAATGGAAAGCCTGCACACGGAACGATAACACTTAATGCCTACCATGACTCAGGCAATATAGTGATCGACGTAAGCGATGATGGAAAAGGACTCAATAGCGGAAAATTACGCGCAAAAGCAATTGAAAAAGGGCTACTTGATGAAAACCAACTCGTGACCGATGACGAGATTTTTCAGCTCATTTTTGAGCCCGGCTTTTCAACGGCCCAGCAGGTTTCCAATATTTCAGGGCGCGGTGTCGGTATGGACGTAGTGAAGCGAAATATTACTGATTTGCGAGGTCGAGTCGAAATACACAGTATGCTCAATCAAGGAACAACCATCCGTATCGTATTACCGCTCACACTTGCGATCATTGATGGCTTCTTAATTGAAGTAAGTAGAGAAACCTTCGTTGTGCCATTAGATGCCGTTCAAGAATGCGTCGAGCTTGATGATAAGTGGCTCAAAGATGGCCAAGGTAAGCCATATATTAATCTTCGAGGCCAAGTGCTGCCTTTAATTGATTTAAGAGCGCAATTTGGCCTCACTGCACGTTGTTCAAAACGCCAAAATGTGGTTGTGGTCAGTAGTGCTGGACAAAGTGCTGGTTTGATCGTGGATAATTTATTAGGGGAATTACAAACCGTAATTAAACCACTTGGGCCGATTTTCTCACGGGTTAAAGGAATTAGTGGTTCGACTATTTTGGGTAGCGGAGATATTGCTCTTATCTTAGATATCGCTAGTTTATCGCAACATATTATGAAGGAAGAGTCTAAGCATCGCTTATTAGCAATGCACTAACTTGGCTCAATTATATCGTCAGAAAGGAATAGGCTATGTTTAAAAATATTTCAGTCAAATTCAAACTAAGCATGCTAGTTGGCATTTTAAGTTTGTTACTCATTATTGTCGGATCATTAGGGCTTTATGGCATGCAAAAAACATTGCATGGCCTAAAAACGGTTTATTATGACCGAACTGTACCAGCGCTATCTATAGGTGATATTAAAACTCGCTTTTTGAACAATCGAATCGCTCTAGAATTTTCACAGTTATATCCTCAACCCAATATTATTCGAAGTCAAATTGAGGTTGTAGAGAATCACCTTAAAGCTATCGATGAAATATGGTTGGAATTCAGACAGACGAGTTTTACCGAAGAAGAAGCCGTTTTAGCAAAGCAATTTGAAGATAGAAATAAAATATTTATTGAGCAAGCGCTTGAGCCCACATTAGAGGCATTACGCCGTTCTGATATAGACGAGGCGACGAGACTTGCAGCAGAAAAAATTCGTCCTCTTTATGTGCCAGTTGAAGAAACGCTGAATTCACTTATTCAGTTGCAAACCAAAGAAGCACAGCGTGTATATTATTATGAGGTCGAATTGTATGACAATTTATATATGCTTGCGATTATTTCTATAGTTATGGGCCTGATGATTGGTATTGGATTTGCAATCACCTTAATTCGTGGAATTTGTAATCCCTTAGAGCAAGCTGTATCTATTGCTAATAATTTAGCAGCGGGTGATTTGACTGGAAAAATCGAGGTGACATCAAACGATGAACTAGGACGCCTACTAGAAGCAATGCAAAAAATGGTGGCCAAGTTGTCAGACATCGTAGGTGAAGTGAATAGCTCAAGTAACGCATTGGCTTCCGCTTCTGAAGAGGTGTCGGCGACTGCACAAAACTTAAGTCAAGGTGCGAGCGAACAAGCGGCCAGTGTTGAACAAACTACCTCGTCGGTAGAACAGATGTCAGCCTCAATCGCGCAAAATACCGAAAATGCAAAAGTGACCGATAGCATGGCAGGAAAGGCGGCTAAAGAAGCGAAAGAAGGTGGGGAGGCGGTAGCTAAAACCGTGTTAGCGATGAAATCGATTGCTGAAAAAATTGGCATTATCGATGATATTGCTTATCAAACTAACTTACTTGCGCTCAACGCAGCGATTGAAGCAGCCAGAGCAGGTGAGCATGGGAAAGGTTTTGCAGTGGTGGCAGCGGAAGTTCGAAAATTGGCAGAGCGCAGCCAGATTGCTTCTCAAGAAATTGGTGAAGTCGCTAAAAATAGCGTTGGTTTAGCGGAACAAGCTGGAAAACTGCTGGATGAAATGGTGCCTTCTATTCAAAGAACGTCCGATTTAGTACAAGAGATCAATGCTGCTTCAATGGAACAAGCAACCGGTGCAACACAAATTAACCAAGCGATGGAACAGCTCAACAGTATCACGCAACAAAGTGCTTCCGCATCAGAAGAGCTTGCGTCAACTTCAGAAGAGATGAGCAGCCAAGCTCAGCAACTTCAGCTGCTCATGACCTTCTTCAAAACGGAAAATCATCGCCGGGAAGTCTCAAGCAAAACCTCAGTCCACCGGGAGCAGCAACGCCATAAACAGAAGAAGGATGTTGAGTTTGTTTCTATGGACGATGAACCTGAGTATGTGCGCTTTTAGCGTCTGGAGGTGAATGTGGCTAATCTTATTCCGGTTGACGCTAACTCGATGATATTGGCTAAGTCCAATACAGAATTGGCACAAGATCAACAGTACTTAACATTTCAGCTCAATGGTGAAATGTACGCCTTTACCATTTTGCATGTTAAGGAAATATTAGAGTATGGCAAAGTAACTCAGGTACCAATGATGCCTGACTACATTCAAGGCATTATTAACTTGCGTGGTGAAGTGGTACCTGTCGTTAACCTAGCTCGGCGTTTTTATCTTAAACCGCAAGAAGTGAATAAAAAGACCTGCGTTGTCATTATCGAAGTAACGAATGAAGAACGTAGCCAAGACCTAGGTGTTATGGTTGACAGTGTTTCTGAAGTCATTGAAATATCAAGTAATTTCATGAGGCCTGCGCCTAATTTTGGTACCAAGATCCGTACCGAATTTATTTGTGGTATGGCTCAATTCGATGAAGAGTTTGTCATTATTTTAGCGGAGGATAAAGTCCTATCTGTTGAAGAGTTGGCCATGATGGAACAGGTCAAAGAGCAGAATGAACTTGCAAGTTAAGCACAAATCTCAGCAATTTGGGAATTCAGCCATGAAGCAAATGTCCATCATCAGTGATGCAGACTTTGAGTTGTATCGTGGCTGGATATACCAATCGGCAGGTATTGCACTAACGCCTAGTAAGAAAGCGTTGGTGGTTGGGCGTTTAAGCGGACGCTTAAGGGAGCTCGGTATAAGTTCGTATCGGGAGTATTTTGAGTATTTGACCAAATTTAGCGATCAGCAAGTACGCAAACTTGAGCAGCAACGAGTCATCAATTTACTGACCACCAATGAAACGTACTTTTTCAGAGAAGAGGCACATTTTGCTTACATCCAGCACCATCTCTTCACTGTATGGGGGAAAAAACAGATCCGCTGTTGGAGCGCTGCAAGTTCTACGGGGGAAGAAGCTTATTCATTGGCAATGTTATTGGATAGCCGTTATCAAGGGGCATGGCAAATAGTCGGTACCGATATTAATAGCCAGGTGTTGCAAATTGCATCACAGGGTATCTACCCGATGCTGCGCCATGAACATATACCGAAAGCGTATCTCAAAACGTATTGCCGAAAAGGGATTGGTTCCAAACATGATACATTGAAAGTGGTTAATTCATTAAGAAAAAAAGTGAAATTCGAACTAGCGAACTTACAAAATCAGTTGGATGAACTTGGTCATTTTGAACTCATTTTTTTACGCAATGTTATGATTTATTTTGATCAAAATACCAAACAAAGGGTGATCAGTAACGTTATTAGCCGATTGAAGAGTGGCGGTATTTTGTTGATTGGCCACTCTGAAACGTTAAACGGACTCAACTGCGATGACTTGCAATTACTGCAGCCGTCTATCTATCAAAAACGAGGGATTTGTGATTAATGGCGAACGAATTTTTATCTAAAACAGAGGCTATGAACTTGATGCCTGGCGAGATATTCTTTGGTCATCACAGAGGTTGGATTCATACGCTGCTGGGTTCATGCGTTGCCATTACGTTATGGCATCCAAAAACGCAGTTGGTGGGTATGTGTCATTATCTGTTGAGCCAGCGCTCCGCCCTAGGTGAAGAGGCCAAACAACCTGAAGGCTATTATGCTAGCGATGTTGTGGCGTATTTTTCCCTTCAGTGCCGACGACATCAAATCAATCCTAAGGAATGTGTTGTTAAAGTATTTGGAGGTAGCACTATGTTTGCAGGTCACTACAGCAAAGTCGCTTCGATAAATGTTGCACAACAAAATGTGCGACTGGGTATGCAGTTACTGAAAGAGCACGGTTTTCAAGTAAGCCGCAATGATGTAGGTGGAAAGCGTTATCGTAAAGTATTTTTTGATGTCCAAAATGGTGATGTTTGGGTTCAATATGGGCGATCTTCTGCAAGAGAGGTAGCTTATTAATCAGCCATTGAGGGTCGACTTATAGAGGCGTTACATGAAAAAAATAAAAGTATTAATCGTGGATGACTCTGCGGTTGTTCGGCAAGTGATCAGCGCTTTGTTGAGTAATGAACCTGATATTGAAGTGCTTACTCCTGCTTCTGATCCGATATTCGCTCAAAAAAAAATGGCTGTTCAATGGCCAGATGTGATTATTTTAGATGTAGAAATGCCTCGTATGGATGGTATTACGTTTCTCAAGCAACTGATGGCGCAGCATCCGACGCCAGTCATTATTTGTTCTACACTGACGGAACGTGGCGCGGACGTGACGATGCAAGCATTGCAAGCTGGTGCGTTGACGATTATCACTAAACCCAAAGCAGGGTTGAAAGATTTTCTACAAGAAAGTCGGCAGGAAATGTTAAGTGCGGTGCGTGCCGCCGCACAAGCAAAGCTAGAAAATATTGTTAAACCCAAACCTCATGTACTCAAGAAAGTACAGCAAACAATGCCGAATCCGAATCACTCGACATTAACATTGAAAACCACACAAAAAGTGGTCGTGATTGGCACATCCACAGGTGGGACGCAAGCTTTAGAAGCGATCTTAACAGCATTACCAGCGGTCTCTCCAGGGATTGTTATCGTGCAACATATGCCTGAAAAATTTACCGCGATGTTTGCTGACCGGCTCAATGGGCTTTGTCAAATAGAGGTTAGGGAAGCACAGAATGGCGACCGAGTTCTTCCCGGGTTGGCATTGATCGCTCCGGGTGGCCGTCACATGCAACTAAATCGAAGTGGTGCACATTATCAAGTCGAAATTAAAGATGGCCCGGCAGTTAACAGGCATAAACCATCAGTCGATGTACTTTTTCGCTCAGCGGCAAAACATGCAGGCTCTAACGCTGTCGGTTTTATTTTAACGGGAATGGGGGATGATGGCGCCCGAGGTTTACTGGAGTTGAAACAGAGCGGTGCCTATACAGTTGCACAAGATGAGGCAAGTTGCATCGTTTTTGGTATGCCTAAAGAGGCAATCGAACGTGGTGGCGCTTGTTCGGTACTGGCACTCAATCAAATAGCTCAAGAAATATTACAACGAGCTTCATCTAGGCACTTATAGATTAGATCTTCATTTATTTTTATTTGAAACCGACTTGTTGAGACCCTCCCAACAAGTCGTAGTAGCTACTTTTTTAATCCAATTTGAGATTCGATGGCTTCGTTTTCTATTTCAGGGTGCTCCGCAAGCTTTTCTGAAGCCCATTTATTGATATGCTTCAAAATGGCTGACACGGCGTGTTTTTTTGTTGCTTGCTCATTTTCTGCCACCTCTAACGCTTGTTTAGGCTTTGAGCCAGTAGTGTCTTCGGCGATATGAAGCCAATCAGGATGCCAGTAGTAAGGTTGACCCGAAGGAGTCATCCAGCCATGGACACCGTTTGTTTCACCTTTGTACTGCAAATTATCTACATCATTTTTTTTCATATAAGTTCTCGCCATGGATCGATCTGAATATGTGGTTAATGTAACTCGGTTGCATAGCACAATAGAGTGAACATGATCATGTAATTGAACTAAATGTAACAAAGGAAGATGAAATTGAGGTGATTTTGGTCTCATGTTTATTTGAAATTCACTCTATTGTTATTGAGAGTGAACAGTGATTGTTGGGGAAATAAAAAAACCACCGAGTGTAACGTCGGTGGTTTTTACAAAAATCGTGTTTGATTTTTAGAAGTTTGCAGAGCGTGGTGTACGTGGGAAAGGAATCACATCACGCACGTTGCCCATACCAGTCACGTAGGATACTAAGCGCTCAAAGCCAAGGCCGAAACCTGCATGTGGAACTGTACCGTAGCGACGCAAATCGCGATACCAACTCATGTGCTCAGGATCAATGCCCATTTCAATCATACGTGCATCAAGTACATCTAGACGCTCTTCACGTTGAGATCCACCGATGATTTCACCAATACCTGGGGCAAGAACATCCATCGCAGCGACAGTTTTACCATCGTCGTTTAGACGCATGTAAAATGCTTTGATGTCTTTAGGGTAGTTCTTGACGATTACAGGTGCTTTGAAGTGCTCTTCAGCCAGGAAGCGCTCGTGTTCAGAAGAAAGATCAATGCCCCATTCAACATCAAATTCAAACTTACGACCTGAATCGATTAGGATCTTCACAGCATCGGTATAGTCTACTTGCGCAAAATCTGAATTAACGAACTGCTCAAGACGAGTAATTGCCTCTTTGTCGATACGCGAAGCAAAAAACTCAAGGTCATCACGACGTTCTTCAAGAACGGCTTTGAAGACATACTTCAGCATATCTTCAGCCAGTTTCGCGACATCGTTTAGATCAGCAAACGCGACTTCTGGCTCGACCATCCAAAATTCTGCAAGGTGGCGGATCGTGTTTGAATTTTCAGCACGGAACGTTGGGCCAAAAGTGTATACTTTGCTTAATGCACAAGCATACGCTTCGGCATTTAATTGTCCTGAAACAGTAAGAAATGTCTCTTTGCCGAAGAAGTCTTCATTGAAATCGACATTGCCTTGCTCAGTACGAGGAAGGTTAGCGAAATCCAGCGTTGAAACACGGAACATCTCACCCGCACCTTCTGCATCAGAAGCGGTAATCAGCGGCGCTGACATCCAGAAATAACCTTGATCGTGGTAAAAGCGGTGGATGGCTTGAGAAAGTGAGTTGCGTACACGAGCCACTGCGCCAATCACGTTGGTGCGTGGGCGAAGGTGCGACACTTCACGAAGATATTCAATTGAATGGCGAGTTTTTGCCATTGGATAGGTTTCAGCATCTTCAACCCAGCCAACAACCTTCACCTCAGTTGCTGCCAGTTCAAATGCTTGACCAGAAGCAGGGGACTCAACAATCTTACCTGTTACTTCGACAGAGCAGCCAGTAGTGAGCTTTAGCACTTCGTCGTTGTAATTATTCAGACTATTAGGGACCACGGCCTGAATCGGGTCGAAACAAGAGCCGTCATAAATGGCAAGAAAAGAGATTCCAGCTTTGGAATCACGACGAGAACGAATCCAGCCTCGGACAGTCACTTCACTGTCAACGGCTAGCTTACCGCTCAATACGTCTGTTACAGGCGCGTAAGTCATGTTTGATATAGTCTCCATTGAGGTAAAAATTCAACCCAATATTCAAAGGTATTGTCACTATATAAAGTGGACAAAAAACAAGCAAAACATTGGGTTGCTTATTACTTTTTAATTCAATGGCACATATTACCTGTCAATTCGTTCGCATCAACCTTTATTGTCGATTCGTGGCCGAATTCTTAGCAGAAAGCGTAAATTGATTCATCAATGTTTCTAAGCGCTGCGATAGCTGTTTTAAATTGACGCTGATTTCTCGAGTTTGCGTTGCCGATTGAGACGTATCATCAGCATGTCGAGTGATAACTTCGATTTTTCCTTGAATTTCTTGGCTGACTTGTGTGGTCGTTCGTGTCTGCTCTTGAATATTGTTTGCATGATCAAGCACCTGCTGCATCTCTTGTACGGCATTATTCATTGCGGAAGATAGCACTTCGACTTCATTTGAACGTTGATGTGCATGTGAACAGACCAAATCAACCGAGGCGAGTGATGTCGCACTATCTCGCTGAAATTGAGCGATGATTTTCTCAATGTTTCCAGTCGCTTCTGCCGTTCGTGAGGCGAGTTTTCGCACTTCATCGGCTACTACCGCGAAACCTCTCCCTTGTTCACCCGCTCGCGCCGCTTCAATTGCCGCGTTCAAGGCCAGCAAATTAGTTTGTTCGGCGATACTTTTAATCGTTTCAAGGATAGAAGAAACTAGTCCGGTTTGGTTATTAAGCTCAGAGATCTTATCTTTCACGGATTCGATATCACTCACTAAACCTTTGATGTCTTCGCTAGCTGTATGCGCTTGCTGTGCGCTTTGTTGAGCAACGGTGGCGGTATGTTTAATAAGCTTCGATGCATCAACAGTGGCTTGATTAACCGTCTGTTGCTGAGATTGCATCTCTTCAATATTGAGTTGGACGTCAGAGGTTTCACGCTGCTGATTTTTTGCCGCTTGGTTAGTTGTTTGTGCTACGTCGGTTAATTGGTTTGCTGAATCGGCAAGCGAATGAGATGTCTCTTGCACTTTTACCAAACTGTCCGAAACCGTGTCCATCAAGGAGTTGATGGAGACCGCGAGTTGTCCGAGTTCATCTTTTTTGGTGCTGATAAGTCATTTTGATAAATCCTTACTCTTACTGATGTCACACATGAATCGAGACGTATGTTGGATGGGGCGAACAATCATCTTGCGGATCAAAAAAAGCGTGATCATAAATCCGATAAAGGCAATGGAAGCCATGATAATAACGGCAATGACAGTATGGGTGCTGATCATTTGGTTTACATGGCTTAAGTTATATTCAAGGCGAATGGCTCCTAAAACGGTTCCTTCTTCCGCCATATGACAAGATACGCAGTTTGTGCCTCGGTAATCTAGGCTTGATTTCATCGGTAAGGCGACGACCAATCCTTTTCCCCATACCGCATTGAACGGCTCGATAACGGTTTCCCCGGCCAGTGCGCGTTTATCTATCTCGTCTATTGTGGCTTTTGATTTTCTTTTCCAGGACCATAAAATTTACTGACGGTTTCTGACCTTAAAACGCGTACTTGTTCGATGCCATCTTGTGCGAGTGCTTTCTGGCGTAAGGTCTCTTTCTGAGCCATGGTACCAGTCAACATCATCATATTGAGGCTATCAAAGTAGTTACTCGCTTTATCGTGTAACTGCTCACTCAACACCGAATTGAGAAGGTCACGCTGTTGTATATATTGATAGCTCGTTGACACCGTTAATACAAAAGCAAAAACTGTGATGAGCGTAAGTAGCAATTTAGACGTAATTGTTGAGTTCATGATGATTTTATTATTATTGAGAGGATGACTATGTAAATATAGCGTTAATATGCACTAGTGCAAAAGTTGTAGTCGTTGGAGTGTGACTCTATACATATTATAGGTTTAACAAATGTGATGTGGCACATTTTGGTTGCATATCGTAGCTTAACATATTGCCTGAAAGGCTTGAGTTATGAAGAGGTGTTATTGTGCGCAATCGAATGATTTTATCTGCCTTGCCATGCAAACAAAGCTGTCTAGGAACTTGTCTCGTACGTCTATATTCCTTAGTATTGCCTCTCTTTTAAAAGCTTGAGAACCAAGATGAAAACAGAATTATACAAAGAGTTTATGTTTGAAGCCGCGCATCGTTTACCCCATGTACCTGCAGGGCATAAGTGCGGCCGTTTACATGGGCACTCTTTTTTAGTTCGTCTGTATGTCGAAGGTGAGGTTGACCCTCATACTGGCTGGGTGATTGATTTTTCTGAAATTAAAGCGATATTTAAACCTATTTATGATCGTTTAGATCACTATTACTTGAATGATATTGAAGGGTTAGAGAACCCAACCAGTGAAGTGCTTGCGAAATGGATTTGGCAACAATTAAAGCCAAGCTTACCGCTGCTCAGCAAAGTTGAGATTAAAGAAACCTGCACAGCGGGTTGTATTTATAAAGGCTAATACCCACATAATTCAGAACAACAGACTAAACAACAAGTAGATAGGTCATTATCGCGCCTATCTACTTGTCCATCATAAATACATTAATGACCCCAAATTTGGCTTACATATTCAGGATGATCGATATAGGGATTTCGGTTACCTTGAAATTGATAAACGGCATCATTACGCTGACGTTCTTTAGCACTCACTGGATCTTCTTGGTGCCAACGCTTTAGCATAGCCAGAGCCCAAGCTTCAAAAACCACGGTGCTAGTACCATCAAGTATGGCATCAGCGTTATCAGTATTTCCTTGCCAGCTGCCGATACGGTTCTCGTAGCGGGTTGCCATGTAAAAATAGGCGCGCGCTAGATCGCCTTTAAATTCATCAATAGGCTCAAATACGGTGCCATTATAACCTAGCGTATTGCTTGCACTGCCAAGTTTTGAACCATTGCTTGAGGTATAAGTGATATGACCAACCTCGCCAAATGGCCAGTTACTGCGTTTTGCATTGACAAAGCCATCTGTGGCAAACAAGTGGTGACCGTCGGAATTCATTGGCTCAACGCTGCCCCCAAACCAGCTTTTAGGAAATGAGTGTTCTCTATTGTAACAATCGCCTTCTCGTCGATACTGACCACACTGATCGCTGACTTTAGTAAAACTAACACTGTCGTTGCTGTCAGGTTTCTCAGAATAGATATCTAACACTGAACCGTCATTCTCGTAGTAGTTATCTATGTCTGTATTTTGTAATAGTGTCCAAATTGCGGAATAACCGCGGCTATTATGATTCTTTATGATGTTGTATAAGGCCGTTTTTAGTTCAAAACCTGTTTTTCCTATCGCGGCTTGATAATAGTCATGGTTAGCAGGTGATGTTGATTCACCAAGTAATAAGCTGCTTGATTGGCTGTATTGAAATTCTCCACCAGAGGCCAGTATTTCCGAGCCTTTGGCTAAGGAATAAAGACCATTGCCAGAGCCACAGCAAATAACATCACCATAACTGTCACGGATGGTGAATTGATATTCACCATCCGATAAGCATATTTCTTGGCTATAAGATGTGGAGTCTGAGTAATTATTACCCGCATAAATAACCTGTGAGAGGCTGTTTTTTATTTCCCAACTTGTTTCAGAAGCGTATTGATCGGTGGTTAAATTCAGAGTCAGGTTGTGAGCGCGACATGTCACATGGCTTGATGGTTGTTCAGCGTTACTATTTTCTGTCTGCGCACTGGTAAGGGGAGAGCAAAGCAGTGCCAGTAGGGTAAGGTATGAAATTTTCGTTGTCATAATTTTCTCATTGGATGGTTAAATCGCAACTAAGATAACCATTTGCTCAGTCAATAAATTAAACCTATATCGCATTTTAATTTGTTATGTATTTGCTATTTCAATATTTATGCCGAAGATCTCACGTTTAGTGGGTTATTCAAGAAAAAAGCCCCCCGCAGCTTACATGTGTGTTATGCGGCTTATCTCGCGGTGACTTCCGCGATGCTAATCAGCGAATATCTGTGTGAAAAAATCGCTCACTTAACTTTCTCAATGCCCATCAATGAGTGTGGGTGATTTCTTTGTCCTCAACAACAAAAAATACTTATATATCATTATCTTTAATTGATTTTAATGTGATTATTCACTGATTTTATGTGTGATTGTTTGCATTTTTTTGGGCTATGGCTCGCATTGTCAAGAAGCTATCTTCATAGAGTTGGAACCCTTATCTCTTTGTGGATGCAGTGAGACTACTGATATGCCATTCGGTAACTAATAATAACTCTGTAACCCGGTTGTCTATGTCCGGAGCCTATTGCGATATGAATTCGCTAGATTCCGAGGGTTACTGCGGCCGAAATTCAGGCCGCATCACTATAACCAGAATGGTAACTAAAATGAGAAATCTAACCATGGACAAGAAACCATTAACGCTTCTGATAACTGGGCTATTGGCAAGCACATCGGCGTGGGCGCAACATGAGCTCACTCTGGTGCAGATCGGCGAAAAAACCGTTGAGCGGCTAGAATCGATTAAAGCGATGGCCGAACGCGGAGAAGGGGTGTTTGAGCGTAGTGGCGAACGCTGGATCAGTTACAAAGGGACGGACTATCGCCTGAGCTACAAAAATGATCTGCAGTTCCCTTTTTTGCCTTATCAAGGCGGCGATGATACGCCTTATCGCAACGTGATTGACTTTGTCGATCAGAGTTGGGAATTCATGATGTATGACGGCGGTTTTTATCTGATGAGCCGCGAATTTGGTGTTTACCAACCGGACGATCAAGGCTGTTTTGTCGAATACATTCCTGCGGCACACGGGTCTAAGCGCGCCGATGGTAGCTACATTTGGCAACGTGATGTCATCTATCGTACCGAAACCTCGGATTGTGGTGCGTTAGTGAAGCCAGAGATTACCTCGTTAACCGTTTCGAGTTTGTCTGATGTCGGTGTGTCGTTTGACTGGCTTGGGCAAAATGAAGCCGATAAGACTCAGCTCACCTTAACCAATTTGAGTGATGCGAAGGATGTTCGCCGCTATGATTCGGTTTCTGCGGGCTTTTTTATCGGTGACCTTAAGCCAGAAACCCAGTATGAAATTGCCCTCAGTTCCTGCAATCAGGTCGATTGCGCCGAGCCGAAAGTGGTGCGCTTCACGACTCAGGAAGCTCGTGTTGGCTTTGCTGATGAGATCCCAACCCCGAACCATTTGCAAGGCAGTTTAGAAGGCGGGTTGAGCATCACGCAAACCCATACTTCGGTTGCGCCCAATGGCAATGAGCTGACTGGACAAGGCCATCTCGATGCGATCATGAACCGTGAAGCTTTACTGCTGTTTACGCCGCAGCAAGGTGGGGAGATTAACCAAGTGCGCGCCGAAGTGTTCCTTGATGGCGAAGTAGTGCAAACCACCCTGATGCTGCCGCCCAGTGCTTTGGCCGCGTCGGATCAGCCAGAGAATGGCCGCATGAAAGTGGTGTTTTCGCATCATGCATGGTCGCTGCCCCTGCAATGGGATTGGATGAAGCCGGGTCTATCACTGCGCTTGACCGACAACTTAGGCCGTGAAGGTGTGCTCAGCCAAGGAGACATCCAGTTTGGTGGTGCGCCTGAGTTGGTGATTCAAAATATCGACATGGGCATGCTGACTCAACCGCGTAACCGCAATACGATGATTCAAAATCTTCCAACTTTGGCCGCGGATTATTTCCAAAAAATACCCGCGTCTAAATTGGTGATGGCTGACTACACTCCTGCCTATTTTCCTGTTGTCACTATGCCAAATGGTGTGGTGTACACCGATAAGAGCGCGAGCACGGGTGGTTGGCACAGCGGCGATATGCGTGAAGCGATCGGTAAAGCGTTGGTCTCTACAGGTGTCAACAACGCCAACGTCGGCATTGTGAGTAGTGCGGGTTATTCGCAGCAATACAACCGCCGCTACAACCACATTACCGCACACACCAACGTCGGGGTGTATACCAAAGAAGGTACAGATTTAGCTCAAGTTGTGGTTCATGGCGGCAGTGGTGGCGGCGGCATCGTGACACTGGAAGCGACGACCGGTAACGAGTGGTCTCATGAGCTTGGGCATAACTATGGTTTAGGTCACTGGCCGTACATGGCCTCGATTCACGATATGGAGTCCGGTTGGGGTTGGGATGCGTTCCACCAACGCTTTATTGGTAACCTGCACTGGAAAGGCGATGTCTACACCCAACAGCAAGGTGACGATATTGTACCGCCGTTTAAAGATGCTTTCCGTTTCCTGCGTGATGCGCAAAATGGCGGTGAACAAGAGTACGTGGGCACCATCAGCCGCTTTACCTTGGAGCATCCGGCTCAGTCGCGCAAAGCACAGCGTTGGATGAACAACGGTTTTAACCTTGATAGCAACAGCCCAAGCGGCTATGTGCAATGGGATCAGGCGACGCAACGTTATAAAGTAGTCGAAACGGATACCCCCAAACCGCAGCAAGTGGGTGTGCCGGTAGTGACCTTATTGGGTATTTACGATCCGCAGAATGAGAATCCTAGTCAAATCTATCCTCTGGTTTACTCAAATTATGGCAACGTGTTTGAGCTGCCACAGCCAGAGCAAGGTGAGTATCAGCTAGAAGGTTGGCAAGCGGCCGGGGATCTCACTCAAGCCGAAATCCAATACAACCAATGGCAGACGTTATTGATTGATGGGCAACAACTGCCAATTTGCCGCTTTGATTACACCAATACCAATGGTCAAAGCGCGACGTTTGTTGGCGGCTTAAATGCACAACGTAACGTGTGCGAAGGTAGCCGAGATATGCGCTGGTATAACGATTATCAGATCGATTCGCCGGTAGGGCAGTATGAATTACTTTCGCAATTTGGTGCAGGCAATGTCACCTACACCCCGAATGCTGAAATTGGTGAAGTGCAACTGTGTACATTAAACAAGCCGCACAATAATGGTAGCCATGACGGGGCAGGTTTTGTACGCAATGGGCGTTGTGAGCAAGTCGAAGGCGTGAAAAATAACGCTGAAGGCCGTGTTTGGAGCTATGAAATTCGTAATAGCGAAGTGTTGTCGAGAACCTTAGCTTCTCAACGTCGTTGTGAGTTAGTGGTGGAACATCGCAATGGCTCAACCCATATCGCACTGGACGGCAATCGTCACAAATCGACCGAAAGTAACAAGTTCCACGTTAACTTATCGATGGAAAAAGGTGTACCTACCCAAGTGAGTTTGAGCTGTAGTGACCTTAACGGCACTTCAACGCTGACACATTTCACGCCAGATCAGAACCCGCCGCTGGATAAGCTCAAAGGCCCAATCATCATTGGCCAAGAGTACGGTTACAGCCAAGTGGTCGATATGACACCAACCTTCGCGCAGAATGAAACTCTGCTGAACACGGATTTTGCGACGATCGCTGAGTTTGATGCCTTTGTGGCTGAACACTATGGGCGAAGTGTGCTCAACAATGGTGTGACGAAAGCGGAGCGCCGTGCGGGGGCGTTGTATGTTTACCCGAATCCAGAAACGGGTACGCGCGACTACTTTGTGATGCGCACGCTTGAAGCTGGCGCATTCCCGGCCGATCAAACCAGTAATCAAGGTTGGAAATATCTAGGTTCGGCAGATCGCTATGTGAACTTTGCTTTCAACCCAATCAAGCTCAATAGAGCGGCTGGTGTGAGCATTGAAGCGCGTGTACAAAGCTACTTTGGTGTATCTCGCTTATTGACATGGGATGAGCGTACCTCAACCACTTGGGATAATGAGCAAAATGCGGTGTTTGTTGGGCAAATCGATGGTGAAAACCATTACTTTATCCAAAAGCGTCCGGGCGAAGGGGAGGCATTCCCAACGCGCGGAGCGCCAAACCAAGATTGGATTTGGCTAGGCAGTGACTCTTCTATTCAAGAGTATCTTACTGAGTTGAATCGCGATCTGGCCAGCTTTGAACGGATGCTATTGGAATGGTATCAACAAGACGCGATGGGCGTGTGGGGCAGTGATGGTCAGCGTGGCAACGTGAACGATATTTATCAATATGCGTTTAGAGGTGGCTACCACTACTACCGCTTGAAAGTGACTAAGTACGGTTATTTCCCTTACCCAACCGATCCCAATCCAACCAATGGACATTGGGAATATCTCGGACAGTTTTAAATCTCGCTCAAACTCAAAGCCAGTCAAACGACTGGCTTTATTGCTTTTTAGCATTCCCTCGGTTGCGCCAAATACTATAGCCTGCTTCTAGTGTGACTTTACCGAGTAAATGGGCCGCGACGGGAGCGGTCAGAAAAATAAACAGCATGATGCCGACCAGTCGTGATATCACGCCAGTCTCAGGCATACAGAGTGCGACAGCAAGGAGCAATAAAGACAAGCCAGCTGTACCGGCTTTGGTGGCAGCGTGCATGCGAGTATAGAGATCGGGCATGCGCAAAATGCCTAGGCTCGCAAATAGTGTGAACAAGGTGCCGAGAACCAGTAAGAGAGCCGCTAACATCGACATTAATGTTCTCCTTTTCGTTTAGCGATAAATCGTGCAAAAGCTATGGTGCCAAGGAAAGCCACTAAGCCTAGGGTTAAGGCAATATCCAATAGTGTCTGCTGACCACTGTCTAAGCTGTAAACAACAATAAAACCTATGGTGATAAAGGAAATTAAATCGAGAGCCACCACGCGATCGGCGAGCGATGGGCCTAGCACTAAGCGGATAAACGCCATTGCCAAGCTAAGCAAAAGCCCTAGATAGGCGAAATGAATCGCCAGTGGTAATGAGTTATCCACGAGTGACCTCCAGTATCCGTTTTTCAAGACCATTTTTGATGTCGTTAATCACCGCTTGGTGCTCTGGAGCAAACATTGCGTGAACGATCAAATACTGTCTATCTTCGCTAACATCGAGACTTAAAGTGCCGGGAGTGAGCGAAACCATGTTGGCCAATAGGGTAATCTCAAGATCGCTGCGGGCATCTAATGGCACGTAGACAATGTCAGGATCGCTCAGATGCTTTGGTGTCACGACATCCCATGCGACTCGAATCACCGAGACAATCATTTCGTAAAGGAAATAGATAGCAAGGCTGGCGATGGCTCTAAAACGGCGAAAGTAACTGGTTTTTAAGCCAAATGGCTGACTGAGGCGCAGTGCCCAAAACCCCACCACGAATCCCAATAAGAATTGCAAGCTGGAGTAATCACCATTGAGCAGCATCCACGCCGTGGCAAGAAAGAGGTTGAGGAAGAGATAAATCATTTTGAGCCTCCCAAAACAGCATGGATATAAGCGGTTGGCGTTAATAATTGTTCTGCGGCTAAGGTAGCAAATTGGTAAAACGGCTGCGCAGCCAAACCAATCACTAGGCTAAACAGGGTGAGCACTAGGATCGGCAGTGCATAAAGGCCGAGTGTTGAGCGGGCTAACGTCTCCTGCGGTAGAGCGGCAGGGGCATCTTTCCAAAACACTTCATTCCAAATTTTGGTCATCGAGAAAATCGTTAGCAGGCCAACCAGTAGCGCAATCGCGGCAAGCCAATACAGCTCAGCAGCCAAACTCGCTTTGATGACTAGGAACTTGCCCCAAAAACCCGACAGAGGAGGGAAGCCCGCCAAAGAGAATGCGGCGAGCAAGAAGCCAAAGGTAAGCCAAGGCATGGCTTTATATACTCCACCGAGCTGCGTTAATTGGGTTGTGCCGTACTTTCTGCCAATTAAGCCACCAATCAGAAATAGGTTACCCTTCACCAAGATATGGTGGATGACATAAAAAATCGCACCTGTGATGGCCAAAGGGGTATAAATGGCTAGCCCCATAATCATGTAGCCAATTTGGCTAATGATATGAAAAGAAAGAATCTTTTTAATGTCATATTGGCTTGCTGCACCGAGTACGCCAGTGAGCATGGTCAGCGCCTCAATCCCCAGCAGGACCGGTTGCCAGCCACTGTTATCGAGCGGAAATACCAGAGTGAAGACTCGCAGCAAAGCGTAGACACCGACTTTGGTGAGCAATGCGGCAAACAGGGCAACAATCGCGCTCGGCAAGGTGTGGTAAGACGCCGGTAGCCAAGCAAACAGAGGAAACAGCGCTGCTTTGATAGAAAACGCGAACAATAACAATCCAGCGAGCATGGTTTTCATCTCCGGAGCGAGGGATTGAGCTTTGTCATGTAAATCTGCGAGGTTTAAGGTTCCGGTGGCACCGTAAAGCAGTCCTATCGAAAGTAAAAACACCAAGGTAGAGATGAGATTGAGCAGCACATATTTGATGGCGCCATCAATTTGTTGCTGGTTTGCATCCAACACCATCAAGCCGAAAGAAGCGATCAGCATGACTTCAAACCAGACATAAAGGTTGAAAATATCCCCCGTTAAGAAAGCGCCATACACACCAGCCAGTAGAACGTGCAACAGCGCGTGATAGCGCGCGTATGAGGGTTTTGAGCTTAAATCGGCAATCGCATAGATAACGCTAACCAAACCAATAATGGCCGTCACCATGACCATAGCGACACTCAATAAATCAGCAACAAAAACAATACCAAAGGGGGCCGACCATTGCCCAAAGGCAATAGAAGCTGGGCCATGACTATAAATGGTGAGCGTGAGTAGAGCACCGGTAAAGAGATTGATGACACTGCAGGTCACACTTAAACTGTTGGTCAGCCAACGGCTACGCCCCGCAAAAAAGATCGCGACTGCACTAAGTAGCGAAATCACAACGGGTAAGGTCAACCCAATGGCAATCATTCTTCCTCCTCTGAGCGGCGCATCTCATCGACGTCCGCGATGCGAGTTTCAAAATAAGCTCGGTAAAACAGCAGTAAAGCAAAAACCAGTAAGCCAAAACCGATCACAATGGCGGTTAAAATCAGCGCTTGTGGCAGCGGGTTAGCTGCACCTTCAGCGGGTAACAAGGCTCCTACCTCAATTAATGGTGGTGAGGCGGGGGTTAAGCGTCCTGCGGTAAAAATGGCCAAGTTTACCGCACTACTGAGGAGGATGAGGCCAAACAATAAGCGCAGTAAGTGTCGCTCTAGCATTAAGTAGATACCGGCGGCGACAAAAACACCGACAACAATGCTCCATAATCCTTCCATTAGTCGAGTTCCTCTTTAACGCGCAGCAACATGCTCATGACACCGCCGATGATCGCCAGATAGATGCCGACATCAAACAGCAGTGGGGTGCCAAGTGGTAATATCTCTTTCCACCATAATCCAGTTAGGAAAGGTAAACCGACCGCGACACTCATGGCTCCTGCCATAAAACTGAGCAGAATGCCAAACAGGGCAATATTGAGAGGCGAGAAGTGGAGACGATCTCTCACGTATTGGGGCGATTCGGCGAAGAGGAGCAGCGAAAAGCCGATCACCGCAATCAATGCGCCGATGAAGCCACCGCCGGGATCATTGTGTCCTCGCAGCAACAGATAGAGAGAAAACATCAGCATCAAGGCGGTCACAATATGTGCGGTAGTGGCAAAGATTAGAGAATGAATCTTCTGTGGTTGCTCGGTTCGTTTGGGTAAGAGGCTAATCGCGACAAGGCTCGCCATGACGACCACAATTACTTCTCCCAAGGTATCAAAGGCACGAAAATCGACCAAAATGACATTGACGATGTTGCGGCCATGGCCGCCGGGAACGCTCTGCTGCGCAAAATAGTCAGATAAAGTGGTATCGATAGGATGCGCCGTGATATTGAGCAGGATTAAGGTTACGGATGCACCAATCACACTGGCTATCACCGCATTCAATGTGCGCCGCGGTACAGAATGGCGAACGACCGTCGACAAGTAGGGCATATGGCGCATCAGTAGCACCACAAACACCACCATCAGCGTTTCGACCAGCAAGAGGGTTTTGGCAACATCTGGGGCGCTATAAATCATAAAGACTAACGTTGTCATAAAACCGACCATGCCTAGTGATAACACAGACAGTAAGCGTGAGGTCGTCATGACACACAGCAGTGCGGAAGCGATCATTGCAACGGCAATTGCGACTTCATAAAAATGGATATCGGACAAGGAGGAGCTCCATGTCGATGGCAACGAAAGAGGTTGATAGAGCAGCATTAAGGCTAAAACGGCAAAAAATAGCAGCATATAACCGCTTGAGCGTTTTTGTTGCAGCATTTGTGTTTGCCAGCTTGCCAATGTCGCTAAGTAAGCCAGTACGGCATCAAATATTTGTTCTGCTTTGGGCAGCGGCTTCACAAGGCGTGCGAGCCATGTGACTAGGGTTGCGTAGTTCAGATACAGCACGACCCCTAGCACCAGTGTGATACCACTTAAAGCGAGGGGGATATTGAAGCCTTGCCATAATTTTGCGGCTTGTGGAACACTACTCGGTGCAATTGCCATTACTGCTGGAATCACTAAATGTTGATTGAGCCAATCAAGGGCAAATATTGGGATCAAGAAACTGGCGATGGCCAGTGCCATCGCGGGTAACCAAAGGGATATTTTCTGTTCGATCGCTTTGGGTGGGTGGCTTTCGCTCTCCTTAGTCGCTTGACCAAAAAAAGGTTTGTAAAGTAATGCTATCGCTAACGCCACCATCAGCGAATTAATCAGTAATAAGATCAGCGTAATCCACTCAATGCCAGACTCCACGCTGGATTTGTACATGTACTCTTTACTTAAAAATCCGAACATAGGCGCAACACCGGATTTGGATAAAGCGGCAATCACCGCAGCAATGAGGCTCAGCAGCAAGACGGATTTTAAGTTGCCGAGCTTTTCTCGCTCTCGAGTGCCCGTCGCTTTATCGATATTGCCGACCACCATAAAGAGTGCAGCTTTGTAAAATGAGTGGGCTAAAATAAACAGCACGGCGGCCGTCAGCGCGACCTCGGTACCTAAACCAAGCAGCAGGGTTAATTTACCTAACGCTACATTAGTGCTGTAGGCCAACATCAGTTTTAAATCGGTTTGCTTGAATGCCAGCAGTGTGCACCAAAGAGCCGTGACTGCACCAACGGTGATAAGGCAGTAAAACCAAAGATCACTACTGGCATAAATTGGCGATAGACGAGCGAGTAAGTAAATACCGGCCTTGACCATAGTGGCAGAATGCAAATAGGCGCTCACCGGTGTGGGAGCGGCCATCGCATTAGGTAGCCAGAAATGGAATGGAAATTGCGCGGATTTAGTGAATGCACCGAGTAAGACTAAAATCAGCGAAGGTATAAACCACGGATGTGTCGCGATGTGATCCGCTTGCTCAATGATGACGCTGAGCTGATAACTATCGGCCATCAAGCCAAGTAAAATCAGTCCGGCTAAAAGCGCGAGTCCTCCGGCCCCCGTGACTAAAAGTGACTGTAGGGCATTTTTGCGTGAGACCGGTTTATCATGATTAAAACCAATCAACAGATAGGAAGTGATGGTGGTCAGTTCCCAGAAGATGAACAGCAGTAAGATATTGTCGCTTACCACCACGCCAAGCATGGCGAGCATAAAGAGAGTGAGGTAGAGGTGAAACGAGAAGCGTGCGGCTTTCTCTTTCATATAAGCCAGTGCGTAGATTTGGATCATCGCACCGATTCCTGTGATCAGTGATGCAAAAAGAAAAGAGAGTCCATCAAGTTTAAAGCTGAGATTAATATCGAGCCCCGGAACCCAAGCCACTTGCCAAGCGGCGCCGCCATCTTGGTGCCAATAAAACACGAGCCCAAATAGTATGATGGGTAGCAGGGCAAAGGGGAGTAACCCAGCCGACAGTGAGTTTTGCTTGGGGGACGTATGCTTATCAAGTCCTATCTTCAATATTGCAGCCTCTTCGAAGTCATATTAAACCCGCTCAGTGCATCCTTTCGGTAGTGCTCTGAGCGGGTTAAATTATCTACTACTTTGAAAAGTATAGACTAATTTTTAATAGTGTCGAATTCATCCGAGAGAATACTGGTTATATGCTGGAACTACTCGGTTTGGATTGGTGAGACAAATCCTTCAGGTTTGAGTGCGACTAAAGAACACTCTATCGACTGGACGATATTTTCAGCTGTATTACCAATTACAAAGCCCGCGATCCCTGTCCTTGCTAGAGTACCCATTACCAGAATATCGATATTCTCTGTCGTGACCCATTCAGGAATCTGCTCATCCGGCTTGCCGTGCAGGTGATGTATCACCAATTCGCCTGTAATGCCTGACTCATCAATAACTTGCTGTAATGCTTGTTCATGTTTTGCTTTGGCTTGTGCGATTTCTTGTTCCATCTGTTGTTGGTCCACTTGGATCCAGACATGGTCATGTAGGTAGTTTTCTAAATAGTATTCCCAGCAAGAAACAATATGCAGGCGGCTATCACAAGTGTTAGCTATCGTTCGTGATAACTCGAGTAAACGTAATGATAATGCATGTTGCTGATCCGTTGTGGTGATTGGATCAATGGCGACAGCAACACGATGATTAGCTTTAGGTTTAGATAAAGGTCGATGTAGCCAGACTGGGCAAGGGCATTTTCTAAGCAGTGTCATATCCAAAGCTTTAAAACCTTGTTGGTCATCAGCCATTGGTTCAGCTTCTTTTATCAGTAAGTCAATATGGTTGGTGAGCGCCGATTGTATCATTCCTACTGCGGGTTGTTCGTTGTGTTCAACCATCAAAGGAAAAGGCACATCATCTTTAGTGATATGATTTTGTGAACGAAATTCATCAATAGTTTGCATAAAACCGATGAGAAAAGATTGCTCATACGGATCTTGATAGGGTTGTAGTTCGGCAGGAAATGCTGGAAATGTAATCAAACCAGCGAGTTGACCACGGTTGTTGTAAGCGAGCTGAATTGCTTGCTCTAATGCGTCGCTATGTCCGGGTAAGCCTTGAGTTACAAATAAAATATTCTTAAATTTTTTCATAGCCAGCTCCTTAGTTGATTAAAGAGTAGTCATTTTACTGGCTTATATCCTAGATAAAAATTGTAAACTTATATGTGATGATGAAATTAGATCTTATTTATAATTTTATAAGTGCTATAAAATAGCGTAGCACAAGGTTAATTAAGAAGTTTTTTGCAGTTCCAGTAACGCCACTCACAATTAAGCGAGTGGCGTTAAGCTTGAATGAACGGGGTTTTTAAATAGATAGGTGTTGGTTAGCAAACGACTTTAATCGCTAAACCACCTTGGGAAGTTTCACGATATTTGGCGTTCATATCTTTACCTGTCTCAAGCATGGTTTCGATCACTTTATCGAGCGAAACACGAGGTGCCGATGAGCGGCGTAGCGCCATCCGCGTTGCGTTGATCGCTTTCACTGCAGCAATACCATTGCGTTCGATACAAGGTACTTGCACTTGTCCCGCGACAGGGTCACAGGTTAAACCCAAGTTATGCTCCATTGCAATCTCAGCGGCCATGCAAACTTGTTCAGGGCTTCCCCCCATCAGTTCTGCAAGGCCCGCTGCTGCCATCGAACAGGCAACACCTACTTCACCTTGACAACCCACTTCCGCACCAGAAATAGAAGCGTTACGCTTGTAAAGCCCACCGATAGCTCCAGAGGCGGCAAAGTAACGGATATAATCTTTTTCAGTAACGGTCTGAATGAATTTATCGTAATAAGCTAACACTGCAGGAATAATACCGCATGCGCCATTAGTAGGTGCCGTCACTACACGCCCACCCGCGGCATTTTCTTCGTTCACTGCAAAAGCGTACATGTTTACCCAGTCAACGACCGCCATTGGGTCGTTGGTGGTCTTTTCTGAGGTCATTAACTGTTGACGAAGCGCTGCTGCCCGACGTGGAACACGAAGAGGCCCTGGTAAGATACCTTCAGTATTCATACCACGGTCCATACATTCGCGCATGGTTTTCCAAATATTGGCAAAGTAAGTACGAACTTCTTCATCAGAATGCAGTGCTTTTTCGTTAGCCATTACCAGCGTACTGATTGAAAGACCACTCTCTTTGCATTGGCTCATCATCTCGTCAGCGCTAGTGAAGACATAAGGAACTTTAATTGGGTTTTCTTTTTCTTTACCAAAGTTCTCTTCATCAACGATAAAGCCACCGCCGATAGAGTAGTAGGTTTTTGAGTAAACGACTTCATCATCGATCCACGCGTGGATCTGCATAGCGTTTTCGTGCAAAGACAAATTCGTTTTGTGGAAATTCATTCCACCTTCTTTAGGAAACGATACGGTATGACAGTGCATACCAACGGGAAGACGCTCGGTTTCTTCAACGCGTGCGATAAAGCCTGGAATAGCATCGATATCCACTTTCTCAGGGGTGTTACCAGCAAGACCCATGATGATAGCGATATCTGTGTGGTGACCTTTCCCTGTCAGTGATAATGAACCATAAACGTCCACGGTGATTTTAGTGATGTCGCGCAATTTTCCCATTGAACGTAAATCATCAATAAACTCTTTACCCGCTTTCATTGGCCCCACGGTATGTGAGCTTGAAGGACCAACACCGATTTTATAGATATCAAATACACTAATCATATCGATTACCTCAAAAGTAAGCCCCCCTAACTAAGAGGGAGGCTCATTATTATAGTTATGTTCTGTATTCTGTATTCATGACGGTTGATATAACCACCAGATTAAAGAGCGCCGTAGATTACAGAAGTAATAGCAGCAAGACCACAGATAATTGTGAAAATCTGTACTGGTGCTGAAGTCTTGAACTTGGCCATTGCAGGAACCTTGTGCATTGCAAATACGGGCAGTAGGAACAAGATACCAGCAATCATAGGTGCGCCCATGGTTTCAATCATGCCTAGAATGCTTGGGTTTACAATCGCTACAATCCAAGTAGTCAACACGATGAAAATCAGTGAAACTTTCTCAATCTGGCTTATCGAGCTATTTGAGCGAGATTTAATCAAACCAACTAGGCCTTCATGTGCCCCTAAAAAGTGACCAAAGTAACTAGAGGTAATCGCTGCAAAGGCAACAAGAGGACCCATGTAAGAGATGATTGGTGATTCATGAATGTTTGCTAGGTAAGAAAGCACAGAAATGTTTTGCTCTTTTGCTAACGCGAGCTGCTCTGGCGACAGAGATAGCACAACAGAAAACACGAAGAACATCACAAAACCCATTAGCATCATGGCCGTGCCACCAGTGATCATGTCGGTTTTCTTAACCGCGTTGTCACCGTATTGTAGGCGTTGTTCTTTAGAGAACTGGCTGATGATTGGGCTGTGGTTGAAAGAAAACACGATGATAGGAATAGCAAGCCAAACGATGGTTGGCATCGCAGACCAATCAGGCGCTACTTCCATCATTGAAGTGTTCCAATCTGGGATAAGGTAGAAAGAAAGAGCTAATAAAATGAAAACCAGCGGATACACCATGGCAGACGTCGCTTTTAGCATCAGTTCTTTACCAAAGATTACGCCAGCTGTCATGGCAGCAATTAGTGCGCCAGAAAGTAGCCAACGAGGAATCGATTCCATGCCAACTTGGTTAACAAGGAAGGAATCAACGGTGTTTGTGATGCCAACGCCGTAGATAAGAACGATAGGATAGATGGCGAAAAAGTATGCGAACGTAATAAGGTTTGCGCCAGTTTTACCAAAATGCTCTTCTACTGTGTCAGTAATATCAGAATTAACATTTTTTGAAGAAAGAACAAAGCGAGCTAAGCCTTTGTGTGCGAACCAAGTCATTGGCGCCGCAATTAGGGCTAACATAACTAATGGCCAAAAACCACCCGCACCAGCTTTAATTGGAAGGAAAAGTACACCGGCACCAACGGCTGTACCAAAAAGTGAAAGACACCAAGTGAAATCTTTATAAGTCCACTTGCTAGACGATTGTACGGCAGATGCCGACGAAGTTGTTGTGTTCATATTGTATTGCTCATTTTTGGGAACAGGAAATAAGTCGAGCGCATTTTGCATAATTTTCTCATTCGAAAACTAGATCTAAATCATGTAACGTTCGTGCTTACTGAATGATATGTCAAAAACCCATTTTTGATCACGAAAATGGCGTGCTACATGTGAGTAATGTTAATGATTTGAATTAGTAAAAGTTATCAATATAATGCTTCGATTAACATTTACTCACACCAAACGTTTGCTTTTGAGTTCAATAAGGAAAAATAATCATCGGTGTTATTTAAACTTATGTTGAATCGTTGGAATATTAATGAGGTTGAATAACTTGTTTTTGTAAAACATGAATGATCTGCGCTGTCATTCCCCAAATAAAATGATGTTGATAGGGGATGGCGAAAACGCGATGTCGTTGATTTTTTACTTGAAATAATTCGCTATAGAGTTTGTTTCGATCAAACAGATGGTGGGCAGGGACTTCAAATATTTCATCCACTTCATTGGTATCAATAATGGCTTTATAATTGGGGTTGATAAAAGCAAGAAAAGGGGTCACTACAAATTTGCTGACGGTAACCAATTCAGGCAGTTGCCCAAAAATAGTGATGTCGTTTGCTAGAATTCCAATTTCTTCTCTTACTTCACGAAGTGCTGTGATTTGCAGTGAACCTTCGACTTCCTCATATTTCCCGCCAGGAAAACTGATTTGTCCTGGATGATGTTTAAGGTGCGCAGCTCTTTTGGTTAATACTACGTTTAGGCCATTCGGCCTCTCAACAAAACCAATTAACACCGAAGCCTTACGCAAGGTTTGAGGAGCAAGGTGTGCCACACGACGGATAGATTCCTCATGATAAGGCACAGGTTGTTGTAACTGAAAACGCTGGATCAGCCGATCTTTTGTTAAGGGGGGAGCAGTCTGTACACTGTTTCTCTTCATTTTCTTTACTAACCTGGATGTTACATTTATCTCTTTTTAGCCTAGTTCAATAAACCTTGGAAAGGTTAACGAGCTTGTTCGAGCACAGGTAAAATCCGGCTCAGTTTATCCAAGGTTTCTTGGTATTCAAGCTCACACTGACTATCAGCAACAATACCACCACCAGCCCAAACGTGCAGTTGTTGCTTCTCTGCCACCAAAGTTCGGATAGTAATACTGCTGTCCATTGTCCCGTGGCGACTAATATAGCCGATGCTGCCACAGTAAGCGCTACGACGGTGAGGCTCTAACTCCTCAATAATTTCCATTGCACGTACTTTTGGTGCGCCAGTAATTGAGCCTCCGGGGAAGCTGGCTCTTAATAGATCGGCAGCGCAATAGGCTGAGTCAAGTTCTGCGCGAATGGTACTCACAAGGTGATGCACGGCAGGAAAACTTTCAATATCGAACAGCTTAGGCACATGTACAGAGCCCGGTTTTGCTACACGGCCAACATCGTTTCGTAATAGGTCCACTATCATCAAGTTTTCTGCTTGATCTTTTTCTGCGCAAGCAAGTTCCGCGGCGTTAGCGGCGTCAATGTCTGGGTTATCGCTTCTTGGGCGGGTGCCTTTTATTGGCTTAGTTTCAATAATGTTGTGTTTGACCTGCATAAAACGTTCGGGAGAGACACTCAAAATCGCTGACTTCTCTAGGCGGATAAAAGCTGAAAATGGAGCACAATTAAACATTTCTAGTTTTTGGTAAGCTTGCCATTCACTGCCTTCGTAGTCGGCTTTAAAGCGCTGTGCGAGATTGATTTGATAACAATCACCACTGAGCAAATAGTGCTGGATTTGCTCAAATTTCCGTTGGTAGCTCTCTTTACTCATGTTGGATTGCCAATCAGAGCGTAATGCAAAATGGCCGTTGTTTTTGGGGTTCTGAGTGTTGAGCCATTGCCATGCCTCATCAATATGATTGCCCACCACATAAGCGGCTTGGTGCAAATGATCAACGACCACAGCCCATTGATAGAGGCCAATTGCCATATCAGGTGTGGATAGATCGTGTTCAGCGAGCGTTGGAATTCGTTCTATCTGCCGCCCTAAGTCATAGGCAAAATAACCGAGTGCACCGCCCACGAAAGGAAGGTCTATATCGCTTTGAACATCGGGTAAATATTGCTGCTGTAATTGTTTGAGTAGCTGGAATGGGTCGACTTGAGAGTGGTAGCGATAGTGAGGCTCGCATACCCTTGTTTTATGGCCGTGTGTTACTAAAGTGACCAATGGCTCCGCGACTAAAATATCAAAACGGCTATCAATGTGAACCTTAGAGGCGGAGCGCAACAGCATAGCCCACGGGCAGTCTTCGATTTTAGAAAACAATTGGTGAGCGAGATCGACATGGTAAGTCAGTGCGTTAACTTGGATATGATTGAATTCGTTGTTGTTCATTTGCGTAATTTGTGACAAAGAGACCGATCACTGCATGGCGTGTTGAGTAAAGCAAGAGTATCATAAAATGCAAATTAAAAGCTGCTACTTGATTGAATCACATCAATAAGTTGATTTTTTGCTGAGAAGCTGACCGCTTATTAAATGAGGAACACGCAACAATCAAGGGAAGCATAACAATAACGAGGCACGCAATGACGGTAATTCGCAAGCAGGATGTGATCAGCAGTGTCGCTGACGCTCTTCAATATATCTCTTACTACCACCCCCTGGATTTCATTCAAGCGCTAGAAAAGGCTTATCATCGTGAAGAGAGCCAAGCTGCGAAAGATGCGATCGCACAAATTCTCATTAACTCGCGCATGTCAGCAGAAGGGCATCGACCCATTTGCCAAGATACCGGCATCGTAACCTGTTTTGTCAACATCGGTATGAATGTGCAATGGGAGTCTGATCTCACGGTGCAAGAAATGATTGATGAAGGAGTTCGTCAAGCGTACACCAATCCAGATAACCCATTGCGCGCTTCTATATTAATGGATCCTGCTGGTAAGCGTATTAATACTAAAGACAATACGCCTGCGGTTGTTCATATCAATATGGTGCCAGGAAATAAAGTCGACATTCAAATCGCAGCCAAAGGCGGCGGCAGTGAGAACAAAACCAAGATGGTAATGCTCAATCCTTCCGATGACATTGCTGAATGGGTAGAAAAAACCGTACCCTTGATGGGGGCGGGTTGGTGTCCTCCGGGTATGCTCGGCATTGGTATTGGCGGCACCGCGGAAAAGGCAGCTGTGCTTGCTAAAGAATCACTGATGGAGCATATCGATATTCAAGAACTGATTGATCGTGGCCCACAAAATGCGGAAGAAGAACTGCGTTTAGATATTTTTAACCGCGTGAACCGTTTAGGCATTGGTGCGCAAGGGCTTGGTGGCTTAACCACCGTTGTGGATGTAAAAATCAAAACAGCGCCGACTCACGCCGCCTCTAAACCTGTTTGTATGATCCCCAACTGCGCGGCGACCCGCCATGTTCACTTTACGCTAGATGGTACTGGCCCTGCTGAACTTACACCACCAAAGCTAGAAGATTGGCCACAAATTGTGTGGGATGCAGGGGCAAGCGCGCGGCGAGTTAACCTTGATGCGGTCACTAAAGAAGAGGTTCAAGAGTGGAAAACCGGTGAAACACTGCTTCTTTCCGGTAAGATTTTAACGGGCCGTGATGCTGCTCATAAGCGCCTCCAAGCGATGTTGCAAAATGGCGAAGGGCTACCTAAAGGCGTTGATCTAAAAGGTAAATTTATCTATTACGTTGGCCCCGTTGATGCGGTGGGTGATGAAGTTGTTGGTCCAGCAGGCCCGACCACATCGACACGTATGGACAAATTTACCGACATGATGCTTGATGAAACGGGCATTATGGGGATGATAGGCAAAGCAGAGCGTGGACCTGCGACGGTGGAGTCAATCAAAAACCACAAAGCGGTCTACTTGATGGCGGTGGGTGGCGCGGCTTACTTAGTGGCGAAAGCGATTAAGAAAGCACGCGTGGTGGCATTCGAAGATTTAGGTATGGAAGCCATTTATGAATTCGAAGTTGAAGATATGCCAGTCACGGTTGCGGTGGACTCGCGTGGCGCGAATGCTCACCAAATAGGCCCAGACACATGGAAAGTGAAGATTGCCGAAGCTCAAAAGAAAGCTTAATCTGATCTCATCGCGTTCTCACGATAACTGCAGCTTAGGCTGCAGTTATCGTCTATAAATCAATAGATAATTGAAATGCTCATTTGCAAAACTTAGGAGGGTAGATGCCTCGTTTTATTAAAATATTACAAATTATTATCGCTATTGTGGTTGGGGTTTTCCTCGGCTATGACCTTATTCTACATGGCATCAGCATCTTCGATGATAAGTACGTCACAATCACCTGCGTGTTATGGGTGATGCTTGAGGCTGCATTGTTTGTGATTTATAAATTAATAGAAGATGATTGATCCGATGTGAGCGGCTCAACACAGAACAGCGAATTTTTTGGCCAAAGAAGCCTAAGCCTCTGATTCTCGTCAGGGGCTTTTTGTTCATCTCCGATTAAGATGAATACACATAAAATAGCGTCATCAAATGAAGTGGAGTGAGTAAATGCAGCACATTCGTCGAGAAATGACTGATTTAATTAACCGTGGATTAGATTCGCACGTTCGAATTGCTGTCACAGGGTTATCGCGAGCGGGGAAAACGGCGTTTATTACCTCCTTAGTGAACCAATTACTGCACACCTCTACCCATGATAATTTACCGCTATTTTCCGCAACGCGTGACCGACGCATTGTGGGTGCAAAACGTGTCCCTCAAACTAACTTAATGGTTCCACGCTTTGCTTACGATGAAGCGATGTCACAGTTACACAGCGAACCGCCACATTGGCCTGTACCCACTCGTGACGTCAGCGAAATTCGCCTAGCGATCAAATACAAACCTAAAAAGCGCAGTAAAAAATTATTTGGTCACACGGCCACACTTTATCTCGATATCATCGACTATCCGGGTGAATGGCTGTTGGATCTGCCTCTGCTCGAAATGACCTATGAACAGTGGTCAGAACAGCAGTTTTCAGCGCTAAGTGAACTGCGTTCCTCATTAGCCGAGCCGTGGCTTGAGGGGTTAGCTAAACTTGATGTAACGCAAGACGCCAATGAGCAAAAGCTTGCTTCATTGTCGATGCTGTTTACGGAGTATTTGCACGCGTGTAAAAATGCCGGTTTGCATTGGGTGCAACCGGGGCGTTTTGTGTTGCCGGGAGAGCTAGAAGGTGCGCCTGTACTGCAGTTTTTCCCATGCCGTAATCCGTACGGTGAAGACAAGCCTGCTCCCAATAGTCATTACAGCATGTTAAAAGCACGCTATGAAGAATACCAAAACAAGGTTGTGAAAGCTTTTTACAAAAATTATTTTGCCACGTTTGATCGGCAGATTGTGTTAGTCGATTGCTTATCCCCACTCAATGAAGGTTACGATTCCTTTTTGGATATGCGTCGTGCGCTTGAGCAGATTATGCATAGCTTTCGTTATGGTCGTAATGGTTTACTCAAGCGTCTATTTGCACCCAAGATAGACAAAGTGCTGTTTGCCGCAACCAAAGCGGATCATGTCACCCCTGAACAACATCCGCATTTGGTGTCGTTACTGCAGCAGATGGTTCATCCTGCTTGGCAAAGCGCCGCCTATGAGAATATTGAGATGAGTTGCATCAGTATGGCATCGATACAGGCCACACAAGCGGGTTTTATTGATAGCGGTGAGCGCACCATTCCAGCCTTACAAGGTGTGACGATCAATGGCGAAACTTTGACCGTTTTTCCCGGCGATGTGCCGAAAAAGTTACCTAACAAAGAGTATTGGCAGCATCAAGGGTTTGAATTCACCAGTTTTAAACCAAGAGCATTTAGCTGTGATGAACCTTGCCCTCATATCCGTTTAGATAAAGCGTTGGAATATTTAATTGGAGATAAGCTGAAATGAGTGATTTAAAAACCAAGCAAATCTTTAATCAAAAATTAGAATCACAACAGAAGAGTACGCCAGAGCTTACGGCTCAACAGCAGTTTCAAAATAATGAAGCCTTCATTCCAATGCCGATCAGCAATGAAGAGAGTGCTGCGGAAAAAGAGTTGGAGCAAATCATTCGTCCACCACAAGGTCGGAAATGGCGAGCTGCGGCATTAGTTATAAGCTTTGCAGGTTTAATCGGTTGGCAAGCTATCGATTCAGTTATCACGGCGATTCAATCAGCGGACTGGTTAGCATTAGGCTGGGCGGGATTTATTGCTGGTTTGGCATCGTTAGGCTTAAGTACCTTAATCAAAGAGCTGTGGAAGTTACGAGCACTTCGCCATCATTTTAGTATTCAAGAGCAAAGCGAACAGCTTATGCAAAACGACAGCGTTGGCCATGGGCTCGCGTTCTGTTTAGCTCTAGCTAAACAAAGTGGCATAAAAACCGAAAGCCCAGCCTATGATCGTTGGTTAAATAGCGTTAATGCTTCACACAGTGATGCTGAAATACTCGATATGTACGATGCTATGGTGGTGAGTGAACAAGATAAACAAGCAACCAAAATCGTCTCACAATATTCAACAGAAGCGGCAGCTTTAGTGGCAATTAGCCCTTTAGCCATCGCAGATATGCTGTTAGTAGCATGGCGTAATTTCACTATGATTGATCAACTGGCAAAACTGTATGGAGTGCCATTGGGTTACTGGTCTCGTCTCTCTTTATTTAAGTCCGTATTGATTAATATGGCTGCGGCAGGTGCTAGCGAACTCGCCATCGACGCCAGCATGGATCTCCTTTCTATGGATTTAGCCGGAAAAGTATCCGCGCGGGCAGGGCAAGGTTTAGGAGTGGGAATATTGACCGCTCGTCTTGGTTTGAAAGCCATGGCACTGCTCAGGCCGATGACATGGCAGCCAGAGAGAAAAGTAAAATTAGGGGCGATTCGCAAACAGATCGTCGCAAGAATCGCCGCGCTTACGGTGAAATAAGCAACATTTATCAAATAATATGCCCGAATGTGAACCTCAAAACATGAGATAACTTGACGCCATACAAGGCTTGATAGAAACTACTGTCAACTTTTCCTGACACTTTCTATTAGGATTTTTAAGTGCGTCTTGAAGTCTCTTGTGAAGACAGACTCGGCCTAACCCGAGAACTGCTCGATATTATTGCATCGAGAAAGATTGATTTGCGTGGGATTGAGATCGATGTCATCGGCATTATTTACCTCAATTGCCCAGATATTGATTTTGAAACATTCAGTGAATTGATGACTGAAATTCGCCGAATTTCTGGCGTAAAAGATGTTCGGAAAATTCAATTCATGCCCATGGAGCGGCATAACACCGAGTTGATTTCATTACTCAACAACGTGCCTGATGCGGTGCTGGCGATTGATCTGAAAGGGTTTGTGGATATGGCAAACTATTCAGCGTTATCGCTGTTTAACAAAACAGAGAAAGAGATGATAGGGCAGCCTATTTCCGCATTATTACCTTTCTTTAATCTATCACGCTGGCTTGAAGGAAACAAAGCACGACAACGTGAGGAGATCGTGCACGATGGTCTCGATTATCTGATGGAGATGATGCCTGTTTATATTACGGGTGAGTCGAAAGAATCCACCTTGGCGAGTACTATGATGATGATTCGTTCTAAAAGCCCTAGCGGCGTCGTCGATGATGCTTTGCCCTTGCACAATAACCTTGGTTTTGAACATTTTGTCGGAGTTTCTAACCGCCATAAAGCGCTCATTAGCCAAGCTAAGAAGCTGTCAATGCTTGATCAACCTTTGCTTATAGAAGGCGAAACCGGAACGGGTAAAGAGATGTTGGCCAAGGCTTGTCATAATCGCTCTCACCGTGCCTCCTTTCCTTTCTTGGTACTGAGTTGTGCTTCAATGCCGGATGATGTCGCGGAAACCGAGTTGTTTGGTCATGCGCCAGGGTCATTTAATCATCAACAAGGCCATAAAGGTATTTTTGAACAGGCGAATGGCGGCACCGTTTTTCTCGACGAAATAGGGGAGATGAGTCCTCATTTACAAATTAAACTACTGCGCTTTTTGCAAGATGGTACATTCCGCCGCGTTGGTGAGGAGCATGAAGTTCATGTTGATGTTCGTGTGATTGCCTCGACGCGTCACAAGTTGGCGGATTTAGCCGAATCAGGCGCATTTCGTGAAGATCTTTTTTATCGTCTAAATGTGTTAACTCTCCGTATTCCTACTTTGCGTGAGCGGCCTAACGACATTCAGCCATTGCTTGAACTATTTGTGGCGAAGCACATTAAGAAAATGGGTATGGCCAAACCACTATTAGCGGAAGATTTGGTGGATCAGCTTACTCATTACCAATGGCCAGGCAACGTACGACAGTTGGACAACATGGTGCTCAGGGCACTAACGGAGATGTCTGATAATCAGTTAACAGTGGATCTGTTCCATTTGCCGCAGCTTGAAACCGTTCATACTGGCAATACCCATGTCAATCTTGATGGCTCATTAGATGACATTATGAAAGAGTATGAATCTCAAATTTTGGAACGTTTATATCAGTCTTTCCCTTCAAGTCGTAAATTAGCCAAGCGTTTAAACGTATCACACACCTCTATCGCCAATAAGCTACGCGACTACGGAATTAGGAAAAATTGATGCAGTCATGCAGCACCTTGTCCCAAGTGTATGAAGTGGACAATGATATTTTAGTGCGAACCGAAAAACTTGAAGATGCGGAGATGATCGCCGCCTATTTTACAAGTAATCGTGAACATTTACGGCCTTGGGAACCTAAACGAGAAGCGGCGTTTTTTGAGGCTCACGGTTGGGTACAGCGACTGATTAAACTTGGTGAGCTGCATAAAAATGCAATTAGGCTATTATTTGCTCATCATCGATATTAACAGTGGTGACATGCTTGGCACCATTTCGTTTAGTAACCTCTCCCGCTTTCCATTTTATGCTTGCAATCTCGGCTATTCGTTAGCGAAGAATGCACAAGGTAAAGGCATCATGGGCCGTGCATTAAAAATGGCGTGCCACTACATGTTTAAGGTACAAAACCTACACCGTATCATGGCTAGCTATATGCCAATCAACAAACGCAGTGAAGCGGTGTTGATGAAAATGGGCTTTCAGGCCGAAGGTCACGCTAAAAATTATTTGCTCATTGATGACCAATGGGAAGATCACAACCTAACAGCATTGGTTAATGCTGATTGGCGCCCAAGCTAATGGGTCATCGTTTTAAAAGTATATTCACAAGTCAGCTAAAACATTAAGGAAATTCAATGTCGTATTTGCCTTTGGATCAATACCAAAGAAAATGGATTTTCACTCACCAATCAATGCCAGTTCCTGAGCAAGATCTGGTGCATATTAAACCCATGTCTCAAGCCAGAGCGGCTCAGTTTTGGCTGGAAAATATCAGTGCTCAAAGCCCAGATTCAGAGAGGTTAAGTTCTCAAGATTGGCCTCGTAAAGCAGGCAGTTGGATCAATGAAATTAGCTGGATGAAAGAATGGGAAAGTGACGATGAATCATTACCCGTTGATATTTTGGCCCATATTGATTGGCAAAATGACGTGACCGTTTATTTTTGTTATGAAAAGTACAATATTATCGAAACCCAATGGTCGGTATTTAAAAAATACTGGAAAAATTTCTTATTTTACGATGATGGACCAATCTTATTGGGGCGTCGCCGTGCTCAAGCGTTATGGTTTGGTTCAAATGGCAAAGTCAAATTGGGTAATAGAAAGTAACGAATAAACGAATAAAAAGCAGCCTAGGCTGCTTTTTTGTACTTAAGAGAAGGGTTTTTAACAAGCTTAGATAGAGCAGTGCTGAGCTATTTTAAAATGTTTACCTTATTTCTTCGCCGATAGCGTGCTACCCATTGAGGCCGTGATGATCATCGTAATGGCGATCCATTGCGTTAAGCTTAATTGTTCTTGAAGAATAATTAATCCAGCTAATGCGGCGATGGCGGGCTCTAAGCTCATTAACACACTAAAGTGTTGTGTAGACAAACGTTTTAAAGCCGACATTTCTAGACAATAAGGTACGGCGCTTGAAAGGATCGCGACAGATAACGCCATAGGCAGTATTGACCACGTAAAAATAGATGCCTCTGATAATACAACGCCGATTGGAAACGCAAACAGGGCCGCAATCGTCATTCCTATCGCAACGGTTGCGCCTCCAGAACCGACACTCCCCGCCCTTTGACCAAACCATATGTAGGCTGCCCAGCATCCGCCAGCCGCTAAAGCCAGTGCAACGCCAATCGGATCAAGTGCATCGACACCCGTTAGATCGGGCAATAAAAAAACAATGCCCAGAAAACTCCAACGCAACCCCAATACCAAGAGGAATTCGTTCAATCGCAAAATAGAACATCAGTTGCATGCCACCTAAGCTTGCTCCGTAAATGATCATTGAGCGCCACTGCGAAAGAGAAAGTCGCAACTGCCATGGGCGAAAAATCATTAACAGTATTAATGCAGAGAGGCCAACACGCAGTGCAATGGTTCCACCCGGACCAACAATAGGAAACAGTTGCTTGGCTAATGATGCGCCAGATTGAATGGTGGTCATCGCTAAAAGTAGAGTCAAGACAGCTAAGAATATAGGAGAGTTAATCGGTCGCATACACATCCAAACGAATTAAAAGGAACGGGCCGATTATGCCTGAAAAATAAAGGGGTTAATAGGAACAACGAGCGGAGGATTTAAAGGGTAAGCGCATCATAAA
>AEZC01000239.1 GCA_000257205.1 Vibrio ordalii ATCC 33509 | reverse complement strand
TTTATGATGCGCTTACGATATAAGCACCAGTTGCACAAATTTGATTGTGCTAGCATCCAAAAAATCAGTATTACACCACTTTAAAGGAGAAATCATTGGCTAGACGAGGTAGTGGTTTACGAACGGCTATAAAGGTTGTTAAAGCAATAGATAGAGCTAACAAACAAGCTACTCGTGAATCCCAGCGTAGGCAAAAAGCTCGTGAGCGAGCACATGCTCAGGCAATGAGAGGGCACGAAAGAGAAGTGCGAGAAGCTCAGCGCGAATTACAAAGGCAAGCGAGACTAAATAAGTCAGCAGCAAAGCAAGCTTTTAAAGATGCAGTAGCTAACGCCGCAGAAGAATACCAGGAGCGATGTGAAGAGCGAGCCGCTCTTAGGAAGCAATTCATACAAGAGGTTCTAAAGTAATCAATGGATAATAATTTACTGATGTTGGCAGGCTTATCATTAATAGCTGTCGTATTAACTTATATTCTAACAAAACGCTCAGCCGATAAGAAAATCGAGCAATATAAGTCGCTAGATGAAGCACTAGCAAAAACAAAAGAGGAATATGATTCAGCGTGTATAAGCCGAGAATCAATAATCGCTGCCACTGAAACCGCAAAGCTAGAGCTAGATAAAATCAATGAGGAAACTGCCGAACTTCAAGCTTTGAAAGGACAAGATAATGTACTAAAACAGAGCATTCAAGAGCAGCAAGCGACCTTAGAATCGACTAAATCAACATTAGATGAACTTAACTCAAGGATTGAAAAAGGTGAGCTTGAGCTAGAAGAGTTAATGGGTGATCTTGACTTATATTCAAGGCTTGATGAATACACTGCTCATGGTCATTTTGAAATGCCTAAGTACCTTTACGAAACATCTACTCGATTCGCGGAAGAGATCAAGGATGTTAGACAGCAGCAAAAAGACATGATCAAAGATAAAACTGCGATCATTTTCCCAGAGTCAACGGTGATATCTAACGACAAGTCATTCAATAATACAATTCTAAATGGTCAAGTTAAGCTCATGCTTACTGCTTTTAATATTGAATGTGATCTTCTTATCGGTAAGGTGTCGCCGAGTTCGTTTGGGCGTACTCTAGAACGTATAGAAAAACTTGCCAACACACTAGAAAAGTCAGCAGCGACATTAGAGTGCGGATTTAATATAGATTACATCGAACTTAAGTTCGAAGAGTGTAATCTTCAATACCAATACACACTTAAAAAGCAAGAAGAGGTCGCTGAGCAGAAGCTTATCAAAGAACAGATCCGTGAAGAACAGCGAGCTATTAAAGAATTTGAGAAAGCGATAGCCGATGCCGAAAAAGAAGAAAAAATGTACCGTAATCTTCTTGATAAAGCACAGCGAGAACTTGCTCAGGCTAGTGAGCAGGATCGCTCTGAAATGGAGCAACGCATAGCAATACTTGAGCAGCAACTCGCCGAAGCAGAAGCCAAAGAAGAACGAGCTAAGAGTATGGCGGAACAAACCCGTAAGGGGCATGTTTACGTCATCAGTAATATTGGTTCGTTTGGTGAGGATGTTTACAAGATAGGACTTACTCGCCGTCTAGAGCCAATGGATAGGGTTAAAGAACTAGGCGATGCAAGTGTACCATTCCCATTTGACGTACATGCCATGATTTACACCGATGATGCTCCAGCTCTTGAAACAGCGTTACACCGCGAATTCAATTCTAAACGTGTAAACGTTGTAAACCTTCGCAAAGAGTTCTTTAATGTCGACCTTACATCTATCCAAGAAGCCGTAGAAAAGATAGCTGGAATAGAAGCCGAATTTAAAATGACGGCTTTAGCTGAGGATTACTATGAAAGCTTGAGATTAAGTGACGCAGCTTAAAAGGCAATGTAGCATAATGTGAAAATGCGCTGTTTGGTATGATATTCCATAGTCAGGCTTTATCAAAATTCAGCTTATTCGAAGTTAATGGCTTAGGGTTTCAATCCTAAGTCATTTCCGTCCATTTTCGAGTTAGCTGATGTGGCTAGCTCATTTCTGTCGAGATTTGTTTATCTGTTAAAGATTTCGTTGTCCTTGCCATGATTGGTACACCTTAAATTAGAACATACGGCCAATGTGCCTATTTGTTTGTGTACCTAAACTGTAAGCTAGTACGAGTCAGGAAAAGACGTTAAGAGAATACAATTCCTTGAAATAGCTGGGTTTAGATACAAAAAAAGACGTCCTAGGACGTCTTTTTTCTGGAATTTGGCTCCCCCTGCAAGACTTGAACTTGCGACATACGGATTAACAGTCCGCCGTTCTACCGACTGAACTAAGGGGGAATTGCTTTGAGCGGTGCGAATGGTAGCGAGTGGGGTGTTCAGTGTCAACCTTTCCAGCCTAAGAAAAAGTAAAAATATTTCCCTGAAAATACTTTACTTTTCTGTACCCCTTATCGGCATTAGGCTAGGTTTAGTTATCCACCAAAATTGTGGATAAGTGTGTTGACGAATCCTGAGCAATTTGTTTCATCAATGGGTGTTGAGTTATTACTCTACCCATTTATTGAGTTGATTTTTTATATAACACTATGTTTTTTATTTTATTTTTTGATTTATCAACTGAAATTGTCAATCAAAAATGAAAATGAGTGATGATGGCAAAAAAGGAGTGATTTTAAAGTTTTGGGGAAAACAAGTGGATTATTTTTGAAAATTAGGAGTGGTTTTTTATGAATTAGGCCGAAGATGGTAGCAAACGTATCGAGAAGAAACGAGCGTTTTTTCAAAATGGGGTAGATTTACGGTGCAATTATTTTGAACAATTGCTTGCAACAAAACATCGCTAACAGCGAGAATGCCTATCCAGTTATAGAGGTCAGCGGTAGAGGCATTATGAGCAAAACGTTTGAATTGGTATCAAGTTATCAACCGTCAGGCGATCAACCTACGGCGATCAAGCAATTGTTTGACGGGTTGGATGCAGGCCTTGCCCATCAAACCTTATTAGGTGTAACAGGGTCAGGAAAAACATTCACCTTGGCTAATGTGATCGCCAAGGCGCAGCGTCCAGTTATTTTGTTGGCACCGAATAAAACGCTCGCAGCCCAGCTGTATGGTGAGATGAAGTCATTTTTCCCCAACAATGCGGTTGAGTATTTCGTCTCTTATTATGACTACTATCAACCAGAAGCCTATGTGCCGACTACCGATACTTTTATAGAAAAAGACTCCTCAATTAACTCACACATCGAACAAATGCGACTCTCCGCGACCAAAGCGCTGCTTGAGCGTAAAGATGCGATTATTGTGGCTTCTGTATCGGCGATTTACGGTTTGGGTGATCCTGATTCTTATCTGAAAATGATGCTGCACGTTCGCCGTGGTGATGTGATGGATCAGCGCGACATTATCCGCCGTTTAGCCGAGCTCCAATACACACGTAACGATATGGCGTTTGAACGTGGTCAATTTAGAGTTCGTGGAGAGGTGATCGATATCTTTCCCGCTGAATCGGATTATGCGGCCGTGCGTGTTGAAATGTTTGATGATGAGGTAGATTGCATCAGTTTGTTTGACCCACTGACGGGCGCAATGATTCAGCGAGATCTTCCTCGCTATACTATTTATCCTAAAACGCACTACGTTACGCCAAGAGAGCGCATTGTCGATGCGATAGAGCACATTAAAGAGGAGCTGCGAACTCGCCAAGCTTATCTGTTGGAAAACAATAAGCTACTCGAAGAGCAGCGCATATCGCAGCGTACTCAATTTGATATTGAAATGATGAATGAGCTTGGTTTTTGTTCAGGTATTGAAAACTATTCACGTTCTCTCAGTGGGCGAAAAGAGGGGGAGCCGCCTCCGACCCTGTTTGACTATCTACCGCATGACGGTTTACTGATTATCGATGAATCACACGTAACCGTGCCGCAAATTGGCGCGATGTTCAAAGGCGATCGTTCACGCAAAGAAACGTTAGTGGAGTTTGGTTTCCGGTTGCCTTCCGCTTTAGATAACCGCCCACTAAAGTTTGAAGAGTTCGAATCACTTGCGCCGCAGACGATCTTTGTTTCTGCTACCCCGGGCAACTATGAGCTAGAAAAATCAGCCGGACAAATTGTCGATCAAGTGGTGCGCCCAACTGGGTTACTTGACCCCGTGCTGGAGGTGCGACCAGTCGCAACACAAGTGGATGATGTGTTGTCAGAGATCCGCATTCGCTCAGCGAAAGATGAACGTGTGCTGATCACGACATTGACTAAACGCATGGCTGAAGACTTAACTGAGTATCTTCATGAACATGGGGTTAAGGTCAGATATCTGCACTCAGATATTGATACTGTTGAGCGGGTTGAGATTATTCGCGACCTTCGCCTAGGCGAGTTTGATGTGTTAGTGGGTATTAACTTACTGCGTGAAGGTTTGGATATGCCTGAAGTCTCTCTCGTCGCAATTCTTGATGCGGATAAAGAAGGCTTTCTACGTTCAGAACGTTCATTAATTCAGACCATTGGCCGTGCGGCACGTAACATTGAAGGCAAAGCGATTCTCTATGCTGACCGTATTACCAACTCAATGAAGAAAGCGATGGATGAGACTGATCGCCGTCGTGAAAAGCAGCAAGCACACAATGAAGAACAAGGGATAACACCTCAGGCGCTGAAACGTAATATCAAAGATATTATGGAGTTAGGTGATATTACCAAGTCCAAGCAGCAGCGAGCGAACAAACAAGTGCCTTTGTCGAAGGTGGCAGAAAGCTCGCAAATCTATGAAGTATTCACGCCGCTACAACTGGAAAAAGAGATCGCTAAGCTAGAAGGGCTAATGTACAAACACGCACAAAACCTAGAATTTGAATTGGCTGCCGAAAAGCGTGACCAAATTGAAAAACTGCGTCAGCAGTTCATTACCAACAGTTAAAAAAATAGCCAATAGAAAGGCTCTATTGGCTATTTTTTGTGAACACTTTATTCTTATTCACTAACAACGTCAGTTGGCTAGGTGACCTCTAAAGGCCATCATATTGAATAGAGCAGATATCGTGCCAATTAATTTTATGCAAAAAGGGCTATTAACTAACGAATTAGCACCTTTTTGTTATTTTATTTTGCAAAATGCGAACCTTAATGCAATAGTTAAGGTAAAGTGCAAAATAATAATGGCTAGAATATGCAACCTGACTTTTCTCTACAAAAGACTAAATACCTTTTGATGGTGGAAGATACGGCTTCCGTTGCGGCGCTGTATCGTTCATACCTCACCCCCCTTGAAATCGATATCAATATTGTTGGTACTGGTCGTGATGCGATAGAAAGTTTAGCTCACCGAGAGCCGGATCTCATATTGCTGGATCTTCGGTTACCCGATATGACGGGTATGGACGTTTTACATGCTGTGAGAAATCAATACCCCAATGTGCCTGTGATATTCATGACGGCTCATGGTTCCATTGATACCGCAGTGGAAGCGATGCGCCACGGCGCCCAAGATTTCTTGATCAAACCTTGTGAAGCAGACCGTTTGCGCGTCACGGTTAACAACGCTATTCGTAAAGCTAGCAAACTGAAAAACGAGGCGGATAATCCGGGTAACCAGAATTATCAAGGTTTTATCGGCAGTAGCCAAACCATGCAATCTGTCTATCGAACCATTGACTCTGCGGCCTCCAGTAAAGCCAGTATTTTTATTACCGGCGAAAGTGGTACAGGTAAAGAGGTGTGCGCAGAAGCGATTCATGCGGCCAGTAAGCGTGGCGATAAGCCCTTCATTGCGATTAACTGCGCTGCAATTCCTAAAGATTTAATAGAAAGCGAACTCTTTGGCCACGTGAAAGGCGCATTTACCGGCGCCGCGACCGATCGCCAAGGTGCTGCCGAGTTGGCTGATGGTGGCACACTGTTTTTGGATGAACTGTGTGAAATGGATTTGGATTTGCAGACCAAGCTGTTGCGCTTTATCCAAACGGGTACATTCCAGAAAGTGGGCTCATCGAAGATGAAAAGTGTCGATGTCCGTTTTGTCTGCGCTACCAACCGCGATCCTTGGAAAGAGGTGCAAGAGGGGCGTTTTCGTGAAGATTTGTACTATCGTCTTTATGTGATCCCATTGCATTTACCACCGCTACGCGAGCGAGGCGATGACGTTATTGAAATTGCTTACTCTTTGCTCGGCTTTATGTCTAAAGAAGAAGGCAAAGGTTTTGTCCGCTTAGCGCCAGAGGTTGTGGAGCGTTTTACGCGCTATGAATGGCCGGGTAATGTGCGTCAACTGCAAAACGTGTTGCGGAATGTGGTGGTATTGAACCACGGTAACGAGATCGAACTGAGCATGCTACCCCCACCACTGAATCAAGTCGTGGATAACAAGATCCGATTAGCCAACTTAACGACCGAAACACGCAAGGAAAATATAACCGTGCACGATATTTTTCCTTTGTGGATGACGGAAAAACAAGCTATCGAACAAGCGATAGAAGCGTGTGATGGCAATATTCCTAAAGCAGCCAGTTATTTGGACGTTAGCCCTTCAACTATCTACCGCAAGCTGCAAGCGTGGAACAGTAGAGAGAACTCATAGAGATGGAACTGATCAATAAAAACAAAATTGCGCATTTGGCTCAAGAAATTGGAGAAGAGAATGTGCCAATATTGCTCGATATTTTTCTCAGCGAGCTGAGCGCCTATACACAGAAGCTCGCTGATCAAAATCTGCCGGATAAAATCGCATATTTAAAAGACATCAGCCATGCACTAAAAAGCAGTGCCGCCAGTTTTGGTGCGGATAGACTGTGCGCTAAGGCCGTGGATATTGATAGCAAAGGAAAGGCAAACTGCATTTTTGATGAGGCTGAAGAAGTGGCGGCGATGCGCGCTCTTATCGAAGAGACGCATCGTTGCTATTGCCACTTGATGGATTAACTGCCACTTGATGGATTAACTTGTGAGTTGATTCTCAATGGCTTTTTGAAGTTTAACTCGATCGTGTCGCCAGTCACGATTGGATGATGCGAGCTCTGTAGTGACACAATGCCAGTGTTCAGCCAGCTCCGGATGTGGTGTATTGCCGATCACCACATCGATTTTTCGCCCGTGGCAGGCGCGCTCACACCATTCCAATTTCTGCCGTAGCGACATGCGACCAGCAGGTCCTTGCTCGGGAGACAAGTTCTCAACAAAAATCAGCTTTGCTTTTACATTTTGCTCAATGGCATTGCCAATTTCAGGCAGCAGTAGTGGTGGCATCACACTGGTGAGAAAGCTTCCTGGGCCAAGGATGATGCAGTCTGCCGCACTGATGGTGAGTATGGTTTCTTTGGTTGCTGGCACTTCGGGTGATAAATCTAAGCGCCTTAAATCTTCGGTCATCTCGTCCACGTTGGTTTCACCCGTGACCCAATGACCATCCATAGAAAGTGCACTAAGATCAGAAGGATGCTCTGACATAGGTAAAATATTAACATCGACTTTGAGCATGTTGCGGATCAAGTTGATCGCGTCTAAAGGGCGCACAGATAGGTTATCTAATGCCGTTAGCATCAAATTACCGAGGTTATGGCCATTGAGTTCTCCCGCACCTTTAAAGCGATATTCAAACATCATCGAACTGATGGAAGGCTCAGTGATCAACTGGTTGATACAGTTACGTGTATCGCCCCATGCAATGCCACCTTGGCAGTGGCGAATGCGTCCGGTGGAACCGCCGTTATCTGTGGTGGTTACAATCCCTGTCGCATTCGATCCAAAATCTTTTAACGCCGCTAGCATGCGTCCAAGCCCATGTCCTCCGCCAATGGCGACGACTTTCTTTGAAGTGTATAGAGTCATCTGTTCTTCTTATTTTTTAATAATTAACTACAATTTAAATCAGCTTGTTCACAACCCATACTCATTAGGAGGTAAATTGGGTAATGGACTCTTTTTTTTTACGATAAGGGTAGAATCACTTACTAATATTAAGTATTTTACTTATCAGCTGCTGTAGAGATAGTTGATTATACTACCTCAACGGCTGCCATAGCTCCGAGCTTAACTGGCTAAGTCTCATTTTTGTGAGATAGGGTGGTTAAGCCAGTGGTCTAATACCACAAGGGCATAATTGGAAATGATTATGCCTCCCGTATTTGGAAAGGTGTTCCGTGGCGCAACAGTTCGAAGATAGATTCCAACGTAAATTTTATTATTTACGTTTATCTGTTACAGATGTCTGTAACTTTAAATGCACATATTGCCTGCCTGATGGTTATCAACCTTCGGGGCAGAAAAACTCGTCTTTTTTAACCCTTCCTGAAATACAACGCGTCGTGCGAGCGTTTGCCGACTGTGGTACGTCGAAAGTACGCATCACAGGGGGGGAGCCGACTTTGCGTAAAGACTTTAACGACATTATTGCTTGTGTAGCGAATACCGCTGGTATAGAGAAAGTGGCGACCACCACCAACGGTTACCGTATGGCCAAACAAGTACAAGGTTGGCAATCGGCTGGGTTAACGCATATCAATGTCAGTGTCGATAGTCTTGATCCAAGAATGTTCCACCAAATCACGGGTGAAAACAAATTTACGCAAGTGATGGCGGGGATTGATCGCGCTTTTGAAGTCGGTTACCAGCAAGTTAAAGTCAACGTTGTGCTGTTAAAAGACCTTAATCATCAGCAGTTACCTGCTTTTTTAGATTGGATTAAACATCGCCCTATTCAACTTCGTTTTATTGAACTAATGCAAACTGGTGAAATGGACTCGCTGTTTGAGCGTCACCATATTTCAGGTGTTGCTATTCGTAATCAACTGATTGCCAATGGTTGGGTGCTGAAAACCCGAGCTCACAATGATGGGCCAGCGCAAGTATTTGTTCATGCCGATTACCAAGGTGAAATCGGCCTTATCATGCCGTATGAGAAAAACTTTTGCCATAGCTGCAACCGCTTACGTGTTTCGGCAAAGGGGAAGTTACACCTGTGCCTTTTCGGTGATCAAGGCGTTGAATTGCGCGATCTGCTCGCTCAAGATAATCAACAGCAAGCCTTAATTGAGCGCATTCAAGCGCAATTACAGACCAAGTCGGTCAGCCATTTTTTACAAGATGGCAATACGGGTATGACACCTAATCTCGCCTCCATTGGCGGCTAATGGCGGCTAAATTCTTTTTGTCACTGGCTATTGTTTAGCGGGTGATGTGGGTACACATTTGAACAGTAGGTGAACACATGGGTCACGCAGAAAGCGCATTTCAACCAGCACATATTGCCGTACTGACGGTTTCCGATACACGTACTGAAGAAAACGATACTTCAGGCGGTTACTTAGCTGAGCAACTTCAACAAGCGGGACACATTCTGGCCGATAAGCAGATTGTTATTGATGATCAGTATAAAATTCGCGCGATTGTTTCTCAGTGGATCGCGGATGAAAACGTGCAAGCCGTGCTGATCACGGGTGGAACGGGTTTTACCTCACGCGACAGCACACCAGAGGCATTAAAGCCCTTGTTTGATAAAGAAGTGGAAGGTTTTGGCGAGCTGTTCCGATTGGTCTCTTACGATGAAATTGGCACTTCAACCATTCAGTCTCGCGCCATTGCAGGTTTTGCCAACCATACGGTTATTTTTGCCATGCCAGGTTCAACAGGAGCGTGTAAAACCGGTTGGACAAAAATCATCAAACAGCAGTTAGATGCCAGCCATCGCCCGTGCAACTTTATGCCACATCTTTCGGTTTAACGGGGTTTCAATGAGCGAATTTACTCATATTAATGCCTCAGGCGAAGCCAATATGGTTGATGTCTCGGCCAAGGCTGAAACCGTACGTGAAGCACGTGCGGAAGCCTTTGTGAAGATGTCACCACAAACGCTGCAACTGATCCTTTCTGGGCAACACCACAAAGGTGATGTGTTTGCCACCGCAAGAATTGCGGGCATTCAAGCGGCGAAGAAAACGTGGGATTTGATCCCACTGTGTCACCCATTGCTGCTTACTAAAGTAGAAGTGCAGCTTGAAGCCATCGAAGCACAAAGCAAAGTTCGAATTGAATCATTGTGTAAATTAACCGGTAAAACAGGGGTTGAAATGGAAGCCTTAACCGCGGCATCGGTGGCGGCGTTAACCATTTACGACATGTGTAAAGCAGTACAAAAAGACATCGTGATTGAACAAGTGCGCTTACTTGAAAAAAGCGGCGGGAAATCTGGTTACTTTAGCGCTCAGCCACAACAAAAGGTCACGCATGATTAATGTCCTCTTTTTTGCTCAAACTCGTGAGTTGATCGGCCAAGACAGCATTCAACTCAAGGCACAGTTTGCTACGGTTGAAGCGCTGCGTAGCCACTTAGCCTCGCAGCCTGGGAAATGGGATTTAGCTTTGCAACCGGGAAAACTGCTGGTGGCAGTCAATCAAACCATCGTTGCCTTTGATTACCCGTTAAGTGATGGTGATGAAGTGGCCTTTTTTCCTCCAGTAACCGGAGGCTAGTGATGGATAGTCGTATTTCTGTTCAAATATCAGATTTCTCGGTAGATGCAGAATACCGTGATTTGTCGCAAGGTAGTTCTGCTGGTGCTGTGGTTACCTTTATTGGCAAAGTTCGTGATATGAATTTAGGTGATAATGTTATTGGCTTAACGCTTAAGCACTACCCAGGGATGACAGAAAAAGCCTTGAGTGACATTTGTGATCAGGCGCAGGCACGATGGCCAGTGCAAAAAATCCGTGTGATCCATCGAATCGGTGATTTAGATATTGGTGATCAAATCGTGTTTGTGGGCGTGTCGAGCCCACATCGTGGTGCGGCTTTTGAAGCCTGTGAATTCATTATGGATTACCTTAAAGCCAAAGCACCGTTTTGGAAGAAAGAGCGCACCACCGAACAAACACGTTGGGTTGAGTCTCGAGATTCAGATGCCCAAGCTGCTCAGCGTTGGGCCAATCATCACACCATCGACTAAGTTTTCTGGAGTATATGAGACTAAGTTTTGTGGAGTATATGAATAGTTCCGCGCTGTTGATTCTTCGCGTGAAACAGCGCTTTATCGGCCGTTGATACAAACTGTTCTGGCGTTATGCCAGTCGGTATCTGTTCGCAATATTGAATGCCGATAGTAATCGATACATAAGACGACACACGAGAATAGCGGTGAGGAATTTGCAGCTCTCTCACTTGATTAAGTAGTTGCAATGCTTTTTGCTCGCACTGTTTAATATCAATATCCGCAATAAACAGTAGAAATTCATCTCCTCCATAACGAAAGCAGAGGTCATCTGTGCCTTTCCAATGTTGCAGTGTACTCGCTATTTTACGAAGTACGTCATCGCCATTCACATGACCATAGTGGTCGTTATATTCTTTGAAACAATCTAAGTCGATCATGAAAATTGCAGCACTACTTTGCTCACGCTTGATCTTATCTAACGCTTTGGGCAGCAATGAGTCCATCGCATAACGGTTATAGACCTGAGTTAAGTGATCCACATTGGTCAGTTTTTCTAACTCAAGTTGGTGTATAGAAAGCCGCTCTAACGTACGCTTATAAGCGGTAATATTTCTCACAATCCATAGCACGTACTCAGTATTTTTCAGCGGAATGACCAATGCGTTAAAAAACTGAATATCGAGAGGGCCAGAGCCGTCTTTAAATTGAGCTATCACTCTTAGGTCGAGATCATACTCAAACTCTTGCATTTGTCCGCTATCAACCACTTCTTGGATAATTTGATGGAACCAAGCGGCTTTGTTTTCGGGTAATACCTGATATAGGCTTAGGCCAATTAAAGTCGTAGGATCATGGTGGCGATTGCGATCGGTTCCCCCTAAAGCCTCCACATATATGGCATCACGGTTAATCAGAAAAGTGGGTTCTGGTAATGACTCCAACAAGCTGCGCATCAGTGCTGGGTTTTCTATAATCTCGGAAAACAGTGACGAATTCACCATGCTCAGTCCTTATTAATACAATGGTCAATATTTAACATATAAATGATATTAACTGTAAAATCTTGCGAGATATCGTGTTCTTAACGAGTTGTTTGATTCAAAGATGAGACGCTGTGATAAAAGATTTTACTGTTTCTCCTTGATAAAAATTAACTATTTGTAATATCGATAGTTTGTGCCGATGAGCAAAATTGATTTTTTCCATTTAGTAAAATTGCGAAATTAGGCAACACTTAAGTTAAGGCAGCATAACGTTGCAAGTAAGGAGACAGATATGCAATCGCTAATCGTTAAAGATTATATGACATTACAAGCCATCACCTTCAAACCGGACATGTCGATGACTGCGGCTTTAGAAAAAGTGATGCGTTCGGAGCATCTTGGTGGTCCTGTGATTAACGACCAAGAGCAAGTTATTGGGTTCCTATCAGAGCAAGATTTGCTCGATAAATTAGTAAAGGTGAGCTACTTCTGCGAAGACACGAATTTAGTCCGTGATTGCATGCACCCTGAAGTGTTGTCCGTTTCATCAGACACCACGATTATTGAGCTAGCAGACATGATGAAAGTAGGGAAACCGAAAGTTTATCCCGTGATCGATCAAGGAAAACTGGTTGGCATTATTACGCGCAGAGATGTACTGAGAGCATTAGGGAAAAACTTAACGCACTGTTTTAAAAAGCCAACATAGCGAACTATACCCTTCCTACTTGAAGCTGCAGCGGTGTTGGCTACGTTCGTTCACCCCAATCACATAGTTTGCCTATGCTCATGGGGACTCACTCACTTGCCCCTACCTGCAACTCCAAGTTGTTTGGGTATATCAGCAGTAATAAATAAAATTCTAGAGGTGCAGTGCACCTCTTTTTCATCGAATCAAGGTGAATGTGCGTTAAGTGCAGGTTTAATAAAAAGGCGCTTGACATTAGAGTTGACTCCAAGGTTTAAGCTTTGTGCATCAGAGAAGGAGAATCCTATGTGTACAAAACATCAAGCTTGCTGCTCTACAAAAAACGGCATGGCAAACCCGCAGCCGGTGTCATGCGCTAGCCTCAAAATTAACGCGATTAAAGCAGCAGGCGTTAATTCAGATGAAGAGGCGTGCTGCGGGTCACAAGACTGCGCCAGCAATGATCCTGATGATGAACCCGCGCAGCTCACGCCAGTTGAAACACAGTTTAACCAAAGCTGGAAAATTGAAGGGATGGATTGCCCATCTTGCGCACGTAAGGTTGAAACGGCGCTTAAAAAAGTGGGTAATGTGATCGACGCCAAAGTGCTGTTTGCCACTGAAAAATTGGTGGTTAAGTTTAATACCGAAGAGGTAGCGCTTGAAATAGAGCAAGCGGTTCGTAACGCAGGTTTTACGGCTCACCGCATTGATGCGGCTAATCCAGTTTCTGCCCCCATTCATAGTGACTGGAAGTCGGTCATAAAACAGAACGCGCAGATCCTCTCCATTGCTGGCGCTATGATACTCGCCGCTATTGTGCAGCCTTATTTCCCTCAAATCAGCGATGGGATGTTCATTTTGACCTGCCTTGCAGGTTTGTATCCTATCGGCAAAAAAGCGATTCAACTGGCACGCTCAGGCACACCCTTTGCGATTGAAACCTTAATGAGCGTTGCGGCGCTCGGAGCGCTCTATCTTGGTGAAACGGTTGAAGCGGCGATGGTGCTATTACTCTTCCTCATCGGAGAACGGCTAGAAGCTTTTGCCGCTTCTAAAGCGCGTAGCGGTGTACAAGCTTTAATGGCACTGGTGCCTGAAACGGCAACAAAAATTGTGGCAGGAGAACGCATCACGGTGGCAGCACATGAGCTAAAACCGGGGGATGTAGTGGAAGTTTCTCCCGGCTCTCGGCTACCTGCGGATGGTCAATTGCACGAAGCGTCGGCCAGCTTTGATGAGAGTGCGTTAACGGGCGAATCACTGCCTGTCGAACGTTATCAAGGTGATAATGTCATGGCGGGTGCTGTGGTTGCGGATCAGGTGGTGCGTTTTACTATTACCTCCAAACTGGGTGAAAATGCGATCGATCGCATTTTACATCTGATTGAAGAAGCGGAATCTCGCAAAGCGCCATTAGAACGTTTTCTTGATAAATTTAGCCGTTGGTATACCCCATTAATGATGTTGGTTTCATTAGCCGTGGTTGTGATACCGCCGACACTGTTTGCGCAGCCATGGGAAACATGGGTTTACCGTGGCTTAGCCTTACTGCTGATTGCTTGTCCATGTGCGTTGGTTATCTCAACTCCCGCGGCCATTACTTCTGGCCTTGCCGCAGCGGCGCGTCGTGGTGCGTTGATCAAAGGGGGCGCGGCGCTCGAACAGCTTGGGAAAATAGAGAGTATTGCTTTTGATAAAACAGGCACTTTGACTAAAGGTAAACCGGAAGTCACGGATATGGTTGCGCTCAATGGCTGGAATGAGGAGCAATTATTGCGCTATGTCGCAGCGGTTGAAATGGGCTCGAGCCATCCTCTGGCAACCTCTTTAGTGAAAAAAGTGCAAGCAATGGCTTTGCCCATTCCAGAATCGATAGAGAAGCGAGCGTTAGTTGGCAGTGGGGTTTCAGGGGTTGTGGAAGGGAAATCACTGCGCGTATTAGCGCCAAGCAAAGCGAATGTTGCGTTTTCTGATGCATTTAGCGCGCAAGTGGAAGCGCTAGAGATGCAAGGCAAAACAGTGGTGGTGGTTTTTGAGCAAGAGAGCATTGTTGGTTTAATTGCATGGCAAGATACCTTGCGTGAAGATGCCAAAGCCGCCATTGAAGCACTGCGCCGTTTGGGGATCGACACTATTATGCTCACTGGCGATAACCCTAGAAGCGCTGCGACGATGAGCGCTCAATTAGGGATAGATTTCAAAGCCAGTTTATTACCGCAAGATAAAGTGGAATACATTCAACAGTTGGCGCAGAGAAAACAGGTGGCGATGGTCGGGGATGGCATTAATGATGCGCCTGCAATGAAAGCGGCCAGCATTGGTATTGCGATGGGGGGTGGTACCGATGTTGCGTTGGAAACGGCCGATGCGGCAATTACTCATAATCGATTGGCCGAGCTCGCCACCATGATCGAGCTATCACAAGCTACACTCGCCAATATTCGCCAGAATGTCACGCTAGCGCTAGGCTTAAAAAGTATCTTTTTAGTCACGAGTTTACTCGGTATTACGGGCTTATGGGTGGCGGTGCTGGCCGATAGTGGAGCTACCGCGTTAGTAACGCTCAATGCGTTGCGTCTATTGAAATTTAAAAAATAGTCCGAGGCTAAAAACCAAAAAGCTCAGTAAGGCATGGCGAGTCGTTATCTCTCATGCCTGTTGGGTTTGCACCCTATTGTGGTAATAGTGTGAAATGCGTCGATATTGCGCTTGTATTTTGTTACGCAGTATTGGAAATCATCTTTTAGGGTTGGGTGTTATTTCATCAATCTTGCTGTTTTTTGTGATGCAAGCCGTTTTTATGAGAATGTGTTCGTTACATTGCGTCATTCATTGTGAATTTGATCACTCTTTGTTGGTGCATGGTCCGCTAGAGTAGCTGCATACTCGATGTATATCTATGAGCTGAACAAGCCGCAATAAGGAGTCACTTATGTCTCAAGCCGTTTTCCATCTAGGTGTTACCGAAGCCGATCTGAATGGTGCTACTTTGGCCATTATCCCTGGGGATCCAGCCCGCGTACAAAAAATCGCTGAAGAGATGGAAAATCCAGTCTTTCTTGCTAGCCACCGTGAATACACTGTGTACCGCGCAGAGTTAGACGGTAAGCCAGTCGTTGTTTGTTCTACTGGTATCGGTGGTCCTTCTACGTCTATTGCGGTTGAAGAGCTTGCTCAACTTGGCGTGCGTACTTTCCTACGCGTAGGTACTACTGGTGCAATCCAACCTCATGTCAATGTGGGTGATATGATTGTCAGCACAGGTTCGGTGCGCCTTGACGGTGCAAGTTTGCACTTTGCGCCAATGGAATTCCCTGCTGTGGCTGATTTCGATGTCGCCACTGCAATGAAAGCGGCTGTAGTGGAAAGTGGTGCAACCGTGCACATGGGCGTTACCGCATCAAGTGATACTTTCTACCCAGGCCAAGAGCGTTATGACACCTTCACTGGTCGTGTTGTGCGCCGTTTCCAAGGCTCAATGAAAGAGTGGCAAGACATGGGCGTATTGAACTTTGAGATGGAATCCGCCACTTTGCTAACCATGTGTGCGAGCTCAGGTTTGAAAGCAGGTTGTGTGGCGGGTGTGATCATCAACCGTACTCAAAAAGAGATCCCAGATCACGCGACACTCAAAGAGACCGAGGCTCGTTCAATCAAAGTGGTTGTCGAAGCGGCGCGTAAAATGCTGTAATTGAGTTCTGAATTTACACTGTATCTATGTACACGGTGAGTGATTAGGCCACTTTTGAATAAGGTGGCCTTTTTTACTTTCTAAATAATCACCAGTCAAACAGTCACCCGCTAAACAATTACTCACTAAGCAATCGCCAATTTAGGCAACGGAATGTACAAGCTCTCGGTTAAGTCGCTGAGCATCTGGTCGTAAACGTGAGAGATGCTGAGTGAAATATCCGAAGTGATTTGGTACATCGCGCCAGCTTCTATTTGAAAGGCAGGATGATCATGCAGTTCGCTCAGGCTATGCAGCGCGGCTTAGCAGCTTGGCGAAGCTACCGTTAAAGGGCTGATTAAGGCGAGTTGATTGATCCTACGCCTGACAACCTCACTATAATGCTGCAAGCGTATGCGGCCATCTTGAGTATCCATTTCATCAATGCTGATGCGCAACTGAGTTAGCGCGTCCATCGCATCAATGACCTGTTGCCAATTAATATGGTATTCATCGCTGAGATCTTCGCGGTTGGATTCCACCAACCAAGCCAGCATTACCTCATCCATTAAGAACATACAGTGGCGAATCGTCTTGCCATGCATCATCTGGTTGCGAGCCACAGAGTGCTCTGGCCACTCCTTGATGAGCGCTTTAAGCTTAATTTGCAGCACACGGTACATTGGTTTGTTATCAAAGTGTGCGATAGCAATTAAGTGATTACTGTTGTCATACAGCGTATCGTGTAATTCACTGAGCTCAGTATCACGCCTTTGACCTAAAGCCAAAGCTTGGTGAGTAATGCTACGGTGCTGACGGCATAAAAACAGTAGCTGGCGAAGGTCGATCAGCAGTTGATATTTACGTTGTAATGTGGATTCACGCTGTTTTGCCAGATAAAACATCAGCCACAATATACCGATAGAGATAAGCATTGAGATAAAAACAAACATAACCAACTCCTTGTTAATGTTATACCAATCTAGAGTTAGCAGGGTTAATGCCAGTTTTTTATTTGTTTAAATTCAATGGGTTATGCATTTGCGCGTTGAAGTGATGCATCTTATTAGTGCATTTTGAACTAAAAGTGTGAGCAGGGTCGATCGGTTTTAGTCAGTGGGGAAATAAAAAATCCCCAGCACAGAGCATGCCGGGGATGATCATCGTGAAGATTGATGTATTACAGTACGCGCATGCCAGCTTGAGCACCTTCATGTGGCTCAAGGATCCATAGCTCGCTGCCACCCGGGCCTGCGGCTAAGATCATGCCTTCTGACATGCCAAACTTCATTTTACGCGGTTTGAGGTTCGCTACCATGACAGTATACTTGCCTACTAACTCCTCGGGTGAATAAGCGGCTTTAATACCTGAAAACACTTGGCGAGTTTCGCCACCAATATCCAATTGGAATTTAAGCAATTTATCTGCTTTTGGCACCGCTTCGCAAGCGATGATCTTAGCGACGCGTAAGTCCACTTTGGCAAAATCATCAAATTCGATTTCAGCAGCAATAGGGTCTTTACTTAGCTCAGTTTCAACTGTGGTTGGTTGCGCGCTCTCAATCGCGGCTTTTTCTGCTGCCGCTTCTTCTTTAGACGCTTCAATCATCGCTTCAACGTGTTTCGGATCAATGCGATTAAACAGCGCTTTGAATGGCGTGAGCGTATGGCTTGTTAATGGTGTTTGTACGCCTTCCCAAGTGAGTTCTTGGTTTAAGAATGCTTCGGTTCGCGCCGCTAGTTCTGGCATCACAGGTTTTAAGTAAGTCATTAACACGCGGAATAGGTTGATACCCACTGAGCAAATGTCTTGTAGCTCTTGCTCTTGACCCTCTTGTTTAGCCACAACCCAAGGCGCTTTTTCATCCACGTATTGGTTCGCTTTGTCCGCCAATGCGGTGATTTCACGAATGGCACGGTTAAATTCACGGCTTTCGTAAAGATCAGCAATGCGATCCGCTGCTGCGGCAAATTCTGCGTACAGCTCTGGTTCGGCAAAGGTTGCAGACAACTGATTTTCAAAACGTTTGGTGATGAAGCCTGCATTACGCGATGCAAGGTTGACGATTTTATTGACCACATCGGCGTTCACACGTTGGGTGAAATCCTCAAGGTTTAAATCAAGATCGTCGATGCGGCTATTGAGTTTTGCGGCGTAGTAGTAGCGTAAGCATTCTGGGTCTAGGTGGTTTAAGTAAGTGCTTGCTTTGACAAACGTTCCTTTAGACTTCGACATCTTCGCGCCATTAACTGTGACATAACCGTGCACGAAGACGTTATTAGGCTTACGGAAACCACTGCCATCAAGCATCGCTGGCCAGAATAGGCTGTGGAAGTAAACAATATCTTTACCGATGAAATGGTACAGTTCGGTTTTACTGTCTTTATTCCAGTATTCGTCAAAGTCTAAGTCATCGCGTTTGTTACATAGGTTTTTAAATGAACCCATGTAGCCGATAGGCGCGTCTAACCACACGTAGAAGAATTTGTTCTTTTCGCCGGGGATTTCAAAGCCAAAGTATGGCGCATCACGTGAAATATCCCACTGTTGCAGGCCGCCTTCGAACCACTCTTGCATTTTATTGGCGGTTTCTGTTTGTAGCGATCCAGAGCGAGTCCACTCTTTGAGCATGCTTTCAAATTGAGGAAGGTCAAAGAAGAAATGTTCAGAATCTTTCATTACTGGCGTCGCGCCAGAAACGGCCGATTTCGGGTTGATAAGCTCTGTTGGGCTATAGGTTTCGCCACACGCATCGCAGTTATCACCGTATTGATCTTCTGACTTACATTTTGGGCAAGTGCCTTTCACGAAGCGATCAGGCAAGAACATCTCTTTTTCTGGGTCAAACAGCTGAGAAATGGTGCGGCTTGAAATGAAGCCATTTTTTTTCAGCTCAAGATAAATGTGAGAAGCCAGCTCGCGGTTCTCTTCGCTGTGAGTGCTGTGATAATTGTCAAAGCTGATATCAAAACCTGCAAAATCTTTTTGGTGCTCTTCACTTACTGCGGCGATCATCTCTTCAGGTGTAATACCCATCTGTTGTGCTTTAAGCATAATTGGCGTGCCGTGAGCATCGTCTGCACAGATGAAGTTTACAGTGTTGCCGCGTAGGCGTTGGTAACGAACCCAAATGTCAGCTTGGATATGCTCAAGCATATGACCAAGGTGGATCGAACCGTTAGCGTACGGAAGGGCACAAGTTACCAGCAGTTTCCTTGAAGAAACTTTTCTTGGGTCAGTCGCCATACTTAATATTCGCTTTTTTGATAGGTATGAAAAATAGAGACCAATACTACCTTATGCAGCGAGCGACTCCAAGGCGTGAGCCTAAGGAATCCCGCAACTTTTTTGGGGTTCAGTCTGACAATAGAGAGTGATAGCATGAGCAAAAAGGAGAAGCTATGCAGCCGTTCACATCTAAACAAGATTTTTGCGATTGGTTAAACCAATTTGAACACCCTCATCTTATTGCGGGGTGGGCAAACCAACCGCATTGGGTTTCGGTTACAACAGCGGGACGTTTGACGGTTCATATTCCATTTGCCGCTAAAAATTTTCTGGATGAGCTTTCCGAATGGGTCGTCTCCAAGCAGCAAACCGATGCGCTTTCCCCATTCAGTGTTGAGATAATCATTGCGCCGAAAGCGCTAGCGACGACGGTCGCTCATAGTGTTAATGGTGTTAAAAATATTATTGCGGTGACTTCAGCCAAAGGGGGCGTCGGCAAATCAACCACAGCCGTCAATCTTGCTCTAGCCATTGCTCAATCTGGGGCGAAAGTTGGCTTGTTGGATGCGGATATTTATGGCCCTTCAGTGCCGATGATGCTTGGCAAGCAAGAAGCAAAGCCAGATGTGCGTGATAATAAGTGGATGCAGCCAGTTGAGGCATTTGGCATTTTCAGCCATTCGATTGGCTATTTGGTTGATAAATCTGAAGCGGCGATTTGGCGCGGGCCGATGGCATCGAAAGCACTGGCGCAACTGCTCAATGAAACCGAGTGGCCAGATGTGGATTATCTGGTCATCGACATGCCACCGGGGACAGGTGATATTCAACTCACCTTGTCACAACAAATTCCGGTAACGGGCGCGGTGATCGTCACCACTCCGCAAGATCTGGCACTAGCGGATGCGCGCAAAGGGGCGGCCATGTTCGAAAAAGTCGACGTTCCGGTTATCGGGCTTATTGAAAATATGAGCTATCACATCTGCAGTCATTGTGGAGAGAAAGAGCATATCTTTGGTGTCGGTGGCGCGCAGAAACTGGCCAGTGAATATGGGTTGGCGCTGCTTGCACAAATTCCCCTGCACATTGCCCTGCGTGAAGACATCGACCAAGGTTGCCCTACCGTGGTTGCTCAGCCAGAAAGTGAGCATACACAGCGTTACCTTCAACTGGCGGAACGAGTCTGTTCAAGCCTATATTGGCAAGGAAAGCCTAAGCCGGATGCAATCAGTTTTACATTAGTAGACTAGTGTTGATTCGCAGTGCTATGAAAGTAGCACTGTAGTGATCTTTTCTGAAATACGACGGAAACGTTTGCTTGGTAGTTTGTTATTCAAACCTCTTCCAAAGTCCAAATCGAGACTGGTATCAGGGGGTTGAAGTCCCTATAATCGGCCAGTTTATCTATTTTCATCACCAAACCATCACCGGGTGCAAAAATAATGTCTGAGAATAATCAATGCGTCATCGTAGGTATTGCTGGCGCTTCAGCTTCTGGAAAAAGCCTGATTGCAAGCACGATTTATAACGAACTTCGTGCCAAAGTAGGCGACCACCAAATTGGTGTGATTACGGAAGATTGCTATTACAACGACCAAAGCCATCTCAGTATGGAAGAGCGCGTTAAGACAAACTACGACCACCCGAATGCACTTGACCATGATCTACTTTGCCAACATTTAGAACAATTAACCCGTGGCGAAGCGGTTGAAGTGCCAGAGTACAGCTACACTGAGCATACTCGCACCGCGAATACAACGCTATTAACACCCAAGAAAGTGATTATTTTAGAAGGTATTTTATTGCTGACAGACCCACGTTTACGTGACTTAATGCATGCGACCGTATTTATGGACACTCCGCTGGATATCTGTTTATTACGCCGAGTGAAGCGTGATGTAGAAGAGCGCGGCCGCACCATGGATTCGGTATTGAAGCAATACCAAAAAACGGTTCGCCCTATGTTTATGCAGTTTATCGAACCGTCAAAACAGTACGCGGACATTATCGTTCCTCGTGGCGGTAAAAACCGTATCGCCATTGATGTATTAAAAGCCCACATCGCGAAATTGTTGAAATCTTAACTTTTGTGGTCTTTATTTTTAAGCAGACAAGTGGCACTTTAGGTGCCACTTTCTTTTTCTAATTAAGCAAGGAAAAAGCTGATGAAAAAACTGTTTCTTTTCATTGCCATTATTATCGGTGCGTTAATCGCTGCCGCGCTCGCACTTGTCCTGTTGGTCAATCCTAACCAATTTAAGCCCTTGATTGTAGAACAAGCCAAACAGAAAACGGGGTTGGACTTAGTCATTGAAGGAGATATCAGTTGGAGTTTCTTCCCTTCGCTTGGCTTTGAGCTGGGCCAAACTGAACTCAGAAACCCACAAGGTTTCAGCGCTCCAAACCTGTTTAAAGTCGATCAAGTTGGCATTGAAATTTCGGTGATGCCATTGCTGGATAAGCAACTGGAAATTGGCAATATCCGCCTAAATGGGGCAGAGTTCCATCTTGAAACCCTTAAAGATGGCCGTTCAAACTTAGATAGCTTAACTCAAGCCGCGCCTCAACCAGTCGCCTCTTCCGCCGTAAACGAAACAAAACAGGCACAAGAAGAGACAAGCAGCGTCAATGCGAGCAACCCTGTTCAAGAGTGGACGATTAACTTAGCGGGCGTTAGCGTCGAAAACGCATTACTGGAAATACAAGACCGCAAAGCCGGTACACATACCAAGCTGTATGACGTGGCGGTCAATCTTTCAGAGTTTGCGGTGGACAAATGGACGTCAGCGACTTTTGCCGCCAAAGGTAAAAATAACCAACAAATCTTTGCCGCAGAAGGGCGAGCTGAATTCAAATTAGCCGCCGGTTTCAAGGATTATGCGCTGAAGAACGTTGTGCTTGATGCGAGCTTTAGTGACCCATCAAACCAGATTGATTCTGCGAAGATTGAATTAGCCACGTTCGAGTTTGGTAAGAAGAATGCGCTGTCATTCAGCGTGAAAGGAAAGGTAGCGGATTTAAAACTTGATGCGAAGGGGAGTGCGCAACTGACTCTCGATAAAGCCATGAGCTTGGTGAAGATTGATACGCTGGTGCTGGATACCAATCTAGAAGGAACCAGTTTGCCACAAAGCCCCATGCAGATCGGTTTAACTTCGAACATTCGTTTTGATCTCTCTAAAAACCAACTGGATGTCTTACTCAGTAAATTAACCGCAAATGCATTAGAATTTGATGGTGATGTCAAAGTGACGTTGGCTGAGATCCCTAAAATCCGCTTCAATATGCATAGCCCAAATATCGATTTGGATGAATTTTTAGGGCTTGCGAATCCAGCAACGGCAAGCAGTGCCGTGAGTGAAAGTAAGGCATCGTCAGGCTCAACGTCAGCTGCACCTGCTACGGTGAGTGCTGAAGTTGAACCGGATCTCAGTGCATTAAAAACGTTGGATGTGCAAGGCAAGGTCACCATAGACAAGTTCAAAGCTAATAATGCTCGATTACAGAATGTGCAAACCAGCTTTAGTGTCGATCGTGGCATCGTGAATTTAACCTCATTCAGTGCCAACCTTTACCAAGGCACTATTCAGGCGACCGCTCAACTGGATGCAACCAAAGTACCTGCCACTTATAGCGCTAAAAAAAGCGTTAAGGGAGTACAGGTGCTGCCGCTATTAAAAGATGTACTCAATAATGAGATGTTACAAGGCACGGGTAACATCGATGTGGACGTAAAAGGCCGCAGTTTGACGCCAACGGGCATTCAACAAAACCTTGTCGGAACCGTGAACATCAACTTTGCCGATGGTGCAGTCAACGGTATTAACGTCGCTCACCTTATCCGTAGCAATTACGCCAAAATTAAAGGTAAGAAAGTGGATGACGACCCAGTGAAGAAAACCGATTTTAGCGCCATGACCGCTACGCTGAAATTGAATAAAGGGGAAGTCACCACCAATAACCTCGCTATGCAATCACCACTGTTGCGTATTCGTGGTGAGGGTAAAGCGAATTATCTGCAACAAACGGTTGATTTTTTGGTGAGCACTTATGTGGTAGGAACGCTAGAGGGGCAAGGTGGCAAAGACATTGATGAGTTGCGAGACGTCACGATTCCTATCAACATCTCAGGGCAATGGAGCGATCCTAAATTCAAATTGGTTTTTGATGATGTGTTAAGACAAAAAGCGGAAAAAGAGATTGACCGTGGCTTGGAGAAGCTCGGCGTTGAGATAAAAGATGAGAAAACTAAGAAAGCGGTTGATGGCTTATTAAAAAGTCTTTTTAAGTAATTTACTGGGTTGATTTGATTATGATTGATCAAACCTCCTCAATTTAGAGGAGGCTTTTTTATCACCAGTCGATGCCTTTTCGTGCTTTGATGCCCGACTCAAAGGCGTGTTTCACATTTTTGACTTCCGACACCGTATCGGCGATTTCAATCAAGCTGCGGTGTGCTCCTCGGCCCGTGATCACCACTGACTGCATTGCTGGCCGTGTTGTTAAGGCTTCAATCACTTCGTCTAATTCGATATAGCCATAGCTCACCATGTAGGTCAGCTCATCAAACAACACCACATCAATCGACTCATCTTTAAGCATGCGTTTGCACTCTTGCCAAACCCCTTGCGCCGCTGCGGTATCGGCTTCTTTGTTTTGCGTTTCCCAAGTAAAGCCCGTCGCCATGACTTGAAATTCGACGCCCAGTTTTTCAAGCAGATTACGTTCACCGTTTTCCCAGGTGCCTTTAATGAACTGGGCTACCGAACATTTCAAACCGTGGCCGACAGCGCGCGCAATGGTGCCAAAACCTGAGGTAGATTTCCCTTTGCCATTGCCGGTAATGATCAATAACAACCCTTTCTCTTGCTGGGCCGCGGCAATTCGTGCATCGACTTGCTCTTTTACTTTCTGTTGTCTCGCTTTATGGCGTTCATTTTTAATTTCTTCAGTCGACATGCTCAATCCTGTTCATTAATAGCGTTGCCGCTATCATAGCTCAACTACTCGGCAGCAAAAACCATCGAAATTACAAGGAATAAAAAAGCCAGAGCAGTGCTCTGGCCTTCTGGAGTGTTTCTAATGAGTTTAGAAGCGGTAATTAGCTTGTACGCCGATAAGCCAAACATTGCCCGTTACTTCACCATTAAATGCACCACCAATTTGTGCTGAAGTAGCATCAGAGGCATCTCTTGGTTCGTTGATCGTGGCATCTTTTGCAAAAATATAGGTAAAGCCAGCGTCAAGTGTTAGCTGTGGTGTGGCAACGTAACTTGCACCGATACTAAGCCAAGTTCGGTCAGTCTCTGGGATTGTTGCTGTGCGGTTTTTATCGTCCACTGCTGATGTGTCGTACGCAATACCTGTACGCAGAGCGATCTTAGCGTCGTGTATTGGTAAGTCGCACCTAAGGCAAAGCGGTAGTTATCTTCCCAGTTTTCTGATTTGATCAGATCTGACTTCTCTGGGAATACGGCAGTCAGTTCCTTGAATGAGCTCCAATCTGTCCAGTTCACGCTGGCATGCAGTGCCAGTTTCTCATTTAATTGATGGTAACTATACCC
>AEZC01000238.1 GCA_000257205.1 Vibrio ordalii ATCC 33509 | reverse complement strand
CCTACATTAGAGTTTTCATCACGGATCATCCAATAACTATGTGTTGCACATTGTGGCTTACCTGAAGCTGGCGAGCCCTCAATACCAAAATAGACCAAGCCATCGGATGCCCTAACAACAATCCAAGCGACTTTACCCGTTTGTGTTCCGGAGAAAGCATAGAATGGCAATAGAAGAGTAAAAATTAATAATATTTTTTTAGT
>AEZC01000237.1 GCA_000257205.1 Vibrio ordalii ATCC 33509 | reverse complement strand
TCTCGTTGGACAACGGCTAACACTGCTCGCCAATATGGTTTTTAGAATACGTCACCGTTTGGAAAATACAGAAATCCAGTACGAACAGTATATTCGCCGCATGAATCGACTTCGAAAATCCTTTGACCACTGGCTGCAAAAAGGCAGTGGGATAGTCGTTCAGCGATACAAAGGTCGATGTAAAAAGCTACAATCTCATAGGCAAAGCTTGTGGTTGTT
>AEZC01000236.1 GCA_000257205.1 Vibrio ordalii ATCC 33509 | reverse complement strand
TGCCAGAGGGGGACTGCAAGAGTTAATTAAAACGAAAAGTCATTTCAAGTTGTGGCTGTTCGAGATATATCGTTTGTAGTTAACAAACTAGAGGGTGAAATTGAAAAGCTTGGTTTGAGCTGTCGAGTTTATACAGAGTACCGTAGTGCAGCAATGGGGGCTATGGCCATACCTACTGGTATTACTCAAGTTACAGGTTTGTTCACTGCAATTGGTGTTGGTATACATAATCTAGCGACATTTAATCCTGATTATGAAATAGCAAAGAATCAATTCAATGGAACGGTAACTGCTATGTATAAGAAAGATTAACGTAAGTTGCATACAAACGCTTCAAGAGGGACAGCCAACGCGTGGTATTTTTATCATGCGTTGGGTTTCGTGATTATGGTGTTATGCGGAAAGCTGGTAGTAGCGTTGTCTGCCCCTTAAGCGGGCGTTATGCAACTCAGGTAATTTTAGGGTTTCAATCTTTTAGGATTTCTCCGGCCATTCGTTTGGTATTGTCGGCAAATGAGCTTTTTTGCCCTCAAATTCGTGGTTAACTTAAACCGTAAAACAGGCAAGGTTCTTTGTTTGCCTCAATCAGTTTTAGCGCCGGTGCGTTGTGAATTTTGCGTGCGCAAAGTGTGGAAAGGGCAAGTTTATCGAGTATTTCGCATTTGCTGAAAGTCTTGCTTGTAGGGTTTGTCTCATTCAAAAGCTTGGTTTGTTGCTGAAAGGTGGACTTTGTTTTGGCGGCTTATTTATCACAGTTCTTGCTTGGGTTGGCTCTTGAATCACTCAACCATTACAATTGTGGCTTTTGGGCGTTAAAGTTGGTTTATCTCATTGAATTTGCATAACAAACGGCTCAAGAGGGATTGCCAACGCTTGGCGACTTTAGTGTAAAATTGCAGTTCAGTGTTTAAGTGTGTTTTTTGAGTTCGGTGGTGCGTTGTCAACCCCTTAGCCGGGCGTTATGCAACTCAGGTAAATTTAGGGTTTCAATCTTTTGGATTTCTCCGGCCATTCGTTTTGTGTTGTCGGCAAATGAGCTTTTTTACCCTAAAATTCGTGGTTAACTCAAGCCGTAAAACAGGTAAGATTCTTTGTTTGACTCAATGAGTTTTGGTGCTGGTTTGTTGTCAATTCAGCGTGCGCAAAGTGTGGAAAGGGCAAGTTTATCGAGCATTTCGCATTTGCTGAAAGTCTTGCTTGTTGAGTTTGTCTCATTCAAAAGCTTGGTTTGTTGTTGAAAGGTGGACTTTGTTTTGGCGGCTTATTTATCTCGGCTCCTACTTGGGTTGGTTCTTGAATCACTCAGCCATTGCAATTGTGGCTTTTGGTCGTGTAAATTCAGTTTATCTCATTGAATTTGCATAACAAACTGCTCAAGAGGGATTGCCAACGCGTGGCGACTTTAGTGCAAAATTGCAGTTCAGTGTTTAAGTGTGTTTTTTAAGTTCGGCGGTGCGTTGTCAACCCCTTAGCCGGGCGTTATATTCTCCCTGGTCCCGTAACTTTCCGTACGAATTGAATGTGCTTTAAGTTTGGACTATAATCTCTCAGGTTACGGAATGCATCCGTACGCAGGAGGGGTTATGGCAACGGCACGTTTAGATATCCGCCTTGATGAAGAGATCAAGGCAAAAGCCGAAAAAGCATCGGCTTTACTTGGTTTAAAAAGTCTCACTGAATATGTAGTGAGACTTATGGACGAAGATGCGACTCATGTTATTGAGGAGCACGAAAGTATTGTGGTTAAAGACAGTGTTTTTGACGAGTTTATGGCTGCGTGTAATAAAGTAAAAACACCGAATAAAGCTTTGCTTGAAGCGGTTAAATTTACAGATAAGAGTGGTATCAAGTGAGTTGGGGTAAAGAGTTTGTAGAACTTAGTAAATCAAAGCATGATCGCGACTCATTTGACTGTGGTGAGCAAGAGCTAAACACATTTATCAAAACTCAAGCTGCAAAGCACATGCAAGCAGGTATTAGCCGAACAATGGTTTTACCTAGTGCTCAACCATTGTTAAATCAAAAATTCGCTATTTGTGCATTTTATAGTGTTGCACCGAGTTCAATCAGTCGAGAAACATTGCCGGCACAACTAGCAAAGAAACTTCCTAGGTATCCAATCCCTGTTTTTCTTTTGGCTCAATTAGCTGTGCACAAAGAGTTTCATGGCTCAGGGCTCGGAAAAATTAGTCTAATTCGTGCACTGAAGTACTTGTGGGAAGTGAATCATCACATGAGGGTATACGCAATTGTTGTGGACTGTCTGACAGACTCCGCTCAAGCGTTCTATACGAAGTTCGGTTTTGAAGTGTTGTGCGAACATAATGGGCGTATTCGTATGTTCTTACCAATGAAAACGGTAGAACAGCTTTTTAATCAATAGGCTACGAAAGTGCTAATACTGTAGAAATCTCTATTGACGTTAGATAGTTACATAACAAACGGTTCAAGAGGGACAACCAACGCGTGGCATTTTTATTATGCGTTGGTTTTTATGGTTACGGTGTTATGCGGAAAGTTGGTAGTAGCGTTGGTTGCCCCTTAACCGGGCGTTAGTTGCCCACCGACTACAGTCAATCGGTAGGGAATTTCTGCTTCTGGTGTAGAACTCGCATTATGCGAATAATTGAACCTTCTACCCAATACGAAACGATCATTGAGATTTCGGGAATAATGAGTAATCGTCCTCGAATTCCATCCCGTTGAACACCCATCAATGGTTGTTCGAGTAAGTTTTCTACTTTAGCCTCAATAATGTCATCAGTTTTTTCAGCCGCATCAGGGTTAAAGTCATAAAGAAACTCAAAGATCTTCTCACGATCATTTAGCGATTCTTCTTCCCATAAAATCATTGCTGGCCTCGATTACGAATTTTGGCCTTTCGTTCAGCCATTCGTGCTTTAGCTGAATTATGTTCAACAAATGAAGATTTTCCTGAGTCAAACTTCTCAAATGCTAGGTTTATTTGTTCAGTTAACCAAGCGTCATGAGATAATGTTTTTCTTTGTTGCTCAGCCATTTGTTCAGTAAGTTCACGGCAAGCATCCCTCGCTGAGTGTGCGGCCTTGGCTCTCAGCCATCTGTTGGGCTAAACGTTTAATTTCGTCATCAACACGAAATTGAATTCTAGTGTCCATGAGTAGCTCCCTAAGTTTGCGTGTGTACAAATGTTAGCACTAGAATCGAGCAAGGACAACATACAAACGGCTCAAGAGTGATTGCCAACGCGTGGCGGTTTTAGTGCAAAATTGAAGTTCAGTGTTTACAGTGTGTTTTTTAAGTTCGGCGGTGCGTTGTCAACCCCTTAGCCGGGCGTTATGTGTTTTCCTAGAAAATGGAGTTTCTGATGAAAATTAGCCACCTCGATCATTTAGTTCTGACTGTTGCAGACATTCCAACAACAACGAAGTTCTATGAAAAAGTGTTGGGTATGAAAGCCGTAAGTTTTGGAGCTGGTCGGATTGCTCTAGAGTTTGGCCACCAGAAAATCAATCTTCATCAACTCGGCAATGAGTTTGAGCCTAAGGCCAAAAATGTCAGAACTGGGAGCGCAGATTTGTGCTTTATTACCGACATAGATCTGTCTGACGCAATGGAGCATGTGGAAAATCAAGGTGTGGTTATCATGGAAGGGCCTGTAAAACGTACAGGCGCGCAAGGTGCAATCACATCATTCTATTTCAGAGACCCTGATGGGAATCTTATTGAAGTATCAACGTATTCAAACACATACAAACGGCTCAAGAGGGATTGCCAACGCGTGGCGGCTTTAGTGCAAAATTGCAGTTCAGTGTTTAAGTGTGTTTTTTAAGTCCGGCGGTGCGTTGTCAACCCCTTAGCCGGGCGTTAGCTTAACTATTGCAAAGTTGCTAAATATGCCTTTGGAAGATAATTTTTTAGTTCTTCGAGGAGTAAGTGGGCATTCGTGGGAGTGATTAATCTGGGATCGAACTCGTCCGAGTCCATGAGTCTTTGATGCATTGGTACTAGTAGCGGAGATTGTAAAATGTAGGCCATAGCCCATTCGCCGAACTGTCTGGTTGCAATAGGTGCTTTCTCTACGACCATTATATTTGTATGGCGTTTATCTTTTTCTATCAGAGTAAATACTTCTTCAATATCCTTATTTTCGCCTTCAAGGCATTGAAAGAAGTAATGATTTGAGTAATAGAGAACCCCTGTGATATTTTTGCTAGCGTTCCTTACAATAGCTTCAGCAAGGATGTTATCGATTTCATCTAAATTGCATTTATCTGACATCGAGCTAGTGTAAATAAGTTTTGTAAGCTTCATCTTGTTACCCCTAGACATTTTGTAAAGTATAGACGATTTAAGCTAATCTGTTTAAGAGTGATTCGCAACGCTTGGCATTTTTACTATGCGTTGCGTTTAGTGTTTAAGGTGGTTTGCGGAAGCATCGGTATTGCGTTGCTCACACCTTAACAGGGCGTTATATTTTTTTAAGTTCAGCAACCAAAAGGATTCATGATGAACGTGGATAAAGCGAAAAAACGCATATTGAAACGAGTACAAAGAGGTTTCAAAGGTTATCCGCAAATATCATTAGAGTATTTCGGTAAAACGACGGACTTAGCGACCGAAGTCGTTATCACCTTTTTACCTGAAGAAAATGCCGATCCCCAAATACAACGTTTTACAAGTGACAAAGATGTCCGCGAAGACGAAGCGATTCAATCTGTATTGTTAAAAATCATTGAGCGTGCGGAAGCTGCTACAGTTTTGGAAAAGCAAGAAATATCAGTTTGTTAATGGTTTGTCGGCAATCCTAAACAGTCGGTCATGTTAGCGTAGAGAATGAAAATATAACAAACGGCTCAAGAGGGATTGTCAACGCGTGGCGGCTTTAGTGCAAAATTGAAGTTCAGAGTTTACGGTGTTTTTTTTGAGTTCGGTGGTGCGTTGTCAACCCCTTAGCCGGGCGTTATGCATTACATCAAATTCAGCGTTAAAAGGATGAATACTCAAGAGAAAAAA
>AEZC01000235.1 GCA_000257205.1 Vibrio ordalii ATCC 33509 | reverse complement strand
ACCCAAAGAGCATCCATTCGCCAAAGGTAATTAAATTTTCACCGACCAGATATTTCAATGCGATCGCATTGGGAGGAGTACCTATTGGCGTACCTATACCGCCAATATTAGCAGCGACCGGAATACACAAAGCAAAAGCAATTCGCCCTGGATCTTTTGGGCCAAATACCGCGATGACTGGCGTTAAAATGGAAAGCATCATCGCTGTTGTTGCGGTATTGGACATAAACATCGAGAAGATACCGGTAATCAACATCAAGCCTAACATGACATACTTGGGGTTATGGCCAAATGGTTTGAGCAGCACTCGTGCAAGGTTGACATCCAAACGATACTTAGTGGCGGCCATGGCTAAGAAAAAGCCACCCAAAAACAACATAATGATTGGGCTAGCAAACGTCGCCATGATCTCAGTATGTTTTAGCAAGCCACCAAAATGAGCCTCTCCCTCTGCAAGCCTCATAAACCAGATGCCTTTATCGGATAGCATTAGGAGCTCTAACACAATCACAACCACCGATGTGGCATAGATTGGGATCGGTTCAAATACCCAACAAAGAGCGGCGAGCAAAAAGATGGCAATCACTCGCTGCTGTATTACGGTCATCCCTTCAAAAGGGAAAGCAGCCATAGGCAACAATAAAATAAGTAATGGAACTAAAATAGGGATGATAAATTTTAAGTAAGGACGCACCATATAAACTCTTCCTGAGTACTCATAAAAACGATAGATAGTTAGAGGTGTACTTGAATCTCGAACAACGTTGCCATTATGTTACAGTTATCCAGCAAAAAGTTTGGTGTTAGATCAATGAACAACGATTACCATTAAGGCAAATACTCAGAATGGGGGGTCGCTTGCAAATCATCTCACCACTCTTAGATATTCAACCAATAATCAACCATCCTCACATCATTAAAGTTAATCAATCATTTTATCTTTGCACAATCAAACATCTGCTACTTTAATAGTATAGGTATTGTCAATTTATAGATAACATGATAACATCCTCGACCAATCAGGATGTAGATCACATTGTCGGTAAATGGATGTTGTTCGCTCAAGCGACTTTTGACAAAAACAATCAAAGGTAACTCATTCATGTTTTTAAAAAATCTATCCATCAGACAGAAAATTGCAGGCTCATTTAGCCTCATCGCTTTAATCAACATCCTCTTTGCTTGGTTTTTATATAGCGAACTCCAACAAGTCAAAAGTCAGTTGGCTAATTTTGCCGACGATACACTTCCAGCGCTACAACACGTAGATTCAATGGGCGATAAACTCTCCTATTGGCGTCGTGCGCAGTTTGCCTCCTTGATCACTGACGATGCAAACGAGCTTAATCAACGCTTAGTGACTAGCCGCCAATTGCAACAAGAAATTGATGCTGGTTTAAAAGAATATGGCAAAAGTGTTTGGCCAGGCGAAGAAGAGCAAACATTTAAAAAGCTAATGAAAGACTGGGATAGTTACACCAGCATAATTGCACAATTCAATCAGGCTTTAGCGAACAATGACAAAAATAGTGCGCATAAACTGTTAAACCAATCTCTCGATAATTTTCGTCATATTGAAGCCGATATAAAAACGTTGATTGGCATTCTGCAAAAGGCAATGGATGGTAACAAAAGCTATATTCTTAAAGCCGTTGATCGGCTGAACACTTCATCCAGTATCAGTAATATTTCTATTCTCGCCGTTATGGTCATTATCACCCTCTTCTTGACTCGCATAATTTGTGGGCCTTTGCGTTTGGTTGTTGACCAAGCAAACGCGATTGCAGAAGGTAACTTAGCAAAACAGATCGATCGTAATGCTATTGGCAATGACGAATTAGGTGAACTTGCCGATGCCTCACAAAAGATGCAAAATAATTTACGCCAACTGATCGAAGAGATCATCTCCGCTGTAACACAACTAAGCAGTGCAGTGGAAGAGATGAGCCAAATCTCCAATATCTCAGCTCAAGGTATGAAAGAGCAGCAATATCAGATCACACAAGTTGCCACGGCTATGGCACAGATGAAAGCTGCAGTGGCCGATGTAGCACTTAATACTGAGGATTCTGCTTCTCAAGCAAGCAATGCAAACACTAAGGCACAAGAAGGTGCTAAAGATAATGCCACTATGGTGGGCTCAATTCAGCAAGTAGCCACAATTATTGGTCAAGCTGGCGAAACCGTTGCAAATTTAGAACAACAATCCACACAAATTAACGTAGTGCTTGACGTTATCCGTAACATCGCTGAGCAAACAAACTTATTGGCACTGAACGCCGCGATTGAAGCAGCCCGCGCTGGCGAATCTGGCCGAGGCTTTGCTGTTGTTGCCGATGAAGTACGCACCCTTGCGGGAAGAACTCAAGCTTCAACCGGTGAAATCACAACCATTATCGAAAAACTACAAACTATGGCAGGTGAAGCCAAAGAAGCGACAGAACGCTCACGAGTTAGTATCGATTCATGTGTCGCTCAAGGAACTCATTCACAGCAACTGATGGTCTCTATTGAAAACTCAGTAGCCCAAATTGCGGATATGGGAACACAAATCGCCAGTGCTTGTAGTGAACAAGATTCTGTTGCCGATGAACTAAGCCGCAATATTGAAAATATTCATACGGCTTCACAAGAAGTCGCGCAGGGTTCAGAGCAAACCGCACAAGCTTGCCATGAACTCAGTCAATTATCGGTCACATTACAAGACGCCATGGGGCGTTTCAGACTTAACTAAAATAGCGTCAGCCCCTAACGGGGCTTTCTTGTTTTTACTTACCTAGGAGATATAGAATGAACTTCAAAGCCTCTTTTCTTACACTGTCAATTGCCATGGCTTTACCCTCTTTTTCAGCGACTACTGCACCTTTAAGCCTTAACGTCAGTGAGCCTTCTATACAAGAAATTCAGCAATCCAATACTTGGCTTGAGATCGATCTTGGCCAATTCAAACAAAATATTGAGCAGTTTAAGAGCCACATCAACAGCCAAACTAAAATTTGCGCCGTGATGAAGGCAGATGCTTACGGCAACGGTATTCGCGGTTTAATGCCAACGATTCTCGCGCAAGGGATCCCTTGTATTGCAATTACCAGTAATGCAGAGGCGAGAGCCGTACGTGAGAGTGGGTTTAAAGGCCAGTTGATGCGTGTTCGCTCTGCGAGCATTGATGAAATCGCACAAAGTGCCGAGTTCAATATCGAAGAGCTAATCGGTAGCAAAATGCAAGCTGAACAACTCGCTCAGCTAAGCCAGCAAAAAGGTAAAACGATAAGAGTACATTTGGCATTAAATGATGGCGGAATGGGGCGCAATGGTATCGATATGTCAACCGATGTAGGAAAACAAGAATCGATTGCGATTGCTACTCAAAGCGGCATACAAATTGTTGGGATAATGACGCATTTCCCCAATTACAATCCAGATGAAATCCGCAGCAAGTTGGCCAGTTTTAATACCAATTCAGCTTGGTTGATTCAGCAAGCAAACCTAAAACGCGATGAGCTGATTTTGCATGTTGCCAACTCCTATACTGCTCTCAATGTGCCGGAAGCACAACTCGATATGGTACGTCCTGGTGGCGTCCTATATGGCGACTTACCAACTAACCCGGAATATCCATCAATCGTCTCATTCAAAACACGCATTGCGTCATTGCATCATCTTCCTAAAGGAAGCACCGTTGGCTATGACAGTACATACCGCGTAACTAAAGAGAGTGTTTTGGCGAACCTGCCTGTTGGCTATTCGGATGGTTACCCAAGAAAAATGGGCAATCGCAGTGACGTATTGATTAACGGTCAACGAGCAAAGGTGGTTGGAGTAACCTCAATGAACACCACATTGGTTGACGTAACCGATGTGAAAGGCGTCCTTCCTAATCAGGAAGTCACCTTGTTTGGCGCGCAAAAGCAAGGCCGAATCACTGTCAGTGAGCTGGAAGAAAACGCAGAGCTCATATTCCCTGAACTGTATACAATTTGGGGCACGGCAAACCCTCGTTTCTACATCCACTAAGCCAAGCACACTTATTTATCTTTTGGTCCGTGAGTGTTTTGCACTCACGGTATCCCTTTAAAGTATGCGCCCCATGATCCCAC
>AEZC01000234.1 GCA_000257205.1 Vibrio ordalii ATCC 33509 | reverse complement strand
TTTATGATGCGCTTACGATAAACATATTGATTAATATAGGTTTACTGCATTTTTGAAAGAAGTTGAATTAATTAGGAGAACATATGCCTCAGTCTGAAGTCGTGGTATTAGCTAATTCTATTAAGCATGGTCAACATTGTGTCGCTGGAAAGTGTGTTAATACGGGGAAGTGGATAAGACCAGTTTCGAATTTACAAGGCGCAGAGTTAAGTCATCAACAAGCTAAAATACAAAACCCACATGGCATTTTTAATGTTAAGCCTCTTCAGAAGATTGGGAAGGGAACCCATACCCGGATGGCAAAGACAGAATGCCGCAGTGGGGGCTAGGAACCGCCAAAGTGAATACCTACAGCGCCAATTACTATTACCAACCAGATCATCCTTGGCTCAATTTGAATGCTAACTTTTGGTACACCGAGGCTGATCTGGCGCAATACAATGGACTTTGGGCGCTAGGAACCAATGCGGAGCAATATTTTCATGCATATCACAACGATCGCTCTGGTCTGAGCCTGACCAATGAAACCTTACTGACTCAGTGGCCAGTCAGGCTGAATTATGGTTTGGCTCAGCAAAATGAGCGTTTATCTCCCGAAGACGATGGGCAAACCCGTTTTACCAAGACGGTGACTTCCCGCCACGGAAAACGCACGGCGCAGAACCTGTTTGTAAATGCGGATATCGATTACTCGCCGTTGAGAGTTCAGCTTGGCCTCAATTTGCACAATGCCAAGTCAACCGATTATCAAACCAAGCAGCAGTTAGACTACAAGGAGAAGCTCGATCTGCTCAGTGAGTTCACCTACGCCTTAACACCCAGCACTCAGCTGTTTTTGAAATCCTCACGCACTTATCGTATGCCGAGCTTGTATGAAACGACGCTATCAAATGAGGTGTTCAGCTATAACCCATACAACCCGATCAAACCAGAACAAGCGTGGAACAATGAGGTTGGCGTGCAATTTATGGCGTCGGACAGTTTGCTGCAGGATGATCGTTTGAATCTGTCGGTGTCCTATTTCCGCAACAGTATTAAAGACTTCATTTCAGGTGGACAATTGGCGAAAACCCCGGGTATGTCTGAATGGCAGGCGAACTTTACCTTCACCAATTATGATAAGTTGCAACTCTCTGGTTGGGAGTTGGATGCCCATTACCAATATGCTTGGTTGTACACCCACTTCGCGGCGACCTTATACAGCGAGACAAAGATTTGTTCAGTTCAACAAGCGCAATACGCGGAGAGTGATACCTGTAATTCGCTTGGATTTGCATGGGGATTAACCCCAACGCGGATTCCGCCAAAGCAGAATTTGTACCTAAATGTGGGCACGAAATTCTTCAACGACACGCTCGATTCTGGGGTGAAAGTTTCTTATCACTCGGGCAAATAAAACCCTAGTGATTGGTTGGCGGGCACAGCGGCCAATCCGATCCTTGAAATCCCGTCCGATTACACGATTGATCTCTATTCACAGTACGAGTTGAATGCCAACACGCAGCTGTTCTTTGCGATCAACAACTTGACTGATCGTTATCAAGTGCGTCCGGGTTCTGTGGTCAGCATGCCTGATCCGGGGCGAACCATTACACTCGGATTTGAAATCTCTTACTAATCGAATCGTTTAAGTTTCGTGCTATAAAACAAAAATCCCGCCGTAGCGGGATTTTTTTATCGTCTATTTGTCTTTGCTTAACAAAGAAAAGAACCGCTTTCAATTACGCCAGCAGTTCTTTCGCTGTGTTCACCACATTGTCAACGGTGAAACCAAACATCTTGAACAGTTGATCCGCCGGTGCTGACTCACCAAACGTCGTCATACCGATGATCTTGCCGCCAAAACCAACGTACTTGTACCAGAAATCCGCGATACCCGCTTCAATAGCGATACGCTTAGTCACGGCCGCTGGTAGTACCGTTTCGCGGTAGGCGGCGTCTTGCTTATCAAACGCATCGGTCGATGGCATCGAAACTACGCGCACTTTCTTACCTTCTGCGCTTAGCTGCTCAGCGGCTTTCACTGCGAGTTCAACTTCAGAACCCGTCGCGATAAGGATAAGCTCAGGCTTGCCTTCGCAATCTTTCAGGATGTAACCACCTTTCGCGATATCGGCAACTTGCGTTTCGCTGCGTGGCTGCTGCGCGAGGTTTTGACGAGAGAAAATCAGCGCTGATGGGCCATCTTTACGCTCAATCGCCAACTTCCATGCGACGGCTGATTCCACTTGGTCACACGGACGCCATGTGCTCATGTTTGGTGTTAGACGCAGAGATGCGATTTGCTCAACCGGTTGATGGGTTGGACCATCTTCACCCAAGCCAATCGAGTCATGAGTGTAGACTTGGATGTTCTGAATCTTCATCAGAGCGGCCATGCGCATGGCGTTACGTGCGTATTCCATGAACATCAGGAAGGTTGCGCCGTAAGGAACGAAACCACCGTGCAACGCGATACCATTCATGATGGCCGTCATACCGAATTCACGTACACCGTAGTGAATGTAGTTACCCGAGAAGTCTTCCGCCGTGAGCGATTGAGAGCCCGACCACATGGTGAGGTTAGACGGTGCCAAGTCCGCCGAGCCGCCCATAAATTCTGGCAGCATTTTACCAAACGCTTCCAGCGCATTTTGTGACGCTTTACGTGACGCAATATTGGCTGGGTTGGCTTGAAGGTCCGCAATAATTTGACTCGCTTTCACTTCCCATTCTGCTGGCAACTCGCCGTTTACGCGGCGTTTGAACTCAGCGGCTTCGGCTGGGTAAGCGGCGGCGTAGGCTTCAAACTTAGCGTTCCAATCGGTTTCTTTCGCTTGGCCAGCTTCTTTGGCATCCCACTGCGCGTAAATGTCGGCAGGGATGTGGAAAGGTGCGTGCTGCCAACCCAGGAATTCACGCGCCGCTTTGATTTCCTCAGCGCCTAAAGGGGCACCGTGACAGTCGTGTGAGCCCGCTTTGTTTGGCGAACCAAAACCGATGATGGTTTTGGTGCAAATCAAGGTTGGACGAGGGTCTGCTTTCGCAGCCTCAATCGCTTCAGCGTTATGGCCATCAACCGCAGCAATAACATGCCAGCCGTACGCTTCAAAACGTTTTGGCGTGTCGTCAGAGAACCAGCCTTCCACATGACCATCGATAGAGATGCCGTTGTCATCCCAAAACGCAATCAGTTTGCCAAGACCCAGTGTGCCCGCCAGAGAACACGCCTCGTGCGAGATGCCTTCCATCAAACAACCATCACCCATGAACACATAAGTGAAGTGGTCAACGATGTCGTGACCCGGTTTGTTGAACTGCGCCGCCAGTGCTTTTTCAGCCATCGCCATGCCGACCGCATTGGTAATACCTTGGCCTAGTGGGCCCGTGGTGGTTTCAATGCCCGGCGCGTAACCGTATTCTGGATGACCCGGTGTTTTTGAGTGCAATTGACGGAAGTTTTTCAAATCATCAATCGACAGCGCGTAACCGCTCAGGTGCAGTAAAGAGTAAATCAGCATTGAGCCGTGGCCGTTCGACAGCACAAAACGGTCGCGGTCAGCCCATTGTGGGTTTTGTGGGTTATGGTTTAAGTGGCCACGCCAAAGAACTTCAGCGATATCGGCCATACCCATCGGTGCACCAGGGTGACCAGAGTTAGCTTGTTGAACACCGTCCATACTAAGAGCACGGATGGCATTGGCGAGTTCTTTATTAGAAACAAGGTTATGGGAAGACATGTCTGCTCCTGAGTGCATTAAGCGAATCCAAATTAACGGAAATGGGCTGAAAATAGCGCGGCTATTCTCTCAAAGCACTTTTCTCACTGCAAACGTTTTACTGGAGAAATAGTGCTCTTTGGCGCTTATTTTTAGGATAAAAAACCAAACTCCAATTTTTCATCTAAATTTAAGCAAACGTTTGGTTTACAGACAGGCGTAAAAATAACTTGTAATTCGACTATTCAAAACTAGAATAGACGTCTAGATGTAGAAACACCTACATAAACTAATGAATAACGATGGTGAGCAAAGCTTGCCATAGTCCAACGAATAAAAGTGGAGCTCCCATGGCTAAGCACCTGTTTACTTCTGAATCCGTTTCAGAAGGCCATCCAGATAAAATTGCAGACCAAATTTCTGATGCGGTTTTGGATGCGATTCTAGAACAAGACATCAAAGCGCGTGTTGCTTGTGAAACTTACGTGAAAACCGGCATGGTCATGGTTGGTGGTGAAATCACGACCTCTGCATGGGTGGACATTGAAGAACTTACTCGCCAAACCGTTCGTGAAATTGGTTACGTCAACTCAGAGATGGGTTTCGATGCCAATTCTTGCGCTGTTTTGAATACCATTGGTAAACAGTCACCTGATATCAACCAAGGTGTTGATAAGGCCGATCCTAAAGAACAAGGCGCCGGTGACCAAGGTATTATGTTCGGTTACGCGACCAACGAAACTGAAATCCTGATGCCAGCACCGATCACCTACGCTCACCGCTTGATGCAAAAACAAGCAGAAGTGCGTAAAAATGGCACGCTTTCTTGGCTACGTCCTGATGCAAAATCTCAAGTTACCTTCCAATATGACCAAGGTAAAATTGTTGGAATTGATGCCGTCGTTCTTTCAACGCAACATTGCGACTCTATCTCGACAGCTGACCTACGCGAAGGCGTCATGGAAGAGATCATTAAGCCTGTGTTGCCAGCCGAGTGGCTTAGCAAAGAGACCAAATTCTTCATCAACCCAACCGGTCGTTTTGTGATTGGCGGCCCAATGGGCGACTGTGGTTTAACTGGTCGTAAGATCATCGTTGATACCTACGGCGGCGCAGCGCGTCACGGTGGTGGTGCATTCTCTGGTAAAGATCCATCAAAAGTAGACCGTAGTGCAGCTTACGCGGCGCGTTATGTGGCGAAAAATATCGTGGCGGCTGGCCTTGCTGATCGTTGTGAAATTCAGTTGTCATACGCGATTGGTATTGCGGATCCAACCTCAATCATGGTCGAAACCTTTGGTACTGAGAAAGTATCCCAAGAGATCATCATTGAAGCGGTACGCCAGCACTTCGACCTACGCCCATACGGCCTACAAGAAATGCTCAATTTACTGCAACCGATCTACAAGAAAACTGCCGCTTACGGTCACTTCGGCCGTGAAGAGTTTCCTTGGGAAGCGACTGACAAAGCCGCCATCCTACGTGACTTTGCTGGCTTGAAGTAATTTTCAACCTAGTTTAAATTTGTAAGCCCTTGCTCATTCGCAAGGGCTTTTTTCTAGGAATGAATCTGTGCCTAATTTTGAGCTACATTACCGTGCGCAAGTAAAAGCAAAGCAGTGCATCACAACCGCTCGTCACTATTTTCAACACGACTTCCCTATGCCGAGTATCAACTATCAGTTGCGGGGAAAGGCGGCAGGTAAGGCTTATTTACAACGTTGGGAAATCAGACTGAATCCAGTGCTGTTTGCTGAAAATCAACGCGCCTTTCTCGATGAAGTGATCCCACATGAAATCGCCCACCTAATTACCTACCAGCGCTATGGTCGCGTTCCTCCACACGGTAAAGAGTGGCAGGCTGTGATGAATCAAGTGTTTCATTTACCAGCCAATACCACTCATCGCTTTGAAGTCTCTTCAGTGCAAGGCAAAACCTTTGAATATCGCTGCGCCTGTGCGCATTACCCGCTCACTGTCCGTCGCCACAATAAAGTGATGCGCAATCAAGCCACCTACCGCTGCCAACACTGTGCACAAACGCTCCATTTTACTGGCGTGCAGCTTTCCTAAATAAACTTTGGTTGCTGCTACTTGAATCCACAGCGGTGTGATTACACTCATCTGCAATTAACAACAAAAACATCATTTATTATTCTTTAATCTGAGTGTTAGACTTATAAAAACCATACTTATATCAGTCTAAATGATGTCCTATTTTCGCTTATTGCTTGTGAATAGCAGCTTAGCTCTGTTCTCGTTTTGTGCCCTAGCTGCGCCTCCCGCTTCCTTTTCTCAAGCTAAAAAAGAAGCATTGAAAATCTATCATGATCATCCAGTGAGCTTTTACTGCGGTTGTGACATAGCATGGCAAGGTAAGAAAGGCACGCCCGACTTACAAGCTTGTGGTTACCAAGTTCGCAAACAGCAAACTCGCGCCAGCCGCATTGAATGGGAACACGTCGTCCCGGCTTGGCAATTTGGCCACCAGCGTCAGTGCTGGCAACAAGGTGGGCGTAAAAATTGCACCAAAAATGATACTATTTTTCGTTCGATGGAAGCTGACCTCCACAACCTGACGCCGGCGATTGGCGAAGTCAACGGCGACCGTTCAAACTACAATTTCAGTCAGTGGAATGGCGTAGAAGGTGAAAGCTATGGCCGTTGTGAAATGCAGGTCGATTTTAAACAACGCAAAGTCATGCCACCCGATAGAGCACGTGGCTCAATTGCTCGTACCTATCTGTACATGAGCCAGAACTATGGCTTTCAGTTATCCAAATCCCAAACACAACTAATGCAGGCTTGGAATCGCCAATACCCAGCCGATGAGTGGGAATGCAAACGCGATCAGCGAATTGCCAAAGTTCAAGGCAACCACAACCCATTTGTACAGCAACAGTGCCGTTCATAAGGTACTTTTTGTGGGCCATTTTCGTGATTGAAACTCGCCCTTGCCTCTTGTTTTTTCAGTGTAAATCATCCATGTTAATGGCTATTCAACGTCAGGTAGGAACTATCCATGCGTATCCCTAGAATTTATCATCCGACTCCTCTTCAACCCTCAGCCATTATTGCTCTCAATGATGATGCGGCTGGGCATATTGGCCGGGTGTTACGCATGCAAGCGGGCCAAGAAGTACTGCTTTTTGATGGCAGTGGCGCGGAATTCCCAGCGGAAATTACCGAGGTCAGCAAAAAAAATGTACTGGTCAATGTGTTAAAAAGAGTCGAAAAAAGCTGTGAATCGCCTCTTAATTTACACCTTGGGCAGGTGATCTCGCGTGGAGACAAAATGGAGTTCACCATTCAAAAATCGGTCGAACTTGGCGTCAATACCATCACGCCTTTGATTTCTGAACGTTGCGGCGTGAAATTAGATGCCAAACGTTTTGAGAAAAAACTTGAACAGTGGCAAAAAATTGCAATCAGCGCTTGTGAGCAGTGCGGCCGCAATATTGTGCCGCTGATCCGCCCAATTATGCAGTTGCAAGAGTGGTGTGCCGAACCCAGTGATGCGCTCAAGCTCAACTTACATCCACGTGCGAAGTATTCGATTAATACCCTACCTCAACCTATCAATAAAGTCCGTTTGTTGATAGGCCCTGAAGGAGGCTTATCAGAATCAGAAATTAGCATGACTGAACAGTACCATTTTGAAGAAACCTTGCTAGGCCCACGCGTACTGCGTACTGAAACTGCGGCCTTAACGGCTATTACTGCTCTTCAAGTTCGCTTTGGCGATCTTGGCTAACCGGAGAAAAACAATGATTAAACTTGGTATCGTCATGGACCCTATCTCGTCCATTAACATCAAAAAAAATTCCAGCTTTGCCATGTTGCTAGAAGCGCAGCGTCGTGGTTATGAAATCCACTATATGGAGATGAATGATCTACACTTAGATCAAGGTGTCGCTTTTGCCGATACCAAAGTGGTGACATTAAAAGAAGATCCGAACGGTTGGTATGAGTTTTTATCTGAGCAAACTATTCCACTGGCTGATCTCGATGCAGTGTTGATGCGTAAAGATCCGCCGTTTGATACTGAATATATCTACGCAACCTACATTCTAGAACGAGCAGAAGAAGCAGGAACATTAATCGTCAATAAGCCGCAAAGCTTACGTGACTGCAATGAGAAACTGTTTACGGCATGGTTCCCTGAACTAACGCCAACCACCATAGTGACGCGTAAAGCGGAAAAAATTAAAGCCTTCCGCGCGCAACATGGTGATGTGATTTTAAAACCGTTAGACGGTATGGGAGGAGCATCTATCTTCCGCGTTAAAGAGGGAGATCCAAACGTATCCGTCATTATCGAAACATTAACTAACCACGGCCAAAACTACTGTATGGCGCAAACTTTTGTACCTGACATCAGCAACGGTGATAAACGTATTTTAGTGGTCGATGGTGAACCAATGCCTTACTGCCTAGCGCGAATTCCGGCACAAGGTGAAACCCGTGGCAATTTGGCAGCGGGTGGCCGTGGTGAAGCGCGTCCACTGAGCGAAACCGATAAGAAAATTGCTCAAACCATTGCTCCAACATTGAAAGAAAAAGGCTTAATCTTTGTCGGACTTGACGTTATTGGCGACAAGCTCACTGAGATCAACGTGACGAGCCCTACGTGTATTCGTGAAATAGAGGCCGCCTTTGATATCTCAATTACCGGTAAGTTGATGGACGCGATTGAGCGTCGAATCAACAAGTCATGCTGAACTGGGCAAACTCTTGCCCAGTAATTTGCGATAGGTTGGAGGCAGTATGAATCTTACAAATCATTTTTTAGTTGCCATGCCAAGTATGAGAGACCCTTACTTCAAGCACAGTGTTATTTACATCTGTGAACACAATGAAGATGGGGCGATGGGCTTGATGATTAATGTGCCGATTGATATCACTGTGGGCGGCATGTTAAACCAAGTCGATGTTGAGCCAAGCTACCCTAAGCTTCAACTTGATAGCCTAAAAAGGCCCGTATTGAATGGCGGTCCTGTTTCTGAAGATCGTGGGTTTATTCTACATCGACCGAAAGATCATTATGAATCCAGCATCCGTATGAGCGATGACATTGCCGTCACCACATCGAAAGATATTTTAGCGGTACTGGGCACGGATGCCGAACCAAGTCACTATCTTGTGGCTCTGGGTTATTCAGGCTGGGAGCCCGGTCAGCTTGAGTTAGAGCTGGCTGAAAATTCTTGGTTAACCATTGAGGCCGATCCAGAGGTTATCTTTAATACGCCCATTCACGATAAGTGGAATCAGGCGATTAAAAAATTCGGTATTGATCCCATCCAACTCTCAGCGCAAGCTGGGCATGCTTAACTTTTGCGGCTCTAACCTTTACGGCTCTAACTAGGCTACGCGCCTTTTTAGAGCCTTCGTTACACCATGCAAGATACTGATTATGACATCCAGAACCATTATGGCTTTTGACTTTGGCACCAAAAGCATCGGCAGTGCGATTGGCCAAGAAGTTACAGGCACCGCATCGCCACTTAAAGCCTTTAAAGCCAATGACGGAATTCCACATTGGCAAGAGATCGAAAAGCAGATCAAAGAGTGGCAACCCCATTTATTGGTGGTAGGGCTACCAACAGATTTGCACGGCAAAGCGTTGGAAACCATTACTCCGCGAGCCAAAAAATTTGCGCAGCGTTTACACGGGCGCTTTGGCTTACCCGTTGAGATGCATGACGAACGGCTTTCAACCCGGGAAGCGCGCGCCGACTTATTTGCCATGGGCGGCTACAAAGCACTGAGCAAAGGCAATGTCGATTGCCAATCAGCTGTAGTGATCTTAGAGAGCTGGTTTGAAGCGCAATGGGGCGCGTAACTTAACCTCGCGTAACTTAACCTCGCGTAACTTAACCTCACGCAACTTAACCTCACGTAACTTAACTTTAATACAGCGGTGCAACACAATCCCGAATCGAGTTCGGGATTGTTCGTCTTGAACTGCGACTATTCCATATCAATCTGCACGTTATCCAATGTGCCACTGCTGAGCCCTTCGCCACGCTTTGTTTTTAACATTAAACGTAAATCATTGGCGGAGTCGGCGCTGTGCAGTGCATCTTGTTCACTGATTTTCTCATCAACAACCAGTTGATACAGTGCTTGGTCAAAAGTCTGCATCCCCACTTCTTGTGATTTGCCCATCGTCGCTTTCAACTCGTGCAGATCACCGCGGCGGATCAAATCGGAAATTCGAGGACTATTGAGTAAAATCTCAAACACCCCATGTCGTCCCTTGCCATTTTTATCGCGGAGCAACTGTTGCCCAACGACACCTCTGAGGTTCATCGACAGATCAAATAAAAACTGCTCTTTTTGCTCTTTAGGGACCAAATGCAAAATTCGTTCAAGCGCTTGGTTAGCATTGTTAGCATGCAGCGTTGCCATACATAAATGACCGGTTTCGGCAAAGGTCATCGCATATTCCATCGTTTCACGTGAACGGATCTCACCAATTAAAATCATATCAGGAGCTTGGCGTAGCGAATTTTTTAGCGCTACTTCGTAACTCTCGGTATCCAACCCCACTTCTCGCTGGGTCACAATACAACGCTGATGCTCATGCACAAACTCAATCGGGTCTTCCACCGTTAAAATATGCCCAGTTCGGTGCGAATTACGATAACCCGTCATGGCCGCCATGGTGGTCGATTTGCCCGACCCCGTCGCGCCAACCACCAGCACCAGCCCACGCTTTGCAATCGAAAGATCTTGCAACACGCCCGGTAACTTTAATTCTTCAAAGGTGGGAATATGAGTTTCAATGCGGCGGATCACTGCACCGGGCAGCTCGCGCTGGAAAAAAGCACTGACACGAAAGCGGCCTATCTTTCTCACCACTGCAAAATTGGCTTCACGTGTGCGTTGAAATTCACGGCGGCGATCCTCATCCATCATGGCATCTAACAACGCCATCACCTGCGTTTGGGATAACTTTTCGCCGTGAGCTCTTAACTCACCATCGACGCGAAATAACACTGGCGCTCCTACGGTGAGGTACAAGTCGGAAGCTTTTTGAGTCAACATACCCTCAAGACATTGGTTCAGTTCCATGAGCTCTCTCTTAAAATGGTGATGAATTGACTTCCAGTTTTTTCTGCACTTCTTCTTGATCGACAATACCTTGCGCAATCAACTGTTTAGAATTCTGTTCCATGGTTTGCATGCCATGCGCCGCACCCGTTTGGATGATGGAGTACATCTGCGCAACCTTATCCTCGCGGATCAAGTTACGAATAGCTGGAGTGGCAAGCATAATTTCATGACACGCGACGCGGCCCCCACCTAAACGTTTTAGCAGCTTTTGCGCAATCACTGCTCGCAATGATTCAGAGAGCATTGAACGAACCATCTCTTTATCACTACCGGGGAAAACATCAATGATCCGGTCGATAGTTTTCGCCGCAGAGCTGGTATGTAACGTGCCAAACACTAAATGCCCGGTTTCAGCCGCGGTTAACGCTAAGCTGATGGTTTCTTGATCGCGCAGCTCACCGACTAAAATTACATCCGGATCTTCGCGCAGCGCCGAGCGTAGCGCCGCTTTAAAGCTGTGGGTATCTCGGTGCACTTCGCGTTGGTTAACCAAACATTTATTGTTGCTATGCACAAACTCAATGGGGTCTTCAATGGTTAAAATGTGTTTGTTGTGATGGGAATTAATGTAATCAACCATTGCTGCCAGCGTGGTCGATTTACCCGACCCTGTTGGCCCGGTCACCAGCACCAATCCTTTCTCATAATTGGCGATTTTATTAAAAATGTCAGGTGTTTGCAGATCTTCCAAGGTTGGGATCACCGTAGGAATCGTCCGGAAAACCGCAGAGCAGCCACGAGATTGATGGAAAGCATTGACACGAAAACGCCCTACATTAGGCAGCTCAAATGAGAAATCCACTTCCAGTTTCTCTTCAAATTCACTACGCTGAGCATCGTTCATGATCTCAAAAATCAAACGATGCACGTCAGCATGAGTAAAAGCAGGCACTCCGAGCTTTCTTACTTCACCATCTATCCGTACCATAGGTGGAACACCTGCAGATAGATGTAGATCCGAAGCGTTGTGCTTTACACTAAAATCCAGTAGCTCAGCGATATCCATTTAATTTCCTTAATAAAGTCAGGCTATGAGTAGTATTCAACAAAATATTGAACAGATCACTTCACAAATTGAAAGTGCACAACAAAAGTGTGGACGCGCTCGAGAGAGAGTGCAACTTTTAGCGGTCAGTAAAACCAAACCTGTCGAAGCGATTCTAGAAGCGGCGCGCGCTGGGCAACGTTTATTTGGTGAAAACTATATGCAAGAAGGCGCAGATAAAGCTCAGTACTTCAATACCTTGCACCCAGAACTGGATTTAGAATGGCACTTTATCGGCCCAATTCAGTCCAATAAATCGCGCATTGTGGCCGAGAACTTTACTTGGGTGCATACGGTGGATCGAAGTAAAATTGCCCAGCGTTTAAATGATCAACGCCCAGTGGGCATGCCACCACTACAGGTCTTGATTCAAGTCAACACCAGCGGCGAAAGCTCAAAATCAGGCATTAATGAACACGAAATAGTTGAGTTGGCAGAGTTGATATCCGCGCTACCTAACCTCACGTTAAGAGGATTGATGTCTATTCCTGAGAATGTGCCCAATTACGCTGCGCAACTTGCCGCATTTCAAAAACTGGCGAGCTTACAAGCGCAATTGTCTGAACGTTTTTCAGGGGTAGATACGCTCTCAATGGGCATGAGTGGCGACATGCAAGCGGCGATTGAAGCGGGTAGCACTATGGTGAGGATCGGCACCGCTATTTTTGGTGCGCGTGATTACGCTTAGCACAGGCTTATCTATCAATCACACAATAATCAATCAGCGACAAGCAATTAGAAGTCAGCAGATGCAGCAGAGAAACATCACTTTTATCGGTGCAGGCAATATGGCCAAAGCAATTATTGCAGGCTTAGTCGCCAGCGGTTATCCAGCTGATAGAATTACCGCGACCGCACCGTCAGAAACAAGACGCAAACCACTGGAAAGTGCGTATGGCATTCACACCACCAGCGATAATCTTGCCGCAGCGCAGCAAGCCGATGTGGTGGTACTGGCGGTCAAACCGCAGTTGATGGCCAGTGTCTGTCAACCTTTGCAATCCATTGATTTTAGAAATAAGTTGGTGATCTCCATTGCAGCCGGTGTTGCTGCGGCGCGCCTTAATGAGATGCTGGCGACCGAACTGCAACTAGTACGCGCCATGCCCAATACACCTTCGCTGATCAATCGAGGCATGAGCGGTCTATTTGCCACTCCAAGCGTATCAGAGCAAGACAAACGCTTTACCGCACAATTGCTACAAGCCGTTGGTGAAGTGTGCTGGGTTGAAAACGAGTCCGCCATTAATGGCATCATCGCCGCCGCAGGCAGTGCGCCTGCCTACTTCTTTTTGTTTATGGAAGCGATGCAAAATGAAGCCATCGCTCAAGGCTTTGATAAAGAAACGGCCCGTTTGTTAGTACAACAAGCGGCGTTAGGCGCAGCCGAAATGGTGGTGGCAAACCCTGAGATTGAACTCTCGACATTGCGTGAACAAGTGACTTCCAAAGGTGGCACCACCGCCGAGGCGATTGGCGCCTTTAACGAGCATCAACTTGCCAATATCGTTGCACAAGCGATGCAAGCGGCCGTGAGTCGTGCACAAGAAATGGAAAAACTGTTTTAATCCTAGTGGCGTTTCACTAAGCTATAGCGCAAAAGCGCAAACGACACTCTACTCATATTAAGGGCTAGTTATGAATTCAATGAGTTTTTTGATCTCCACCCTGTTTGATCTGTACATCATGGTCGTAATTTTACGCATTTGGTTACAAGCAGCGCGTGCCGATTTCTATAACCCATTCTCCCAGTTTATCGTCAAAGCAACGCAACCTGTGGTTGGCCCACTGCGCCGAGCGATTCCATCCATTGGTAGCCTAGATTTGGCCACGGTTCTCTTTGCGTACGTGCTGTGCGTATTGAAATTTATTGCCTTAATGCTGGTGGCATCAGGTGGTGCGGTTAGTTTTAGCGTCTACTTTTTATTCTTAGGCTTACTCTCGTTAGTCAAAGCCGCTGGCGGTTTACTGTTCTGGGTACTCTTGATCCGCGCCATTCTCAGTTGGGTTAGCCAAGGCCGCAGCCCGATTGAATATGTATTTCATCAATTAACCGAGCCGATGCTTGCGCCGATCCGCCGTATCCTACCAGCGATGGGTGGTTTTGATTTAAGTGTATTAGTGCTGTTTATTGTGCTGCAGTTTGCTAACTTCCTAATGGGCGATTTTATTGGCCCAGTATGGTATCAGTTGTAATGTCATCTGCTGTTTGGCAAGAGGGAGAGGATCTGATCCTCAAGCTCTATATCCAACCCAAAGCAAGCCGCGATAGTATCGTCGGCTTGCATGGTGAAGAGCTCAAAATTGCCATCACCGCCCCGCCTGTTGATGGCAAAGCCAACGCTCATTTAACCCAATTTTTGGCTAAACAATTTAAAGTCGCCAAAGGTTTAATCGAGATAGAAAAAGGGGAATTGGGACGCCATAAACAAGTCCGAATTCATTCACCTCAAGTGATACCACAGCCGATTGAAGCCATCTTGTGATGGCTTTTTATTTAGCCCACTCTGTTTTATAAGGAGCACCACATGCGTAAATGGATGATAGCGTTTGTTATAGCCTTTATTTCGCTACCCACACTCGCCGAGCAGTTTCAAACCATCAAGAATGTTGAAGTGCACTACTCAGCTTTCAACTCAACATTTTTAACGCCACAAGTGGCGCGCAGTTATCAGTTAAAACGTAATGGTTACTCGGCTATTTTAAACATCAGCGTATTAGATAACTCGGCCTTAGGTAAACCAGCTATGGAAGCGAAACTCAAAGGTAATGCGAAAAACCTAATCGGTCAGGTACGTGAACTTGAATTTAAACAATTCAAAGAGGGTAACGCGATTTATTACCTCGCTGAATTCCCCATTACCAATGAAGAGAATTTGAGTTTTGACATTGAGGTTGATGCGGGCTTAAAAGGCACCGGTAAGCTTAAATTCACCCAAAAATTCTACGTCGAAGAATAGAGAAACAGTGCAATGAAAAAAATAGTATTAGCCACAGGAAACCAAGGCAAAGTGCGCGAAATGGCTGATCTGCTGGTTGATTTCGGTTTTGATGTGGTGGCGCAAACAGAATTAAACGCCCCAGAAGCCGCAGAGACTGGCACCACCTTTATTGAAAATGCGATCATCAAAGCACGACATGCTGCCAAAATCACTGGCTTACCGGCGATTGCCGATGATTCAGGATTAGAAGTGGATTATCTGCAAGGTGCTCCGGGAATTTACTCGGCGCGCTACGCGGGTGAAAATGCCAGTGACCAACAAAACCTAGAAAAATTATTAGCGGCGATGGAAGGTGTACCAGACGAACAACGCACCGCTCGTTTTCATTGCGTGCTGGTTTTCATGCGTCACGAAAATGACCCAACACCACTTGTCTGCCATGGTACGTGGCAAGGTCGCATCTTGCACCAAGCGCATGGCAGTAACGGTTTTGGTTATGATCCGATCTTCTTTGTCCCTGAAGATAACTGCGCTTCAGCTGAACTGCTACCTGCACGTAAAAAGCAGCTTTCACATCGTGGCAAAGCGCTAAAAATGCTATTTAAAACCTTAAGCGAGCAAAATTCATAATGTTGCAACCACCCGCGCTGAGTTTGTACGTGCACATCCCCTGGTGTGTACAAAAATGCCCCTATTGTGATTTTAACTCTCACGCGCTAAAGCACGATATTCCTGAACGTGAATACATTGATGCGCTATTGGACGATCTCGATACCGATATCGCCAAATACCGCCTTGCAGACCATCCTCGCCCATTGCATTCCATTTTTATTGGCGGTGGTACACCGAGTCTTTTTTCTGCTGAAGGTATTGCTCGCCTGCTGCAAGGCATTGAAGCGCGTATTGCGTTTAAGCCTGGGATTGAAATCACCATGGAGGCCAACCCGGGCACGGTAGAGGCTGACCGTTTTGTTGGATATCGACAAGCAGGGGTGACGCGCATCTCGATTGGTGTACAAAGTTTTGAGCCACAAAAACTGGTACGTTTAGGGCGAATTCACGGTCAGCAAGAGGCGGTTAATGCCGCTCAATTAGCTCATCAAATTGGCTTAAACAGCTTCAACTTAGATTTGATGCATGGCTTACCCGATCAAAACTGTGAACAAGCGCTGGCCGATTTAGACAAAGCGATTGCACTAAACCCACCTCATCTTTCTTGGTATCAACTGACCATTGAACCTAATACGGTTTTCTACTTTAAACCGCCTACTTTGCCAGATGATGACGCACTATGGGATATTTTCGAGTTGGGTCACCAAAAATTGGCCGCCGCTGGGTACGTGCAGTATGAAATTTCTGGCTATAGCAAACCCGGCTATCAATGCCAACACAACTTAAATTACTGGCGCTTTGGTGATTATCTGGGGATTGGTTGTGGCGCGCATGGCAAACTCAGCTTTAGTGACGGACGTATTGTGCGTACCACTAAGGTGAAGCATCCGCGTGGCTATCTCAATTTACTCAAACCCTACTTGGATGACGAATTTGAAGTCGCCGCTGCGGATCGCCCTTTTGAATTCTTCATGAACCGCTTTCGCTTGATGGAAGCTTGTCCGAAACAAGACTTTGTTGAAACAACTGGATTAAGTTTAAGCGTGATTCAGCCAACGATAGATTGGGCACTAGCCGAACACTATTTAACGCAAACCGAAAGTCACTGGCAAATCACAGAAAAAGGAAAACTGTTTCTTAATGACTTGCTCGAATCCTTTATGGCTGACGACTAAAAAGATAAACCCAACAGAGATTGGCTAACCGAATCGGTAGCCAATCTTTTGCCAAAAGCACGGGCTGTCAGAGAATATTGAACTTAAAAGATAGAGCGACCAATACGCTCAGCCAAGAGTTCTAACATCTTAGTACCCGCTAAAGAATTACCTGACGCATCAAGCTCTGGCGACCAAACCGCAATCGTCATCTCCCCAGGAACAACCGCAATAATACCGCCACCTACGCCCGATTTACCCGGCATGCCAACACGATAAGCGAACTCTCCTGCGCCATCATACAAACCGCAAGTCGCCAATAAGGCATTGATCTGCTTGCTTTGTGTTGGCGTTACTATCGCTTCCTTGGTATGCACGGACACCCCTTTATTTGCCAGATAACTGAAGGTTTTTGCTAATTGAACACAGCTCATTTTAAGTGAACAAGCGTGAAAATAGTTGTGCAGTACCGGGATAACGTCATTATTGAAATTACCAAACGAGCGCATCAAATAGGCGATGGCGGCATTGCGATCGCTGTGCATCATTTCTGAAGCCGCCACCACTTTGTCGTATACGATGCCCTCCTCACCCGACAACTGACGTACAAACTCCAGTAAGCGCTGCCGAGGGGCTGATAAACGGCTATGCAGCATATCTGCCACCACAATAGCTCCAGCATTGATAAAAGGGTTACGCGGAATGCCCTGCTCCATTTCAAGCTGGATCATTGAATTAAACGCTTGGCCTGAAGGCTCTTTTCCGACACGAAGCCATAGCTCTTCTGGTTTATAGAGCATCATAGCGAGCGTTAAGCTCAAGGCTTTAGAGATGGATTGAATTGAGAATCCTTCCGTGGCATCTCCAGCCGAAATCACTTCACCTTGATTGGTGTAAACCGCGATCGCCAGCTTGTTATTCGGTACTTTGGCTAAAGCAGGAATGTAATCGGCGACTTTTCCTTTGCCGATCAGTGGGCGAACCTCACACAAAATATCAGCAAGCAGATTGGGTGTTAGCTTCATGGGTGACCTTACCTCGGGTGAGAAATGTTTTTCTCTATTTTTATAATGATTTTCGTAGGGCGCTAAGGCCGAAAAAGCCAACATTACAACAATGTTGGCTTTTCTTTAATCGCTAATTTTGTTGCAGCAACAAAAGTGAGTCGTTACGCGGTGCGTTTATATTTGATATCCCACACACCATGACCTAAACGGTGACCACGCGCTTCAAATTTAGTCAAAGAACGCTCTTCAGGACGAGGAATATAGTCACCTTCTGCGGCAATATTGGCAAAGCCCGGCGCTTGATTCATCACTTCAATCATATGCTCAGCGTAGTTTTCCCAGTCCGTCGCCATATGAAAGATGCCCTCTTCCATTTTTAGTTTTTGACGCACCATTTCCGCAAACTCTAACTGCACAATACGGCGCTTATGGTGACGTTTTTTGTGCCAAGGATCAGGGAAGAACAGTTGCAGTGTATGCAGGCTACCATCAGGGATCATGTGTTCAAACACTTCCACTGCATCATGGCACATCACGCGTAAATTAGTCACGCCAGCATCACGAGCAGCCGACAAACAGGCGCCAACACCTGGGCTATGCACTTCAATACCAAAAAAGTTTTTTTTCGGTGCATTTTTAGCCATTTCAACTAATGAAGCGCCCATACCAAAACCGATTTCTAAAACCACCGGGTTATCGTTACCAAAAACCGCCGCCCAATCGAGCAATTGTGGTTGGAAATCAATACCCATTGTTGGCCAACATTCATTCATTGCCGCTTCTTGGCCTTTGGTTAATCGACCCTCACGACGAACGAAACTACGGATTCGACGCAGTATTTTGCCTTCTTCGGTATATTCGTTGGTGGTTACTTCACTCATTGATCTTGCCTGCACATTGATTAATCAAAGCGGGGATTATCCAAAGAATTATTCTCGGTGCAAGTGTTATCGAAATAAACTTGTTGGATAAATCCACACAATTTGTCCGTTTTACAACGTCACATTTATGTGGTGCAATTTTGCTCCACTAAAACTATAAACCAAAGAGCCTGTCGTGACACCTTTCGCTAACGCCATTTTAAAATGGTATGACGCCTATGGGCGCAAACATTTGCCGTGGCAACAAAACAAAACGGCCTACAGCGTTTGGCTGTCGGAAATTATGCTCCAACAAACTCAAGTCGCCACGGTGATCCCTTATTTCGAACGCTTCATACAACGCTTTCCAACCGTGATTGATTTGGCCAATGCAGAACAAGACGAGGTACTGCACCTATGGACTGGCCTTGGTTATTACGCGCGTGCGCGCAATCTACACAAAGCAGCCAAAATAGTGGCCAGCGAATATGGCGGTGAGTTTCCCCTTGATATCGAACAGATGAATGCTCTACCGGGTATTGGCCGCTCAACCGCTGCGGCGGTGCTTTCTTCGGTTTATAAGCAGCCGCACGCCATTTTAGATGGTAACGTAAAGCGAACTTTAGCCCGCTGTTTTGCTGTCGAAGGCTGGCCGGGGCAAAAAAAAGTTGAAACTCAATTATGGCAACATGCCGAACAAAATACGCCAGCGCAAGATGTTGATAAATATAACCAAGCCATGATGGATATGGGGGCGATGGTCTGCACACGTAGCAAACCGAAATGTACACTCTGCCCAGTTGAATCTTTTTGCATCGCCAATAAACAAAATAACCCACTCGATTATCCGGGCAAAAAACCAAAAACAGACAAACCAACCAAACAGACTTGGTTTGTGATGCTGCACCATAACCATCAAGTATGGTTAGAACAGCGCCCTCAAAGTGGCATTTGGGGGGGGGTGTTTTGCTTTCCTGAAAACCCTAATAGCGCCATCGAAGATCAACTTGATCACAGAGCCATCAAAGAGAGCACTATCGACTCTATTCGCCCACTCATCGCTTTTCGCCACACGTTTAGCCATTATAATCTAGAGATCACACCGATCTTGGTGGAGTTATCTCAACAACCGAACATCATCATGGAAGCAAGCAAAGGTCTTTGGTATAACTTAGCCCAACCGAAACAAATCGGCTTAGCCGCTCCTGTAAAACAGTTGCTAGAAAGCCTTCCATTTGAAATTAACCCTTAAAACACCGAAGAGGAAGTGACCATGAGCCGCACTGTATTTTGTGCTCGACTAAATAAAGAAGCCGACGGTTTGGATTTTCAACTGTACCCAGGTGAATTGGGTAAACGTATTTTTGACAACATCTCAAAAGAGGCTTGGGCACAATGGCAGCATAAGCAAACCATGCTGATCAACGAGAAAAAACTCAATATGATGGACCCTGAACATCGTAAATTACTGGAAACCGAAATGACCAACTTCCTATTTGAAGGAAAAGAGGTCCATATCGAAGGTTACACGCCACCAAGCAAATAAGAGATACCTTATTTATTTCGAGGATAATCAATGACATCATAGTAAACGCTCTGATGTCATTTTTGTATTAGGAAGATAATGAGAAAGCTGACTTACTTTTTTATTGCAATGCTACTTGCAGGTTGTAGCCGAGAATTAGTTGAACGCATCTACAGCGTCGACTATGAGACGACCAACCGTTTTGCCAAAAACTTAGCGCAACTACCTGGGCAATTTGTCAAAGATACCGCCGCCTTAGACACGCTAATCAGCAGTTTTTCTGGCAACATTGAGAAACGTTGGGGCACTAAAGAAATCAAAGTCGCCGGTAAAAGCAACTATGTGAAATATATTGATAATTACCTGAGTCGCTCTGAAGTTAATTTCTCTGCGGGAACTATCATTATCGAAACAGTTTCCCCAACTGACCCCAAAAAACATCTGCGCAATGCCATTATTACCACCTTGCTCACGCCTGATGATCCCGCACACGTTGACCTTTTCTCTTCACAAAATATCGAATTGAATGGTCAGCCATTTTTGTACAACCAAGTGCTTGATCAAGATAAACAACCGATCCAGTGGGGTTGGCGCGCGAATCGATTTGCTGATTATCTTATTGAAAATAAATTAAAAGTTAAGAACGTTGATTTCAAAAAAGCCTACTATGTGGAAATTCCTATGGTAGCGGATCATGCCTCTAAACGAGGTTATAAATACGCCGACATCGTGCACCGAGCCTCGAAAAAATATAACATTCCCGAAGATCTGATCTACGCGATCATAAAAACGGAAAGTAGCTTTAACCCCTACGCCGTCAGTTGGGCCAATGCGTATGGCCTGATGCAAGTGGTTCCTAAAACCGCAGGTCGAGATGTCTTTAAACTGGTCAAAAATAAATCTGGTGAGCCCAGCCCTGAATATCTGTTTGATCCAGAAAAAAATATTGATACGGGAACGGCCTATTTTTATATTCTGAAAAACCGCTACCTCAAAGAAGTCAGCCATCCAACGTCACTCGAATACAGTATGATTTCGGCCTACAACGGCGGCACAGGAGGAGTACTCAATACCTTTAGCAAAGATAGAAAGCGAGCGATGAGAGACTTAAATTCACTGCAACCCAATCAAGTCTATTGGGCGCTGACCCAAAAACACCCTAATGCTGAATCGAGAAGGTACTTAGAAAAAGTAACAAAATTCAAAAAGGAATTTAACGCGGGTGGATAAAAAAGCGCAGCTTTGTCTAAATTCCCAGCAAACAAACCGTTTTTTCAAAAAATTTCCAAAAAGCAGTTGACGATTGAAGGGAAAATCCGTTTAATAGCGCTCCGTTGCCCGGATAGCTCAGTCGGTAGAGCAGAGGATTGAAAATCCTCGTGTCGGTGGTTCGATTCCGCCTCCGGGCACCACAAATTAAATTGTTGGTGCTGTTGGTGCTTTTGTTAAAGTAGCAGCAAGCAATAAATAAAGTGCGCCGACTTAGCTCAGTAGGTAGAGCAACTGACTTGTAATCAGTAGGTCACCAGTTCGATTCCGGTAGTCGGCACCATTTATTGCCTCGATAGCTCAGTCGGTAGAGCAGAGGATTGAAAATCCTCGTGTCGGTGGTTCGATTCCGCCTCGAGGCACCATTATTTGGTGCGAAGTCTTAGACTTACACAGATAATTCCCCCTTAGTTCAGTCGGTAGAACGGCGGACTGTTAATCCGTATGTCGCAAGTTCAAGTCTTGCAGGGGGAGCCACTTTTAAAGCCAAGTCTAACGACTTGGCTTTTTTTATTGCCTGTCATATTTATCCAACCCCTTCTACCTCTACAGCGATTACCTCTACAACGATTACCTCTACAACGATTAAGTTATGAATAGGTCCATTTTCCGTCAAAAACTAAAACAAGTTCGGTGAGTTTGCTCCTTTAGTGTAACCAAACGGATAAACGTGTGTTTTTCAACGCGATTTTATTCGCTATTTGCTCCATTCAAAGCTCCTATTTTCTTTTCAACGCTTCTTTCACTATCTAATCTGACACTAATTTTTAACGAAAATGGGCAAAAACGAGTCACTAAGTATAGAAAAACAACAAACGACATTTTTTTTGCATTTTACTGTTGACGTTAAATGCGAAAAACCTTTTAATACACCCCGTCGCCCGGATAGCTCAGTCGGTAGAGCAGAGGATTGAAAATCCTCGTGTCGGTGGTTCGATTCCGCCTCCGGGCACCACAGTTTCTAAATTGTTGGTGCCTAGCACAGACAATAAATTTAAAGATAAAAATGTGCCGACTTAGCTCAGTAGGTAGAGCAACTGACTTGTAATCAGTAGGTCACCAGTTCGACTCCGGTAGTCGGCACCATTCTTTAAAACCTGTTCCCCCTTAGTTCAGTCGGTAGAACGGCGGACTGTTAATCCGTATGTCGCAAGTTCAAGTCTTGCAGGGGGAGCCACTTTTCATCAATGAGCACTGCTTATTGATTCGGCGCCGACTTAGCTCAGTAGGTAGAGCAACTGACTTGTAATCAGTAGGTCACCAGTTCGATTCCGGTAGTCGGCACCATTTATCTGCATAAGATAAGCAAATATTCTGTTCCCCCTTAGTTCAGTCGGTAGAACGGCGGACTGTTAATCCGTATGTCGCAAGTTCAAGTCTTGCAGGGGGAGCCACTTTCTAAAGCCAAGTTTTCAAACTTGTCTTTTTTTGTGTCTTGCGTATGCTCATAATAAAAAGAGCCAGTTTTCACCAGCTCAATCGATTGGAACATTCGCGGTAATTCACGATAGTCGGTTACTTAAAACCCTTCTCTTTCTTAATCAAATCGTACGCATTTTGGATCTCTTGCGATTTTTCTTTCGCAACGTTCATCATCTCTGGTGGTAAGCCTTTGGCCATCAATTTATCTGGGTGATGTTCATTCATCAATTTGCGATAGGCACGTTTAATCTCTTTAGCATCCGCATCTTCACTCACACCTAACACATCGTAGGCATCCGAGAGTCGAGAAGCTTGTGATGCTTGCTGCCACTGCCCCGATTGCTGATAACCTTGCTGTTGCCCACCAAAACCTCCGCCTTGTTGAAAACGAAAAGCCGCTTCTTGCATACGCAGACGTCTTTCCAGTTGATCGGATGAGAAACCTAAACTGCGAGCGATTTTGTGCAGTACATTGCGCTCGCTAGGGTGAACATCCCCATCGGCAAACGCGGCTGATATTTGCAATTCGAGGAAAAATTGCAACAAGTCAAAGCGTCCACCCGTCGAAAGGCGCACACGCTCCAACACTTCCTCTAAAGGAAAGCCACTCTCCTTCCCTTCACGAAATGCATCTTGAGCCGCTTTACGTTGCTCACCATGTAAGTTCATACGCCCCATCATGATGGTAGCTAGCTGAATCTCCTCTTTGGTGACTTGCCCTTTCGCTTTAGCGACATGGCCCATGACAGCGAAAGCCGCTTTAAAAAATTCGTCTTGTCGTTCAGTTTGGCTTGGCCCTGAACCAAATGAGCCAGTTTTAAACCCTGCCTGATTCAAACGACGAGCTTTATCAAACTGATGCCCGAGAAACAAACCAAAAAATGCGCCAAACGGTCCTCCAAATAAGAAGCCAAAAAAAGCGCCAAGAATTTTGCCAAAAATATGCATTATGTGCTCTCAATCTATGAATTTTTCAGGAGTAAAGCGGTCTGATAGTGCCGGGAGCTTCAATTTCCTTTATGATAAGAAACGTTTTATTTTACATTCGGCCATCCATCTTCCGAATCAATCAAGTTCAAACAGGATAGTACAACTCGATGTCATGTTTTTCCCGCACCTTGTTAGCCGCTTCAATTAGCGCAGCTCTTTTTGTGCCACAGACTCAAGCAGAAGCTATGTTAGACAATAGTGTGCAGGAAATGCCCGCTATAGATCAATGTTTGATCAACCAACCTGAAGTAGAAAATGGTCAGCAACCGATTAATATCGAGGCTGATACGCTAGAAGCCGTGAACGGTGAACGCGCAAACTACTCAGGCAATGTGGTCGTTGTTCAAGGGAAAAAGCGTATTCTGGCTGATACCGTGACCCTACACCAAAAAGACAATATTGTGGTTGCGCAAGGTAATGTCAAATTCAGTGACGGTCAAGTAAAGACCATTTCTGACAAAGCAACCAACAACCTCAACACAGATTTAATGACATTAGAGAACACAAAATATCAATTTTTGTGTGAACCTGGCCGTGGTGAAGCTGTGTATATTTCCAAAACGGGTAAAGCCGTTTATGAGATTGAAGATGGCTCGATTACCTCTTGCCATGAAGGCGATAATGCATGGCGAATGAAAGCATCCAGTATTGATATCGACCAAAATGAAGAGCAAGCCACTTTTTATAATCCACGCTTCGAAATTCAAAATATTCCGATCTTTTATCTGCCATTTCTTACGGTGCCGATTGGCGACACACGAAAAACGGGATTTTTATACCCTACCGTTTTTTACGGCTCTAGCGATGGTTTTGAAGCCCAAGCGCCTATTTATTGGAACTTAGCGCCAAACTATGACCTAAAAACAACCGTCAAATATATGCAAGAACGCGGAACTCAATTAAACAGTGAATTCCGTTATCTGAATGATTTTGGCGTAGGTAACATTAAATCTGAATATTTACCTGATGATCAGAAATACCTAGAGAAAGGAGACCGTTGGGGCTTCCAATACCAACACAGTGGTATTTTCAACCAAGCTTGGAAGTTTGAGATTGATTACTCTCAGGTCAGTGACGTTAGTTATTTTAGTGATGTGGATTCCGGCATAGGTAACCGAGAAGATGGTCAGCTTATCCAACAAGGAAAAGCCACCTACCGGACCCTCAATTGGGACTCATCGATACTGGTTCGTGACTTTCAACTGCTTACTGAAGATAAAACCAGCATCAACCAACCTTATCGCCTTATGCCACAGATTGCGTTTAATTACTACGCTCCCGAAGTATTGCCCTATTTGAACTTTGATATGGTGAGCCATCTATCGCGTTTTGAAACCGATGCAAAAGGAAAACCTGCAGCAACCAGAGCGCACATTGAGCCTGGATTTACCATCCCTATTAGCAACACCTGGGGAACTTGGACAACCGAAGCGCGCATTCTAGGAACCTATTACCAACAAGATCTTAGCGGGGTTGAGCTCAGTTCGGGTAATAATAAAGACCTGAAAGAGAACGTTTCACGCATCATTCCGGAATTTAGAACTCATGCTGGTTTGGTGCTAGAGAGAGATACGGTTCTGTTTGATAATTATACGCAAACACTTGAACCGCAAATTCAATACTTATATGTACCGAGAGAAGATCAGCGCAGCATCGGGCTATACGACACTACATTACTGCAAACCGATTACTATGGTTTATTCCGCAGCCGTAAGTACAGTGGTGTCGATTATATTGCCCCAGCAAATCAAATCAGCTACGGCGCCTCTTCACGGTTTTTCGATGATCAGTATAAAGAGCGTTTAAACATCTCTTTTGGTCAGATATTTTATCTCAAAAAAAATCTCAAGAACTCCTCACCCAATGAGACTGAAAATTCAGACAGTAGCTCCAACTACTCGGCTTGGGCCGTCGAAATGGACTTCAACTATGGCGATTTTCTGTTCTACCACGGCGGAGTTCAGTACGACATTGATAGCAAAACGATGCAACTCGCCAACAGCACCCTAGAGTATCGGGTTGGCTCTGGCTATATTCAAACTAACTACCGCTATGTAACTTACGATTACATTAAAAACACCGTTGACTTCGATACTACCAAGATAACCGAAGATGGGATCTCTCAAGCGGGTTTACTGGCCGGATATCAAATCTCTCCCAAATGGAATGCTAGCGGACAGTACTTCTACGATTTAACCACAGATAATAATCTGGAGTGGCTCGCGAACCTAAGATACACCTCTGACTGCTGGTACATTGGCTTTACGTACAGTAATCAAATGAGATCTTCAGCAAGCCCATGGGAAAACCCACTTTACGAAAATAACTTTAGTTTAAACTTTGGTATTGTCGGTTTTGGCACCACGATTGGTGCAGGTTCCGGAATGACGGGCGTAGACAGCGCTGGAAATTCATTAAGTTATGGTCGTCCATTTTTCCTAAACAACTAATTTATTCGGCCTTTGCTTAAGCGTAAAGGCCCTTGCTCATTTTGATAGGACTACAAATGAAATTGTGGAAACACACACTGATTGGCTTGATGGCAACATTAAGCCTAAACACCGCATCTGCTGCTCCTGTTGAGCTCGATCGCGTCGCCGTCATCGTCAATAGTGGCGTTATTTTACAGAGTGATATTGATGGTGCATTAAAAACCTTGACCATTAATGCAAAGAAAAATAGCCAAACGCTACCAGAAGAGACTGTGCTGCGTGAGCAAGTGGTTGAAAAATTGATTATTGACACCATTCAGCAACAAGAAGCACAACGTATTGGTGTACGCATTGACGATAATCGGCTCAATGATGCGATCGCTGAGATTGCGAAAAACAATAATCAAACCCTCGAACAGCTCAACGCCTCTGTGACCGCAGAAGGGCTGACTTACGCGGAATTTCGTGAACAAGTGCGTAATGAAATTGCCTCAAGTGAAGCACGTAATGCTTTGGTTCGTCGCCGGATCAATATCTTACCGGACGAAGTGGACAACTTAGCTAATATTCTTGCGCAAGAAACCAATGCAACGGTGCAATATAAAATCAGCCATATCCAACTGCGCGTTGACGACACTCAAGATAAAACGGCAGTAGAACAACAAGCCAAAACCTTAGTCGAAAAACTCAACCAAGGAGCGGATTTCAGCACCATGGCTTATACCTATTCAAAAGGTCCGAAAGCGCTGCAAGGTGGCGACTGGGGTTGGATGCGCAAAGAGGAAATGCCGACAATTTTTGCCGACCAAATCAAAATGCAAAACAAAGGCTCTATTATTGGGCCATTTCGCAGTGGCGTCGGTTTCCACATTCTTAAAATTGATGATGTCAAAGGGTTAGAAACCGTCGCAGTCACAGAAGTTAATGCCCGTCATATATTGATTAAACCGACCGTTATTTTAAGTGATGACGGCGTACAAAAAGAGCTCAATGACTTCATTCGTCGCATTAAGGCTGGTGAAGCGAGCTTTGGCGAACTTGCGCAGCAATACAGCCAAGACCCCGGCTCTGCGGCGCAAAATGGTGAACTGGGTTATCAAACACCAGATCTGTACGTGCCAGAGTTTCAACATCAAATCGAAACATTATCGGTTGGGCAAATCAGCGAACCCTTCAAAACCGTTCATGGTTGGCACATTGTCGAAGTACTTGATCGCCGTGAAGTCGACCGCACCGACTCTGCACTGAAAAACAAAGCTTATCGCATTCTGTTCAATCGTAAATTTAATGAAGAAGCGAGTGCTTGGCTGCAAGAGATGCGTGCCAGTGCCTTTGTCGAAATTATCCAGGACAACCAAGATGACAATTAAACGCATCGTGGTTACCGCTGGCGAGCCTGCGGGTATTGGCCCAGATTTGGTGCTGGCCTTATCAAAAGAAGATTGGGCACATCAACTGGTGGTATGCGCGGACAAAAGCTTGCTTGCAGAGCGTGCCAAAGAGCTCAATATTGACGTTATATTGGAAGACTACTTAGTCACCTCTGCACCAAAACCACAGCAAGCGGGACGGTTAGTAGTGGATCATCTTCCCCTCGGCGCACCGGTCATAACCGGAAAATTGGATGAGGCCAATGGTCATTATGTATTAAATACATTAGAAAGAGCCGCTTTAGGCTGTATGAATAATGAATTTGATGCTATTGTCACCGGCCCCGTGCATAAGGGGGTGATAAATCGAGCTGGTGTGACATTTAGTGGCCACACTGAGTTTTTTGCTGAACAGTCCAATACCCCACTTGTGGTTATGATGCTTGCAACAGAAGGGCTGAGAGTCGCACTAGCGACAACACATATCCCACTAGCTCATGTCTCAAATGCGGTAACGGTTGAGCGGTTAGAAAAGATCATCACCATTTTACATAAAGATTTGGTGGAAAAATTTGCCATTGTGCAACCCAAAATTTATGTGTGTGGTTTAAACCCGCACGCGGGAGAAGATGGCTGCCTAGGCCGTGAAGAGATAGAAACCATCACTCCAACACTAGAAAAAATTCGTCAGCAAGATGGCATTAATTTGATTGGCCCACTACCAGCCGACACCATCTTCAATGACAAATACTTGCAAGATGCCGATGCTGTTTTAGGCATGTATCACGACCAAGTCCTGCCCGTATTAAAGTACAAAGGCTTTGGTCGTTCAGTAAATATTACTCTTGGTCTACCCTTTATAAGAACATCGGTCGATCATGGCACCGCACTCGAATTGGCAGGGAAAGGGCTTGCGGATACAGGGAGCTTTAGAACAGCACTCGCCTACGCGATTGACTTGGTAGAAAAGAAACCTAATTAATTTCGAGAAAACTATGAGAAATGATGTCCACTTAGGGCACAAAGCGCGTAAACGTTTTGGTCAAAACTTCCTAAACGATCCATACATTATTGATGGCATCGTCTCTGCGATTAACCCTCGTCCGGGGCAAAATTTGGTTGAGATCGGCCCAGGTCTAGGGGCGATAACTGAGCCAGTCGGCCGCGAAGTGGATAAATTCACTGTTATTGAGCTAGACCGTGACTTAGCTGAGCGCCTACGCAACCACCCAGAATTATCGAGTAAATTGACGATTCACGAAGGCGATGCGATGCGCTTTGACTTCACGCAACTAGTGAAACCGAATAATAAACTGCGCATTTTCGGCAACTTGCCATACAACATTTCAACGCCATTAATGTTCCACTTATTTGAATTTCATAAAGATATTCAAGACATGCACTTCATGCTGCAAAAAGAAGTGGTCAACCGTTTAGCTGCCGGTCCCGGCAGTAAAGCTTACGGGCGCTTAACGGTTATGACGCAGTATTTCTGCAAAGTGGTTCCTGTGTTAGAAGTTCCGCCAACGGCTTTTGTGCCGCCACCGAAAGTTGATTCAGCCGTGGTGCGTTTGGTGCCTTATGAAGTACTGCCGCATCCCACGACCAACATGAAGTGGTTAGAGCGTGTCTGCCGAGAGGGTTTTAACCAACGCCGTAAAACCGTACGCAACTGCTACAAAGGTTTGATTGAGGTGGAAACACTAGAAGAACTTGGGGTCAACCCTGGCATGCGCCCGGAAAACCTAACACTTGAACAGTTTGTTGCTATGGCAAACTGGTTAGACGCTCATCACGCCTAATAACGATTGAGCGATAAACGGCCAATGTCTATCGCTCATCTATAAAAACAAGGAGTTAACATGGATATCTCTGAACCTTGTATTAAAATCCAAGTCCATACCCAGTACCTACCCGAGCAGTCCAATCCCGATTTACACCGCTATATCTTTGCCTATGTGATCACCATCCGTAATCTCAGCAACCAGCAGGTACAGCTGATGAGCCGCCGTTGGTTAATTACCGATGCAAATGGCAAACAGATGCTAGTAGAAGGTGATGGAGTAGTCGGGGAACAACCGATTATCTTGCCCAATGACGAATATCGCTATAACAGTGGTACCGCGTTGGAAACGCCAGTCGGTGTCATGCAAGGCCACTATATTATGTTAGATGAAATGGGCGCTGAATTTACTGTTGAAATAGAACCGTTTCGTCTCGCGGTTCCCAATGTTTTAAATTAAAGAGGTAGCCGTGGCGAACTATATTGTCGGCGACATTCAAGGCTGTTTTGATGAGCTGCAGTGCTTACTGGCTCAAGTGCAATTCCAACCACAGCAAGACACACTGTGGGTCGCTGGCGACTTAGTTGCAAGAGGCCCTAAATCTCTAGAAACACTACGTTTTATCAAACAATTAGGTAGTGCGGCGCGTATCGTTCTAGGCAATCACGATCTTCACCTACTGGCCGTCTCACAGGGCATCCACCCATGTAAACCTCGTGATAAAACCTTACCCATATTACAAGCGAACGATGCAGCAGAGCTGCTCACTTGGTTGCGCCATCAACCGCTCCTCGCTGAACATGCTGACTTTGTCATGTGCCATGCGGGGATCTCTCCTCTGTGGGATCTTGAAACAGCGCGCCAAGCAGCAAAAGAAGTCGAAAGTATTTTGCAAAGTGATCGTTGGTGTTGGCTTATCGAGCAGATGTACAGCAACACACCTGATATGTGGAGCTCGAAGCTAGAAGGGATTGATCGCTATCGCTATACCATCAATGCCTATACTCGGATGCGTTTTTGCTTTGCTGATGGGCGTCTTTATATGGCGTGCAAACTTCCCCCTCAAGAAATAAAAGATGAAGAATTGTTACCGTGGTTTGCCCTGCCTAAACGCATTAAGCTCGATAAAACCGCTCTCTTTGGCCACTGGGCCGCTTTAAAAGGTTACCGCAGCAAGGAAGTGATAGGGCTTGACACTGGCTGTGTGTGGGGAGGATGTTTGACCATGCTACGCTGGGAAGATAAGCAGTATTTTGTTCAAAAAGCGCTTTAAAATAACTACTCCAAAAAAAAGCTGGCAACTATCGCCAGCAATATTTGAAAGTAAAAGTACTTCTAACTATTTTTCTCAAGCACTACAAAATGCATGTCAAACTTGTTTCCGCTATCTTTCTTGTATGTTCGTTGTTCAGCTACTTTCCAATCAGCTCCCCATTCAGGGAATCTAGTGTCACCATTAATATCAGCTTCAATAAAGGTCAAATACAATTTTCCAGCTAAGGGGAGAAAAGCTTTATAGATGGACCCACCACCGATAATCATTATTTCATCCACATTGCCAGCGGAACTGATGGCTTCTTCAACAGACGAGACAACTGTAACGCCTTCAATTTCTAGTGATGAATCACGACTGATTACAATATTATGGCGTTCAGGTAACGGACGACCTATAGACTCATACGTCTTACGCCCCATTACAACAGGTTTACCTAACGTATGTTCTCGAAACCAAGCAAAGTCAGCTGGCAAATGCCAAGGCATCGAATTCTCGTTACCGATAACCCGAGAACTAGCATTAGAAAGACACATATCTTGAGATTTATCTATCTTACCGCCATGGGCCATAGCCGCGATCATGCTAATTAACACGTCAAATATACCTTAGAATTCTTGGAGAAAACGGATTATACCTAATTCCCTTATTAGTACAAACCATTGCCCTTACACTATGGGTTTGCGCCGATAGAATAACAAACCCGGCACCGCAAGGCCAACCGCTAAACCTGCGATAATAAACATCGCTTTTAAAAAGTTAGCCATTAGGATCGCCAGCAACTCAGGCGTAAAGCCTAGATGATTAATTTCGACCATTGCAATCATCGCTTTAAAGGCAAAAACGCCGGGAACCATTGGGATCAATGCCGCTACCGTAAATACTTTAGGGTGAGCTAAAAATTTACGCGACCAACGCACGCCAATCATTCCAACGATAGTTGCAGCAAAAAAGCTCGCCCACTCAATGGGAATACCAAATTGCATCATTAGGTAACGTGAGCCATGACCGATCGCGCCACCTAACGCACAATATTTTAGTGCTGGTACAGGAACATTGAACACCAAAGCAAAACCAACGGCCGGGATTGCAGCAAAAAACATGTCATTGGCTAGACCGAGTAATAAATTCATCCAATCCATCGCTACCAACCCCACACGCCGGTTAAACTCATCGCCGCAACGATGCCTAAGCTGGTAGCCAGTGTCAGCAAACTTGCCATCACAAAACGGGCAATACCCATGTTGATATAACCTTTAAGCATATCCGCGACGGCATTAATTAAAGGAAAACCGGGCACCAACATCAACACCGAAGAAGCCATCACAATGGTTGGTTTATTACCTAATTGATAGATGATGGCCTGCGCTGAAATGATCGAAGTGACAAACGAAGTCACCGTAAAGTTGACGAGCGGATTAAATTGTCGATGCCCAATCTCTTGGCGGACGATCATACCGACGGCGGACGCAAAAAACGTCATCATAAATACCATCCAATCTCCGCCAGCTAAACGGGCAAAAGCTGCGCAAGAGAGGCCAATCATTACCACAACCAACCAACGGTTATAACGTTCATGACTGATTTTATTGAGTTTTTTTTGAGCAAAAGAATAATCTAAAATCCCTTTTTCCATCATGATGCAGATGCGCTGGACTTGCGTCACTACCCGCATATTGATCCCACGATCAGGACAACGGCGCGCAGTCGTAATGCAATGGCCATCGTAAACCGTGGTTAGCACAAGTGAACTCGCCGAGAGCGATACTTCCACTTCACTCATGCCACACGCCGCTCCCATGCGACGCATAATATCGCCCACCAGTGTGCTTTCCGCACCATGAGCCAACAACATTTGCCCTGCTTGAGCGATCAATCGAGAAACTGGTCTCTGTTTGGATGTCATGATTCCTTTCCGAACGTCCTAAAAGCCCAATAGTGTGCCCGAAATTGGGTGCTTTAAATATGATTTAGCTATAAAAAATCCGCAATAATTATTGCGGCTCAATCAATTCTGGAAAATTAATCACGAACGAAAATTAATCACGAACATAGATAACGTGACCGTCATCTTCTTCGTCGTCCCAATCATCCCAGTCATCACCATCTTCAGTGATCACATTTTGGCTGTTCATCTCATCTTTATGGTAATCATCCCACATGAAATCGACTTTCTGAGCTTCACTGAGCTCTTCCTGCTCACGAGGTAGCGTTTCCATATAGTCAGCCAACTCACGGCACAAATCAGCCGTACCTTGTTGGTTTACGGCCGAAATTTTGAAGTATCGCCCTTCCCAAGCTAGCGCATCTAAGATCTCTTGGATCTTTTCATCAGCTTCTTCTTCAAGCATCAGATCAACTTTGTTGAACACCAACCAACAAGGTTTTTGTGACACTTTTTCGCTGTATTGCTCTAGCTCATCAAAGATGGTCAGCGCATTTTGCGCAGGATCACTTTGATCAATAGGAAGAATGTCGATCATATGCAGCAACACTCGGCAACGTTCTAAGTGCTTTAAGAAGCGAATACCTAAACCAGCACCATCGGCCGCGCCTTCAATCAAGCCCGGAATATCAGCGATCACGAAACTTTTCTCAGGAACCACACTCACCACGCCTAAACTTGGGATCAGCGTAGTGAAGGGGTAATCAGCGACTTTTGGCTTCGCTGCTGAAACAGAACGAATAAAGGTTGATTTACCCGCATTCGGCAAGCCAAGCATACCCACGTCAGCTAACAGTAAAAGCTCAAGGCGCAATTCGCGCACCTCACCTTTTTTACCCATGGTTTTTTGGCGTGGTGCACGGTTAACGGATGACTTAAAGCGAGCATTACCTAAACCATGCCAGCCACCTTTAGCGACCATCACTTTTTTGCCATGCTCTGCAACTTCACCCACCACTTCATTGGTGTGAATGTCAACCGCTCGAGTCCCAACAGGCACCTTCAAAGTAATGTCTTTACCGCGCTTACCTGTACAGTTAGCACCGCCACCATTTTGGCCGCGCTCAGCAGCGTAAAAGCGTTGGAATCGGTAATCAACCAAGGTATTTAAGTTTTCATCGGCTTGGATATAAACGTCGCCGCCATCGCCGCCATCGCCGCCATCAGGGCCGCCTTTCGTCACGAATTTTTCACGCCAAAAGCTCACGACACCGTTACCGCCATCACCCGCTTCGACTTTAATTATCGCTTCATCAACGAATTTCATTTGTTACTCCACGCTCTTTGCGTTGCGATATCATTGTCACACAATGATATAAATTCTAGCAGATACACATTCAGGATCGACCGTGATCATCCTTCGTTTTATCCACAATTGGAACACATAAGGAGAAACTCTAGTGATTAGAGTGTCTTCTTTTCTGTTCGGCTGATAAATAAAAAACCCCACCGTAACGGCAGGGCTTTTGAGTTCAGTTAGGTATAAATTTATTCAGCGTCGATGCTAACAAATTTACGGTTTTTAGGACCTTTAACTTCAAATTTCACTTTACCTTCAGTAAGAGCGAAAAGAGTATGGTCTTTACCGATACCAACGTTAGTGCCTGCGTGGAACTTAGTACCACGTTGACGAACGATGATGTTACCTGCAAGAACAGATTCACCACCGAAACGCTTAACACCAAGACGTTTGCTTTCTGAATCGCGGCCGTTACGAGTAGAACCGCCAGCTTTTTTGTGTGCCATTGTTAAACTCTCCTAAATTACTTAAGCGTTGATGCCAGTGATTTTCACTTCAGTGAACCACTGACGGTGGCCTTGTTGTTTACGAGAGTGTTTACGACGACGGAACTTAACGATTTTAACTTTATCGCCACGACCGTGTTGTACTACTTCAGCAGTAATTTTACCGCCTTCAACAAGAGGTGCCCCAACAGTGATTTGCTCACCGTTAGCAACTAGTAGAACTTTATCAAATTCAACAGTTGCACCAGTTTCAACGTCTAATTTCTCTAAACGAAGAGTTTGACCTTCGCTTACACGGTGTTGTTTACCACCAGATTGGAAAACAGCGTACATATTTTACTCCGCTCTTTCCGCACAGCCGTATGCTTTTTATTTGAGCAATTTGGGTGTGCGCTAAACTAATCATCAATAGGGCGCAGATTCTACGCGAATGAGTACCCCAAGACAAGCCATATTTTGAAAAAATTGGCGAAAAGCTAATCGCCAATGAAAAGTGGCGCAATCATGCCTTTAAGCCTTGTATTAATCAACGTTTTTTAGTGTATTATTCGAGAATTATAGAAGAACACAACACCTTATAGGTTCTAACTTCAGCCGGATTAACCATGGATTTTAAAGCTATCCAAACGCTTACTGCCAATGACATGGCAAAAGTGAATGAAACGATTCAAGCTCAGCTCAACTCTGATGTATCTTTAATCAATCAATTAGGATTCTACATCGTCAGCGGAGGTGGGAAACGCCTGCGTCCTTTGCTGGCTATTTTGTCGGCTCGAGCCCTTGGTTATCAAGGTGAAGCGCACACGACTACCGCTGCATTTATTGAATTCCTCCACACGGCAACCTTGCTGCATGACGACGTTGTCGATGAATCGGATATGCGCCGTGGCAAAGCAACAGCGAACGCAGCATTTGGCAATGCAGCGAGCGTGTTAGTGGGGGATTTCATCTACACGCGTTCCTTCCAAATGATGACTACACTAGGATCGTTAAGGATCCTTGAGCTGATGAGTGATGCGGTGAACGTTATCGCTGAAGGCGAAGTGCAGCAATTGATGAACTGTAATGATCCAAACACTACCGAAGAAAATTACCTACAAGTGATCTACTCGAAAACAGCGCGTTTGTTTGAAGCTGCGACCCAGATTGGTGCGATATTAAGTAACGCTTCTCCTGAAATTGAAACGGCACTACAGAACTATGGTAAGTACCTTGGCACAGCCTTCCAGCTCATTGATGACGTGATGGATTACACCTCTGATGGCAGTGAAATGGGCAAAAATGTGGGCGATGATTTAGCAGAAGGCAAACCAACACTTCCTCTATTGTACGCAATGCAGCATGGTACACCCGAGCAAAAAGAGATGATCCGTGAGGCCATCGAGAAAGCCAATGGCATAGAACAGCTTGATGCGATTCTAGCGGCAATGATACAAACAGGCTCGCTTGAATACACAACCAACAAAGCGCTCGAAGAAGCCGATAAAGCGATCAATGAGCTGTCTATCCTGCCAGAAAGTGAATATAAACAAGCACTGATAGCTCTAGCTCATATGGCTGTGAATAGAACAAAGTAGAACAGCCGCTAGCTTGGACGAAGAATCGATCTTTGCCTAGAAATGCACCGCTACAAAAAGAGCCTCAGTTGAGGCTCTTTTTGATTCTAAGCGTTATTTAAAACCCGCCTTGCCAAATCATGCCAAATGCAAAAACAGCCACGATCGTTAAAGCACAAGCTCCTAACTTTTCTTTGCCTTGAAAAGGATCAATGCCCTGCTCTCGTTTGGCTTTCATGTAGAAATAGAGCCCAGGTAAGTAGAGTAGCGCGGAGAGCATCAAATAGTGCAAACCAGAGGCATACAAAAGCCAAATTCCATAAATGGTGGCACAAGAACCTATTACCAAAAGTTTGCCTTTATTCTTCTGTTCAATCGCGATCTTTAACGTAAAGGCGCCGATCAAAAAATAGGGAACAAGGATCATTTCTGAAGCGAAGATCAGCAGCGTATCGTAGGTGCTGCCTGCGTACATCACCAGAATCAGTGAGACCTGAATGCAGACATTGGTTAGAGTTAAGGCTTTTACTGGGCTCCCCGCTTCGTTTTGCTCGGCGTAGATGGCAGGAAACATCTTATCTCTGGCACATAAAAATGGCGCTTCAGAGGCTAGGACCGTCCAGCTAAGAAAAGCACCGCACACCGAAATAATTAATCCAACACCTATGATGTACTCACCCCAAGGACCAAGAATAGTCATCAGCACTTTGGCCATTGAAGGATTCTGATATTGCGCCAATTCAACGGGTTTAATCACGCCCATCGACAATAAGGTGACCAATACATAAATGGTCAACGCCGTAAGCAAACCGAGAATAGTCGCTTTACCGATATCAGCACGGTGGCGAGCGCGGCTTGACACAACAACCGCTCCCTCTATTCCGATGAACACCCATACCGTGATCAACATGGTGCTTTTTATTTGATCCAGCAGATCATGGCCAGCACCGAAGTGCAAGCCTGTAAAATCCAATGTGAATTTGTCCCAAGAAAAAGCAAAAGCGGCACAAATGATGAACAACACTAGAGGGATCATTTTCGCAAAGGTGGTAATCAGATTAATAAATGCGGCCGTTTGTACTCCTTTTTTGACCAACGCATGCACTAACCAAAGTAAGACCGATGCACTCACAATCGAAAGCCACGTATTACCCGCACCAAACATCACGTTATCTGGTGTATCAAACAACATGCCTAAGGTACTAAAAACAATCACCAGATAGGAGACATTAGCCACCATGGCGCTAAACCAGTAGCCCCATGCGGAACAAAAACCCGCAAAGTCACCAAATCCTTCTCGAGCAAAACCAAATACACCACTATTGATATGAGGTTTATGGATGGCAAGTTGTTGAAAAGAGAGCGCAAGGAAGATCATACCAACGCCAGTAATCCCCCAGCCGATCATGACCGCCAAAGGGCTAGCGACTGAGGCCATGTTTTGTGGCAGGCTAAAAACACCAGCGCCAATCATTGAACCAATGACCAGTGCTGTCAGTGAGCCCAAACCAAGCTTATTATCCATGAGAACTATCCAGTGAGTATCGACACATTAGAAGAAGGCGCTATTTTAGAGAACATATTTACCAAACATCAATCCCTATGTGGTCGCGGTCACTGAGATAGTGAGTCAATAGTCAAATTCATTGCTAGGGATCAAAGAGTTTATAAGTTCACGACGAAAATAGTGCACTGCTCAGTAAAAAAAACCGCATATTACACAGTTCAAAGCATCATCATACAAAAATATCGGTAAAAACCATAAAAAATGCCGCTTGGATGAGCAAGCGGCATTTTTGTATAAGATAAGGTTACTCTTTATTTGGCGAAATCAACACCCAGTTGAATATCACCTTTCAGTGTTGTCAGCATTCCATCTAACGCGGCTTGTTCATAGGCACTCAATGCACCATAGCTCAACACTTCTTCGACACCCTCTTTACCGAGTTTAATCGGTTGTGCAAAGAATGAAGCATGCTCACTACCACCGTCAACGTAGGCACATTCCACAACACCTGGTTCACCTTGCAGTGCTTTGACTAATGATAAGCCAAAACGGCAAGCCGCTTGACCCATTGACAGTGTTGCACTGCCGCCACCCGCCTTCGCTTCCACCACTTCGGTGCCTGCGTTTTGAATGCGCTTAGTTAGGGCTTCCACTTCTTCGGCCGTGAACTCAACCCCTTCAATTTGTGAAAGCAAAGGAAGGATAGTGACGCCTGAGTGGCCGCCAATCACAGGCACAATAATCTCGCTAGGGTTTTTATCTTTTAGCGCCGCGACAAACGTTTCTGAGCGGATCACGTCCAACGTTGTCACACCAAATAACTTACGCTTGTCGTAAACGCCTGCTTTTTTCAAGACTTCCGCTGCAATAGGTACTGTTGTATTGACAGGGTTGGTGATAATGCCCACACAGGCTTTTGGACAGACAACCGCAATCTTTTCAGTCAATGCTTTCACAATGCCAGCGTTAACATTAAACAGATCCGCGCGATCCATACCCGGCTTACGAGCGACACCAGCAGAAACAAGGACTACATCCGCACCTTCAAGCGCAGGTGTTGGATCTTCGCCAGCATAGCCTTTGATCGATACAGGGGTAGGAATGTGGCTTAGATCGGCAGCAACGCCCGGAGTCACCGGTGCGATGTCATACAGCGCCAGATCGGAGCCAGCAGGAAGATGGTTTTTAAGTAGAAGTGCTAGGGCTTGACCGATGCCACCAGCGGCACCAATAACAGCTACTTTCATCGTAGTTCTCCTTGAGAATAAATCTCTTATAAATGTTTTCGTGTAGGGTATTTTTAAGCTAGAAAACTATAGTAATCACAATATGATTACAATCAATTAACGCTAGCTTTGCGACCTCGCGCAATTCGCTAAAATCGAGCTACAGCAGCGATGGCAATTATGACCTTGTTTATCTTTAGCGACAAAGAGTTAAGTTGCCATTCGACCAAAGTTTTACACAAATGTTTACAGTGACTTTTTAGACACTTTTGGACGATAATTTGGCGATAACTGCATAGCTATGCGAGAATATGCAGCAATAAATGGCTAATCGAAGACGATAACTATGCGCAACAATAATGATAAGCAAGATAATCTGGTTCGTGCTTTTAAAAATCTATTAAAAGAAGAGCGTTTTGGATCTCAAGGTGACATTGTCGATGCCCTGCGTAATGAAGGGTTTGATAGTATCAACCAATCCAAAGTATCTCGCATGCTGACTAAATTTGGTGCGGTGCGCACACGCAACGCAAAAATGGAAATGGTCTACTGCCTTCCTGCTGAGCTCGGTGTACCAACCGTATCAAGTTCACTGCGTGAGTTAGTGCTAGACATAGATCACAATGCCGCGCTGGTAGTGATTCATACCGGACCAGGGGCGGCACAGCTTATTGCTCGGTTACTTGATTCTCTGGGCAAATCGGAAGGCATCTTGGGTGTGGTGGCCGGTGACGATACCATTTTTATCACACCGACACTGAACGTAACGACAAAGCAATTGTTTGATTCAGTCTGTGATCTATTTGATTACGCAGGGTAATTTGTCCCTAAACGTATTTCATCTCACTCTCTAGTAGAATCACACTGCGTCAAGTCGGCGTGATTCTCTTCACATCTTCAGCAATAAGTTGTCACAACAGAAAGAGAAATAACTCCTTGATAGGCAAGCTATTGTCATATTTTGACTCTGATAGTGACGCTTATTAATAGCAAATTTAGCTACATTTTTTAACATTTATGTAATTATGTGCCGATTTTTTGGTATTATTTAGCCGCTTTTTCAATACTCAGATTGAAAAAGATGCCGTTTCCAGATGAGGAAACTCCCCCGATCCCCAAACATCTTGAAGTGGCGGATAGACGACAAATGAGTCAGTTGTCATATAGCATGGATAAGATTCTGTGATTGGGGTAAACCAACGTAGCCAACACCACAGCAACTTCAACTGAGAAGGGTGTAACAACAATTATCTATGGGATTAATAATGAATAAGGAAGGGAAATTCATGGCGTTGAATAAATTGATTAAAGTTGGAGTAATTTCAGCAGCCGTCATGGGGGCAGGAACGGTCAGTGCACAAGAATTTATTACTATTGGTACGGGATCCGTCACTGGTGTTTACTACCCAACAGGTGGTGCTATTTGTAAGCTGGTTAACAAAGGGCGTAAAGACCACAACATTCGCTGCTCAGTCGAATCAACCGGCGGGTCTATCTACAACGTGAATACCATTCGTTCGAATGAGCTTGATTTTGGTATCGTTCAATCTGACTGGCAGTACCATGGTTATAACGGCACTAGCGAATTTAGCGAACAAGGCCCGAATAAAAAACTGCGCGCAGTATTCTCTCTTCATACCGAACCTTTTAACATCATTGCTCGCGCCGATTCTGGCATTGAAAACGTGGCAGACTTGAAAGGTAAACGTGTCAACATTGGTAACCCTGGTTCGGGTGACAGAGCCACGATGGCAGTGGTGATGGATGCATTTGGTTGGACCAATGACAGCTTCAAGCTAGCTTCTGAGCTCAAAGGCTCTGAACGCTCTCAAGCGTTATGCGACAATAAAATAGACGCCTTCATTTACATGGTTGGCCATCCAAATGGTTCAATCAAAGAAGCAACAACCTCATGCGATGCAAAACTCGTCTCTGCCACTGGCCCTGAAATTGAAAAAATTGTTGCCAATAACCCTTACTACGCTTACAGCACCATTCCTGCTGGCATGTATCGTGGAACAGATAAAGATGTAACCAGCTTTGGTGTGGCAGCGACATTGGTATCAAGCACCGATGTGTCTGATGAAGTCGCCTACAACCTAGTCAAAGCGGTATTTGAAGATTTTGATACCTTTAAACGTCTTCACCCTGCTTTTGCTAATTTGAAAAAAGAAGACATGGTTAAAGCCGGGATCTCTATTCCCCTTCATCCAGGTGCTGAAAAATACTACAAAGAAATCGGTTTGCTAAAATAATTTCGCATCGCGAACACTGACAATAACAATACCGAGTCAAAGGGGACTTACTGTCTCCTTTGATTGCCCGTTCAATTACAGGTGATATGCCCTTGATCCCTTTGCGTGATGTTCAAGCAGTGGCGGCGATGATCGCCCACCGTCTTACGTTCACAACGACTCACTGGGCACCTTTGGGTCTTAAATGATTTAACGACCCACCTTTTGTTCTGTTCCGCAATAGCCAGCTTCTCAGTAGCCGGGAATTGACCCTGTGGTCAACCGAGATGTAGGCAGTCAATAATAAGGATAACGTACATGACGAAGACACTCACTCCGTCGACTGATGTGCAGGAAATGGTAGCGCAATCCGATACTGGTGCAAGAAATCCTCACGGTTTGCCAGGGCGCATTTTGTGGTTTGTCCCACTATGTTGGTCCCTATTCCAACTTTGGTATGCTTCACCGCTGCCTTTTATTTTTAACTTTGCCATCTTAAACGATACACAGGCACGAGCGGTTCACCTTACGTTTGCCATTTTTCTAGCCTTTACCGCCTATCCAGCATTAAAGAGCTCACCGCGCGATCGTATTCCACTGATTGACTGGCTCCTTGCCTTAGCCGGTAGCTTCTCTGCCGCTTATATCTATTTATTTTACAACGAGTTGGCTGGTCGTTCTGGCGCACCAACCTTGATTGATATAGCGGTCTCCGTCACAGGAATGGTGCTATTACTTGAAGCAACACGCCGAGCGTTAGGACCACCACTGATGTTGGTCGCTGCACTATTCTTGCTCTACACCTTTGGCGGCCCACACATGCCAGATGTGATTGCTCATAAAGGAGCAAGCCTAAACAAAGCGATGTCTCATTTGTGGCTGACCACTGAAGGAGTTTTTGGTGTGGCTCTTGGGGTTTCCACCTCTTTTGTGTTCTTGTTTGTTCTATTTGGTGCAATGCTTGAACGAGCTGGCGCAGGTGCCTATTTTATCAAGGTGGCCTTTTCACTGTTGGGCCATATGCGAGGCGGCCCAGCGAAAGCAGCGGTTGTGGCCTCAGGCTTATCAGGGCTAGTGTCTGGCTCATCGATTGCAAACGTAGTTACCACCGGCACTTTTACCATTCCATTGATGAAACGCGTTGGCTTTTCCGGAACGAAAGCTGGCGCGGTTGAAGTTGCCGCTTCCACCAATGGCCAATTAACACCGCCGATCATGGGTGCTGCCGCATTTTTAATGGTGGAATATGTCGGTATTTCCTATGTTGAAGTGATCCGTGCTGCGCTACTGCCAGCACTTATCTCTTACATTGCTTTAATTTATATTGTCCATTTGGAAGCCTGCAAAGCAGGAATGAAAGGCCTACCTCGCCGTCATACACCGACATGGGTGCAAAGCTTACTTTCATTTACGGGTACTATTTTAGGGCTTTGTGTTCTCAGCGCTGTTGTTTACTACGGCATTGGTTGGACCAAAGAGGTGTTTGGTGACGCTGCTACTCCCATTGTTACGGTCGCGCTTTTACTGACTTATGTCGCTCTGATTAGAATCTCATCTCGCCACGCCTCAGAAAGTACAATGGACATGGATATCCAAGAAGTACCCGACCCTGGGCCGACGGTAAAATCAGGGCTTCATTACCTGCTACCTATTGTGGTGCTAGTGTGGTGTTTGACGGTTGAGCGCTTCTCACCCGGGTTATCCGCTTTTTGGGCCACGATATTTATGGTCTTCATTTTGATCACTCAGCGGCCACTCATATCGTTACTTAATAAAAGCAACGATTTGAACAAGCAAGTGAAGGCTGGGTTTGTTGATCTTGCCGAAAGCTTGGTTTCGGGCGCGCGAAATATGATTGGCATTGGCGTGGCAACCGCAGCCGCATGAACCGTCGTTGGTGTCGTCACCTTGACTGGCATCGGCTTAGTGATGACCGATTTTGTTGAGTTTATCTCCGGTGGCAGCGTCATACTGATGCTGATTTTTACCGCCGTGATCAGCCTCATTCTTGGTATGGGCTTACCGACTACCGCCAACTACATCGTCGTATCAACCTTAATGGCTCCCGTCATTGTGACACTGGGAGCCGCTCATGGACTTATCATTCCGCTGATTGCCGTACACTTATTTGTGTTCTATTTCGGCATTTTGGCCGATGATACCCCCCCCGTTGGCTTGGCGGCATTTGCCGCAGCGGCTATCGCTAAATCAGACCCTATTCGTACAGGTATTCAAGGGTTTGCTTACGATATTCGTACCGCCATTTTGCCCTTTATGTTCGTATTCAACACTCAACTACTGCTAATGGGAATTGATACATGGTGGCACTTAGCGTTAACCATTTTCTCAGCCATTACCGCAATGCTGCTGTTTTCTGCTGCGACTCAAGGTTGGTGGCTAACTCGCAATAAGTGGTGGGAAACCGTCTTGCTGTTGGTGTTAACGTTCTCATTCTTCAGGCCCGGTTTTTGGTGGGATATGATTTATCCTGCAACAGAGCTGCATCCTGGCACTTCTATTAATCAAGTTGTTGAAAAACTCCCCGTAGGTCAACCTATCAAACTGATTGTTGCAGGTGAGAAAATCGATGGGAATTTCACATCAAAAACCGTACAACTGCCTTTTGAGGATCAAGCCGCAACGGCAGAGCAGCGTATTCAATCAATGGGACTAACCTTGAAAGAAACCAGCAATCGTATGCTGGTGGATATGATTGAGTTCGGCAGCCCAGCAGAGGCAGCAGGTATAGATTTTGATTGGGAAATCCGCTCAATTGTAGTGGAAAGCCAACGTCCGATGAAAGAGTGGGTCTTCTTACCTGCATTATTACTAGTATTGACCTTAGCTTGGAATCAGAAACGCCGTATGAGAACACAAGAAATACGCGCTTAATCAATATGCCTAGCACGAGCTAGGCATATACTTTACGGAAACAAGGTGCTCTAAAGCACCCTATCGTAGATGAGATAATCCATAATGTATAAACACATTCTTGTTCCAGTAGACCTTAATGAAAAAGGCTTTTCTGACAAAGCCGTTGAACTTGCTGTTTGGCACGCGACACATTCCAATGCTGAAATTCATCTTTTAAATGTATTACCTGGTATCCACATGTCGATGGTCGCCACATACTTCCCGAAAGATGCCGCGGCGAAAATGAAAGAAGACGTCAAGCAACAGCTAAAACAGTTTGCTGATCAACATATCGCTGACGAAGTAATCTACAAACTGCATGTAGCGGAAGGTAAAGCCTACACCACCATTTTAGATTACGCAGAGAAGCTCGGAGCTGATTTGATTATCATGCCAAGCCATAAACGCTCGAAGATCGATAAAGTGATGCTGGGATCGGTGGCCAGTAAAGTAGTGCAAAATTCGCCAATCAATGTACTGGTCGTCAAGCCGCAAGGATAGAAACCCTGCATCGTCATAAAAAAGCGCATGAGGCGCTTTTTTTTATGCCAACGATAAGCGCCTCAGTTAGGAATTGGCTATCAAACTAATAGGTTCAATCACCTTTACTTGTTGAGAATAATTATCAATAATGTTTACATCAACCAGATAACCGTTTAGGTGAACATTATGAAAAAAACGCTCAGCTTTGCCGCCATCCACTTCAGTATCGCGTTTACTGTCGTTTACCTACTTACGGGCGACATTATTCTTGGTAGTCTGATTGCCATGCTTGAGCCGATGGTCAATACCGTTGCTTTTTACTTTCATGAAAAAGTATGGGCACACTACGCCCCGCTGCGCCGCTACTCACAATCAGCTAAAATTAAAACAGGTAGCTTCGCTGTAGTACACTTTAGTGTTGCATTTAGCGTGGCATATATCATGACCGGAAGTTTTATCATTGGTGGTGTGTTAGCTATGATCGAACCGAGCATTAATACTTGTGCTTACTACTTCTACGAGAAATTCTGGCAAAAGAGGCATCCACAAGATTGGTCAGCAATGAAGTGCTCTCATTAACATCAGCTCAATCAAATAGGGAAATGAGTAACACAGAGGTCTTCGCTTAACGCGATATGGAAGGATTGCTGCTGACCATCAAGTTGCACCGATAAGGTATACAAATCATTCTAGTTAAGCTGTGTAAGATCTGCGTACTTCGGCGCTTCCACTTGAAATAAAGCACTGGCATGCTGATGGCGCACATCAATAGGCAACTGATAGCTCATACCATTAAATTTTACTACCGCGGAAACTAATCCTGGTGCGTAGGTTTGATAATGTAAGTGAACCAAAAACTCACAGCCGCCGCCATAGTGCCAGATTTGCTCAGCGGTAACATGCTCTAGACGAACATGACGAATGCATTGTAGATAAGGCTCTTGCCAAATCCCCATTCGCTCATCGTATTTCTTCACCGCGTGGTGCCCTAGCGGGCATAATTGCGGCAAATCTGGCTCATCAAGCAACCACTCTTCTTCTTGCTCAACAAACAAAATTTCGAACCGGTTGCGACCGAGTTGTAGCAAAGGCCGAATGTCTTTTTTATACACCGCTTGGCTGCCATCACAATCGAATAGTGCCACACCGTTTAAACGTATTTCCGCATAAAAATCGATGCCCTCAAGCACAAGATCAATTGCAGCGAAGCTAAGCATCGCTTCATCTACCTCAACATCATGCATCAAATGCCACTCTTGCTCGGCAATTTGTACTTCTGTCATATCGTGAGGTAATACTTGGCTAAGAGGCGCAGGAAAACAAAGATCCTCTTGCGGGATCGATAAATCAGTCAACGGTGAAAGCTGCCAAAAGCCAGCAAGAGAAATTCGCATAATAAACTTGAGCTAGATCAATGTTGAACGATTATATACAAAATAAATAAAGATGTGCTGACAAAAATAATGATTCGTCATTAAAGTGCCCCCCGTTAGCTTTGCATAGCTAAAAAAATACCAGCCAAAAGGCTGGTATCTCACATCAAGGTAAACAACGCCTAATCACTCTTGGTCGTCTTCATCTTCTTCATCGTCGTATAGCGCATCTTCACCAGCGTAGTAAGTGCCCCAGCCGTCGTAAATAATGTCATATTTTTCAGCAAGTTGAATAAGCTTATCTGCCTGCTCATCGATCGCTTCGGCCTTCAGTACCGATTGCATCGTCGCGTCGCAGCACAACAGTTTATTGCCGTCTTCATCTTCTGTTTCTTCTGCTTCAAGCACTTCAAAGCCCATTTTAAAGGCTTCAACAACCGCTTTTTCTAGCGTGTCAAAATCTTCAGCAAATAGGTGGTGCTCTATCTCATATAACGCATCTGGATCACTGCCATCTTCGAGCAGTGCTTGAATGATGTCGCGAGTATCTTCTTTTTGAATTTCAATTAACTCTTCAACGGATACATAATCATCTTGCTGAGGTTGAGACATAAGGTGCTCCAGATTTGGCTAAATGTAAACTATACACAAACAGCTTGACGTTTCAGTTAGGCGGAAAATGAGTTCATCCCCTCGCCAATTACATAGATAAACGATGTGATTGGAGTAAGCGAACGTATCAAATACCGCTGCAGCTTCAAGTCGGAAGGGTATAAATGAATTTCGACGAAATATGGCATGGTTCGCCTAAAATTGCCACCAACAACGTACCGCGATCTTTATCTTTCTAAAGGATCACTGCTCAATCAAGTACAGATCAAAGAAAAAACACTTTAATTTAACAATTTATTTTCATTTTGCTAATTCAGTAGATTATCTGCCTGATGATTTGCTCTTTCACCGCATTAAACTGCCTGTTTATCAAACATTCATGCATAGCGAAAAAGGTCGCTTTGGCTAAATCTGCCAGCATTATGCACTTTTTATGTAAATAATCGCATAAAAAATCACTTATTCTTCATGCTTAATTCACCCTCCTCTGAGCCAAAAACGCATAACAAAGCACTTTGTCGTTATTAGGCTTATTTGGCTAGTTTTGGAGTTATTTTTTAATAATCGCACATTCTAAAGCATACATAACCATAATCTCACAAAATAACAGCGAACATCACCACCAAGTAGACTTGCATCGTTCGCTTAAGCTTGTCATAAAGAACATGAGAAATAAGAGTAGGGATACAAAATGAATAAGCTGTACGTTGGATCTGAAGTTGGGCAACTGCGCCGAGTATTACTCAATCGGCCAGAGCGTGCCTTAACTCATCTTACACCGTCGAACTGTCATGAACTGTTATTTGATGATGTGCTTGCCGTAGAAGATGCAGGAAAAGAGCATGATGCCTTTGCCAACACGTTGAAGGATCAAAATGTGGAAGTGCTGTTGCTGCATGATCTCTTAGTCGAAACCTTGGCCGTTGCCGATGCCAAAGCGTGGTTGCTCGATACGCAAATTTCTGATTTTCGCTACGGTCCCACTTTGGCGCGCGATCTGCGCTGCTATTTAGCTGACATGGATAATGAACACCTCGCCACTCTGCTACTCGGTGGTCTTGCTTATTCCGAACTGCCTATCCACTCCTCTTCGATGCTACCTAAAATGCATCGTCCGTTAGATTTTGTGATTGAACCGTTGCCCAATCATCTCTTTACTCGCGATACCTCGTGCTGGGTGTATGGCGGCGTATCGCTTAATCCGATGATGAAACCAGCACGCCAACGTGAAACCAACCACTTACGCGCCATTTACCGTTGGCATCCTGTATTTGCAGGCGAGGATTTTATCAAATATTTCGGTGATGAAGATCTGCACTACGATAATGCCAATATTGAAGGGGGCGACGTACTGGTGATCGGTAAAGGTGCGGTGTTGATTGGTATTTCCGAACGCACGACAGTGCAAGGGGTAGAAAATTTTGCTGCGAGTTTATTTAAACATGGGCAGGCCAAAGAGGTGATTGCCGTTAACCTGCCTAAACACCGCTCCTGTATGCACTTAGATACGGTGATGACACATATGGATGTCGACACCTTTTCTGTTTACCCCGAAATTATGCGTCATGATTTAGAAACATGGCGTTTAACGCCGAAAGGCGATGGCCGGATGAACGTCGATTCAATGCCAAGTTACGTTAATGCGATTGAACGCGCGTTAGGTTTGGACAAACTCAAAATCATCACCACTGGTGGTGATAGCTATGAGGCTGAGCGTGAGCAATGGAATGACGCCAACAACGTGCTAACGGTTAAACCCGGAGTTGTGATTGGCTACGAACGCAATGTCTACACTAACGAGAAATACGATAAGGCGGGCATCAAAGTATTAACCATCCCCGGCAATGAACTAGGTCGAGGCCGAGGCGGCGCGCGCTGCATGAGCTGCCCGATCGAGCGAGATGATATTTAACCTTTTTAATTCAACGTGATAAATAAAAGAGATAAAAAAGCGGCGCATCAAAACGCCGCTTTTTATTTGCTTACGCTGCGCGATACAAACCACGTCAGCTCTGAGCGAGTAACAACGTTATTCGGTGCCACCAACAGTGAGCGAATCTAGCTTAAGCGTAGGTTGTCCTACTCCAACAGGCACACTTTGTCCTGCTTTACCGCACACTCCAACGCCGCGATCAAGGCTCAAATCGTTACCCACCATTGAGACTTGTTGCATTGCCTCAATGCCAGAACCTATCAAGGTTGCACCTTTGATTGGATAAGTAATTTTGCCGTTTTCAATCATATAGGCTTCAGAGGCAGAGAACACAAATTTACCCGAGGTGATATCCACTTGGCCACCGCCAAAGTTGGGCGCATAAACGCCTTTCTTCACTGTTGAAATGATCTCTTCTGGCGTATGTTCACCCGGCAACATGTAAGTGTTGGTCATGCGCGGCATCGGTAAATGTGCGTACGATTCACGACGCCCATTACCCGTGGGGTTCACCCCCATCAAACGTGCGTTGAGTTTGTCTTGTATGTAGCCTTTCAACACGCCATTTTCAATTAAGGTGTTGTATTGACCATTGACACCTTCATCGTCGACATTGAGCGAGCCACGCAGATCTTTCAACGTGCCATCGTCAACAATCGTACAAAGCGTTGAGGTTACTTTCTGGCCAATTTTACCGGAGAAGACAGAAGATCCCTTGCGGTTAAAATCACCTTCTAAGCCATGCCCTACCGCTTCGTGAAGCAAGACGCCCGGCCAACCAGAACCAAGCACAACTGGCATCGCACCCGCAGGAGCTGCGACAGCTTCAAGGTTGACTAAGGCTTGTCGGATAGCTTCATCGGCAAACTGAAACGCAACTTTACGGCCATCTTGTTCGGTGAGGAAAAAGTCATAACCAAAACGACCACCACCACCAGAGCTGCCTCGCTCGCGGCGATCACCTTTTTGTGCTAACACGCTGATCGACAAACGGACCAAAGGGCGGATATCGCCTGCGTAAGTCCCATCGGTTGCAGCAACTAACATCTGTTCATGCACACCACTTAAGCTCACCGAGACTTCTTGGATCAAAGGCTCTTTGGTGCGAATGTAAGCATCCAGCTCTTGCAGTAATTCTGTTTTTTGCTTTTTTTCCCAACTGGCTAGCGGGTTATCCGCCGCATAATAGGCTTGATTATCGCTACGTTTAAAGGCTTGAACACAACCACTTTTGCCTTGCTGCGCAATGCCTCGTGCGGCTATTGCACTCTGTTTCAAACCTTCTAATTGGATTTGATCTGAATAGGCAAAACCGGTTTTTTCACCCGTGACGGCGCGCACACCAACACCGCAATCGATATTAAATGAACCGTCTTTAATGATGCTGTCTTCGAGCACTAAAGACTCGTGCCAGCTCGACTGAAAATAGATATCGGCATAATCAATTTGACGAGTGGCAATTGTCGCTAGTGTATCTGCAATATCTTGCTCGGTTAATCCTGCCGGTTTTAATAGTGCATCTTCAATGCGGTTAATACTCATAGTGTGCTCTTATTCTCTATAAACTGATTGGTGAATCGGGTGTGTGCAGCAATGGGCATTTTTTGTCGAACTTGATCAACGTAAGCCAAGTCAATATCGACAACTAAATTCCCCACTTGCTGGTTTAAGCTTGCAATAACTTCACCCCAAGGGCTGATGACCATCGAATGACCCCATGTCTCGCGCCCACATGGATGAAGCCCAGCTTGCCCAACCGCAACAACCCAACACTGATTCTCTATCGCTCGGGCTCTTAACAAGACTTCCCAATGTGCCTTTCCGGTCACCGCCGTAAAGGCCGCAGGAACCACTACTATCTGAGCACCCTGCACTCTTAATTGAGAATAGAGGTGCGGAAAACGCACATCATAGCAGATGGAAAGGCCAATTTGACCAAATGGCGTCGACGCAACACTCAGCTTTGTGCCGCAGGTAAAAGTTTCCGATTCTCGATAGCGCTGGTGGCCGTCAGCGACATCGACATCAAACATGTGTAGCTTGTCGTAGTGCGCGACAAGATCGCCACTGGCGTCAAACAGCAAGGAGCTGGTCGTTACCCCAACTTTACGACGAATAGGCATGCTGCCCACCAACAACCACACCCGATGAAAGCGGGCCATGGCAGCCAATTGGCTCTGCAAGGGCCCCTGCCCCAATGGCTCGGCATATTGGTGGTACTGTTGTCGCGTGCCAAACACCAGTGCATTTTCCGGCGTGACAATCCACTGCACGCCTTGCTCCACAAGTAGTGACACTTGCTGTTCGATATAGGCCAAATTCTGCGCAGGTTCAGAGCTTGACGTCATTTGAATAAGTCCAACGCGATCCATGCCTACTTCCCTATTTTTCAGTCAATTTTCTCAACTTTTCTGGCAATTTAAACTCGCCCCTACTACGCGAAAGCTCTTTAACCGCCGGTGAATTAATTGGCCCTTTGACCTCATAATTGACTTGGGTAAAGACCTCAACCACAGGTGCAATCACAGTCGTAATAGCGAGGACATACAACGCTGTTTGCGGCGTCACCGCAAAAGCCGTTAAGACGGGAATTCCTGATGTGATATCTGGTACAAAATTCACCTCAGCATCAACAGTGCGGTCGTTGAGATCCGCTAAGCCTTTGATAGTCATTTCACCGGCCACGGCATCCATTTTGATGTTGTTGGTAACAAAAATCCCTTGAGAAATTTCACCACTACCCGTAATTGAGTTAAAGGCCATCCCTTGATCAAACACGTCGCTAAAATCGAGCTGCATTTTGCGAATAATGGAATCTAAACTGAACAATCCGAGCAAACGAGCGGCACCTCTGACATCAGAAACGACACCTTTACCCATAGTAGTCTCTATCTTGCCTTCTAAGCTGTCGATCTTCATTGACCAAGGCGCGCCATCCCACTCGGTTTGACTCGATATTTCAAATGGCGCTCGTTGGATCCCCGAGCTAATACCAAAACGCTCCATCAAATCGCTATTATTATCACCTTTCATGGTGAGATTCAGTTGGGTATGGCTACGCTCATCACCTTGTGCGTCTTTATCCAACGTCCAAGCACCATTGATATTGACTTGGTTTGAACCACTACTGATGTCAATCTTCTTCCATTGCAAAGTATCACCTTGCCGCTCGAAGTCCATATTCATCTTGCCCACCTTGTAACCCTGCAACCAAAGATCATCAATGGCCAAAGTTAAGTTTGGCACTAATCGATGAAACTGTCGGTCAAAATCAGCAATAAGCGGCTCAGACTGGCGAGCTTGATCGACTAATAGGGACTTTTTGGCGCTTTCATCAAGGTCGGGAATGTAAACGTGCAAACGTTCAAGCGAGACGGACAAATCATAAGGTTCAATATAACTTGCTTGGCCTTTCGCTTCTTGGCTCTCGAGCTGTGCGTACCAACCGAGATTTTTACGTCTGGCATTAAAATCAACATCGTGCCACTCAATTCCCGCCAGTAGAAGTGCTTTGACGTTGATGTCCACTCTCTCTGGTGGTGGGATCTCGGGAGTATTCATCTCCGCTAGAGCTGATTTTTTCTTCGGCTGAGGCTCATTGACCAAACTCAACCATTCATCCAAATTAAAGGTATCACTGCGGATCTGCGCATGGTGGCCAACCACTGGGCTGATTTTAAAATTGCCGATCCCTACTATGAGATTGGTGGCCGTCAGGCGTGGTTTTTTCGATGTGATATCGATTTCAGCTTGGTATTTCGCTTGTGGTAATTGTAGGCGAGCGGTGATCGACTCTTGGTTACCCGAGGCTTGCAGTTGGGCCTTACCTGCTACCTTGAATGCTTTTTTCAGCGGGTAAGGATAATCACTTTCTACCATTTTTAGATCGGCTAAGGTGTCGATTTGATAAGTAAAACCAACATCATTGAGCTGAATATCAACGCCCATTTGCCAAGGAGCATGGCCTTTTAAACGACCAAGCCAACGTTCTCCAACAAAAGGTGTCAGGGGTTTAATATCCCAGTCTCCTAGCACATCAATATTGACTGCGTAACCTTGGCTGGCATTTTCACCTTTAAAATCAATCGCGATCGCTTGGGTCAGCAGATCGGCCGACAAACCGGCTGCCGTCACGACATCATTATCAAATTCAATTTTGCCAGAGACACCCTCAAGCACCATTGGTGGTGCATCCATTTCCACGTGGTTATTGTTTAAATTCGCCCAACCCCATGCTCGGGGTTCCTGCTCACTATCAAAAGGAATATGAAGCTGAAATTCAGATTGCACGTCGCCACTGACTTGAATCGCCGTTAACGCCGCCCCTACTGAGTCGACTAAAGGCGTTGAGGTCATGTAGTCACGCACGGCATTGCCTTGGGCTGTTGCACTGGCTTCGATTTCGATGTATCCACCTTCGGCTAGCTCAGGTATTCGCCCCGTAATCCTCTGGGCAGTGACATCCATTAAGGTCGCAGAGTGTGAATCAAGATACATTGCATCGTTTTCAAACAGCAGATCGAGTTGCAAATTGGTTATCGGCGGCCACGCCGTATCAAAACTGAACTTTGCCTCTTTTAACCCAACCCAAGCTTGGAATACGCCATTATTTTGTTGGTAGGGGAAATCGCCAAGCTCTCCATACCAAAGCAATTTAGCCGTATTGGCTTTACCGCCTTGTATCGCAGTAGAGAGATAATCCGTCAAGTCATGGCCTAAAGCCAAGGTAGGCAAATAACGCCAAGTTTCACCCGCATTGTATAAATCAGCTTCCGCATAAAACGAAAGTAAAGGACTGCGTTTTTCAGGAAAATCGAGACGAAATGCTCCGAGCACTTGCAAATCAGGTGTCGCGGCTGTCACTTTACTGGCCCACAATGACCAGCCATCAGTTTGCTTTTGCCATACCACATCGGCTTCACCTTGACGAATATTCAATGGTGCTTGGAAAACTTCACCATAAGGTAACACGTCATCAATCAGCGTTACTTTGGCGCGAGCACTCTCCATGCTACCTGCAATGGAGGCTTTGAGATGGTGTACTTGCGGCAATAGTTCCCATTGCGCCATGGCGCCATCACTGAGTTCAGCAGAATAACGAAGCGATTGCAGGCTATCTCCTTTGCTGAGCCGAATATCTTCTAAGGTGCCCCCCAAATCCAATTGCTGCAAAAGCTCGTTCGTTTGGCTGGAATCGGGCATCATTTTCACAAAGGGAAGCAAAGTTTTTATGTCCAACTGCGACAAGTTCAAACGCCATTGCGTCGGTTGCCATTCAAACGCAACATCAAGTTCAGGCCACACTTCGTCATCCGTGCGGAGCCGAAGTGAGTAAGCATTAACTTGCCATCCTTTTTCGATTGGTGAGAGTTTAATGATCCCTGACTCTAACAGCAGTTCATGCTGGCGTTTTTCATCCCAAATCCGCTCCGATGGCTTAAGTTCAACATAACCATCTTTGGGTTGGTTATGCTCTAACGTCAGCCAGGCATTAAAACTCACCTGTCCTTTCTTAATGCCGGTTTCATCTTTGAGATAACGAGTCAACCACGGGTTTATTTTGATATTGTCAGCGCTAACATAGAAGTGACCTGAAATATCGCGTAGTGAACCATGATCTTCAAAGTTAGCGCTCACTAACAAAGAGTTTATGCTGGTATCAGCGATGCTCACCACGCCTTCCGCTTTATGCTGCTGAGCGTTATTTTTCCACCGAAGGCGTTCAATATCTAACTGGCTAATCTCCCCCGCGACAGATTGATAGAAAACCGTCGAGTCGAGTAGCGCAAAATCATCCAATTGCCGCAACAGTAGGTTGTCTAAACGCTCAATGACATTGCCTTGTGTGCGGCTCTGTTGGTTATCTTCCGCCTGTAGCTCAAGCCAGTTTACCGAGCGAATATCCAATTTGAGTTGATGAACACTGAGATCCGCGACCACAGGTTGCATTTGCAGTATTGACTGAATGAGGTCAAATTCAACATCGATTTGTTGCGCAGAAAAGTGAATTTGCGATCCATCAGGTAGCTTTGCTTTTAGCCCCTTAAGTGCAATTGACGGGTGAGTATTACGCCAAAAACCAGTGACCTCACTTAATTCAAATTCAAAACCTGAATTTTGGTTGATCAAGGTTTGTATTTCGCCTTGGAAACGATTCATTTGTGGCAAAAACACACGCAAGGTGGTGACAGCAACAGCCAGCACCACTAGCACGCTAACGATAAAGCACAATACTATTCGCCAAAGGCGCGTAAAAGTTGAGATCACAAAAACCCTACTACATCATCACAACGTCAAATTGTTCTTGGATATAAAGTGGCTCCGCTTGAATGCGCACTTCTTTTCCAATAAACACTTCCAACTCAGCAAGGGCATGAGACTCATCACCTTGCAAGGTTTCTGCCACCGCAGGGGATGCGTAAACCACAAATTTATCCGCATCGTAAGCGCGGTTGACACGCGTGATTTCACGTAAGATTTCGAAACAGACGGTTTCAACGGTTTTCACACTGCCGCGGCCTTCACAGGTTGGACAACTCGAACATAACACGTGTTCAATACTTTCACGGGTGCGCTTACGCGTCATCTCGACCAAGCCTAACTGCGTAAAACCATTAATATTCGTTTTGACGCGATCTTTAACCAGAGCGGCATCTAACGAGTTGAGCACTCGCTTACGGTGCTCTTCAGACATCATATCGATAAAATCAATAATGATGATGCCCCCTAAGTTGCGCAAACGTAACTGACGGGCAATGGCTTGGGTCGCTTCCACATTAGTATTAAAAATGGTTTCTTCGAGGTTACGACGGCCAACAAACGCGCCAGTATTGATATCAATTGTGGTCATGGCTTCGGTTTGGTCGATGATAAGGTATCCACCAGACTTGAGCTCCACTTTACGCTCGAGAGAACGCTGAACCTCGTTTTCGGTGTCGTACATATCAAAGATAGGCTTGTCACCTTCATACAGTTCAAGCTTATCGGTCAACTCAGGCACAAACTCTGAGGTGAACTCTTTGAGGTTCTCAAATTCAAGGCGTGAATCGACTAAGATCCGTGTCAAATCAGTGCCGACAAAATCTCGTAAAATACGCTGAGCTAAACCCAATTCGCCATACAGTGTCGAGCGTGTTTTGTATTTAACTCGACGCTCCAACACTTTCAGCCATAGCCGTTTAAGAAAGGCGGCATCTTGTGCAAGCTCTTTCTCATCAGCCCCTTCAGCGGCGGTACGAATAATGAACCCACCGTGCTCATCACAATAATGAGACACGACTTTTTTGAGACGATCACGCTCTGATTCACTTTCAATGCGTTGTGAAACACCAACATGACTTGCGCCGGGCATAAAAACGAGATAGCGCGAAGGTAGGGTAATATCTGTCGTTAAACGGGCGCCTTTAGTTCCTAGTGGATCTTTGACCACTTGCACCACAATATCTTGGCCTTGACGAACTAGCTCTGAAATATCACGAACTTGAAACTGCTGCTTTTCGTTCTCAGCCACACATTCAGTATGAGGAACAATGTCAGAAGCGTGAAGAAAAGCGGCCTTGTCTAAACCAATATCGACAAAGGCGGCCTGCATTCCGGGAAGAACTCGGCTGACTTTTCCTTTGTAAATATTGCCCACAATGCCGCGTTTCGCTTCTCGCTCAATGTGGACCTCTTGAAGAACTCCGCCTTCAATCATCGCCACACGAGTTTCACTCGGGGTGACGTTTAGTAACAACTCTGCACTCATGAGTACACCTCAATATTTTTAATTATATAAATTCGTGCAAGAGCTGGTCAGTTTCAAATAATGGTAATCCTACAACGGCGTAATAACTGCCTTCGATCTTCGTTACAAATCGTCCACCCAATCCTTGAATGCCATAACTGCCAGCTTTATCGCAAGGTTCACCCGATTGCCAATATTGTTCTATTTCTTCATCTGACAAAGGTTTAAACCATACCTCCGTCGTTACCACGACGGATTTAGAATGATCATGTGTTGCTATGGTTACCGCCGTCATCACTTGATGTTTTGTACCAGATAAGCGGCGTAACATCTGTTGTGCTTGAGCAAAATCAGCGGGTTTTTCAAGCACTGTTTCACCTTGCACGACTATAGTATCAGACCCAATAACTATCGAAGCCGGGTTGGATAAAGCAAGGCCTGCTAGCGCCTTATCACGAGACAAGCGTTGAACGTACTCTACTGGTGCTTCATATTCATTACGGCACTCTTCAACATTGGGCACCACAATATCAAACTGATAACCTAGTTGAGTCAGTAACTCTCGTCTTCTTGGCGAGCCAGACGCTAATACAATTTTTTTATTCATCATCTCAGATGCCAGTGACGTCGCACACGACGAAGCAGTAAGAACATCCAAGGCCATAATATGCAGTTGATGACACCAACCCATAGCGAGAGCGGGTTGAATGTCACATCTTGAATTAAATATTCGCCGCAGAAGATCAGCACTTCGAGCAACATAGATAACACGCCAATGATTACGGCTTGTTGCCATAACGCCATATTACGCAGCACTAAGAAGTTAATCGCCACTAAGTAGACAACAATGGCCATCATCATGCCACGAATGCCCAATGTTGAACCAAGCAGTAGATCCCATAACAAACCGAGGATCAAAGCCGACCCTACATTGACTCGATGCGGCAACGCTAAAACCCAATAGCATGTCACCAGCAGTAACCACGATGGACGCAGCAGATCCAGCTCACCCGGCCAAGGGATCGTTTGTAAAACCAGAGCAAAAAGAAATGATGTGCCAATCACTAATTTACTTTTCACCATGCTATTGGCCATCGGTTGCTTCCTCTAACATTTTCTCTGGTTTCACTTGCAATACTTTTTGCTGCCTATCTTCGTTAGGCCAGATCAACAGCAAATAGCGTAGACGATCAAAATCCACCACGGGATCGGCGGTGATCGACGCAAATTCACGCTGGGTATCTTTGTCGACCACCGAAACGTGTGCGACGGGATAACCTTCAGGATATACACCCCCTAAACCTGATGTGACGAGCAAGTCACCCACTTCAATATCGGTGCTGGTGGGAATGTGCTCTAACTGAATGCGGTCAATCTGACCATTACCAGAGGCGATCACTCGGATATCATTACGAATAATTTGCACTGGAATCGCACTATTGGTGTCAGTCAGCAACAACACCCGGCTGTTATGCGCCGCCACAAAAGTCACTTGGCCAACAATACCTTTGTCGTTAATAACGGGTTGCCCTTCGTAAACACCGTCCGCTCGTCCTTTATCAATCACAACTTGATGACGATAAGGTGAGGTATCGACCGCCATCACCTCAGTGACAACCTTCTTTTCATCACGAACAAAAGAAGATCCAAGCAACTTGCGTAAGCGTTGGTTCTCTTCACGGTATTGATCAAACAAGATCAAATCACTTTTTAACGTCAAGGCTTCTCGTTTCAAACGTTGATTCAATTCAATCAGTTTTTGATGAGTGGCTAATCGCTCATACAGATCATCAAACATACTGCGCGGTAAATCCGCCATGTATTGGATGGGAGCGACTAAGCTATTAAGAAAAAAACGAACGTTGGAAAAAGCACCTAAACGACTATCAGCCAGCATAAGACTGGCTGATAAAATCACGGCAAAAAAGAGACGTAGCTGAAGAGATGGTCCTCGACCAAATATTGGCTTCATTCTATAAAAATCCTAGATGTCATAATGGGAGCTTTACGGCTCCCAAAGCCATTATTCTTCGCTAAATAGGTCGCCACCGTGCATATCGATCATTTCCAACGCTTTACCACCACCAAGGGCAACACAGGTTAGAGGATTATCGGCAACCACAACTGGTATTCCCGTTTCTTCGGTCAAGAGGCGATCAATATCTTTGAGCAGCGCTCCGCCACCGGTTAATACCATACCATTTTCTGAGATATCAGAAGCAAGCTCTGGCGGGCACTGTTCAAGCGCAACCATCACCGCAGAAACAATACTGGAAAGCGGTTCTTGCAGTGCTTCTAAGATTTCATTGGAGTTAAGAGTAAAGCTACGAGGAACCCCTTCAGCAAGGTTACGACCACGAACTTCAATCTCCATCACTTCATCGCCGGGGTAAGCCGAGCCAATCTCATGTTTGATTTTCTCTGCGGTCGCTTCACCGATTAAGCTGCCGTAGTTACGACGCACATAATTGATGATCGATTCATCAAAACGGTCACCGCCGATACGCACAGAGGAAGAGTAAACCACACCGTTCAAGGAAATAACGGCAACTTCAGTCGTACCACCACCGATATCGACCACCATTGAACCCGTTGGTTCAGAAACACGTAGACCAGCACCGATGGCCGCCGCCATAGGCTCATCAATCAAATAGACTTCACGCGCGCCAGCACCGAGTGCTGATTCACGAATCGCACGGCGTTCAACTTGGGTGGAGCCGCAAGGCACACACACCAGAACGCGAGGGCTTGGTTTGAGGACACTGTTGTCATGCACCTGCTTAATGAAGTGTTGCAACATTTTTTCGGTCACGTAGAAATCCGCAATCACGCCGTCTTTCATCGGACGAATTGCAGAAATATTCCCCGGCGTACGACCAAGCATCTGCTTAGCGGCATGACCGACAGCAGCAACGCTTTTTCCACCACGACCTTTATCTTGGCGAATAGCAACAACGGAAGGCTCGTCGAGGACAATACCTTGTCCTTTAACGTATATAAGAGTATTGGCGGTACCTAAATCGATCGATAGATCGTTGGAAAACATGCCACGCAGTTTTTTGAACATATTCTTCGCTCGTCCTGCAAGAATTAGAAGATAGAAAATTGCACTAAATGTACCAATGCCTTGCGATCACAGCAAGGCGTTGACGCATAAACATGGACTGAAACACGCAATTTCTAACAGATTCCTAACTTAGGTAGAAAAATCTCCATGAATTTGTGTGAATTATCCGGTTAATTTTTTTCACGCCACCAGATTACCCGGTCGCTGCCTCGGTACAATCCAAATTGTACTCGGCCTGAGACTTCATTTTCAAAAGCACCATTTTGATCATTGTAGGGACGCAACCAAGGCAACCCATGAGCATTGAGATCAAGCAAAGTATCAATAAATCCTTGATGACCAGCCCCCGGAGCCGTGAAGTTGATATTCGCTACACCTGAAGCTAGCGTTTGACTGACTAAAGTAGAATCGACTTCAGGAGCACCAGCAGATCCAAGAGTCAAATCGGTCGGTGTAAGTGTAAAATTCGCCAGTGCAGGTAATAACGTACAACGATCAAAGTTATTGGTAACAAACCCGTTTGAAGTGAAATATTCGCTCGTGATTAGCTGGCTCAAGGCGCTGGTTTCTGGGCCATAAGTGTCGTGGATTACCAGCTTACCCCAGCGCAGTTTCATCTCATCATCAATATCTGTAATCGTATAGCCTAGGCAAGGACTGCTGGCCGTTTCGCGGTAGCAAACCCCATCAAGATCTGTAAGATCGGATGCCAAGAGGGTAAGATCTAACTTGCTGTTAAAAGGCTCTATTGGTTGTGGTGGCTTTTGGTAGATCAATGTCTCCCCAGAGAGTTCAATGCGAGAATCAACGCCATTGACTCGGTTCACACTCGTCAAATCGCTATCAAAGCTGATTGGTAAACTATTCACAGTATCGTTATAGTTTCGATTATCCCACTGCCGATCATAACGCCACCAAGCACTGTCGAAATAATTGACCGTTTCACTGCCTGACGCAGATCTTGGGTGTAAGTAAATACCCGGATTGTCTTTATATCCAAATGGTTGCCCTAAATAACTGAACGACTCCTCATTAGGAGAAGTCACCTCACACTCAGCCTGTAAGCTGGTCACCACCGAAGAAGGAGAAAAATAGGCTGGGATAAAACGACCTATCTGGCCCGTTGAGGCAACGGCAATCGGCAGATTCTCACTCGCTAAATCGAGTCCAAGATAGGTCGTTGGCGCGTTCAGCGAGAAATCAAACACCCCAACCTCACTCACTCTTTGTTGTACAGTCGTCGAGCTACCTAATTGGTGATCATATTCAACTTCGCCGAGAGCACCGGGCACGCCTGTCGCTGGTGCGATTAGAGTATGTTTAAGCTCAATGTTTGCTTGTTGATAATTTGTCACTCCTAAATTATTAGTGAAGTCATTATCCTCAATCGGTGCCGCCGCCACCGCTTTGATATTAAGATTAAATCCTTCCCCAGCCCTTGCAAAAACCAAACAGCTTAAGTCAGCAGCAGAGCAGTTTCCATCTGGATGAGCTAAGTTATAAGAGTGATTGGCGCTAAGCACTAAAGCACGAGGAACTCGGGTAAAAATGCCTTGCCCTTCTAAAAGCAAATCCTGCTCATCACCACTTCCCGTTAAACGAGCATTCAAAGCAAGGCGACCAGCCTCACGATAGGAGACGTTAATGCTCGCCTCACCGTTTTGGTTGAAATTGAGCACCACTGGCGTCGCAGTATTGGATGACTGCCCTACCGCCACACTATTCACACCAACCGATAAAGCGCTAAAACCTTGCCCCCCATTAGGGCTCAAGTAATCACTCCAAAAGGAAACGGGTTTTTGTACATTTTGAAAACTAGGCAAACACAGTTGTGAAGCGTTATCTTTTCGTACCGCTTTAATGGTCCCAGTTACCGATTGATTGGCGTAGGAATTGGGTACATCCAAAATAAAACCACTGTCAACGAAATTGAGTGTACAATTTTGGGCAGAATATCCACCACTACCATATCGACAAAGATTGGTCGAAAAAGGTTTCGCACTAGGTACTGAGCTCTGAAGCCCCACAGTTACATTTCCTGCGCTATTTTTACGAAGCTTCAGGTTGGCAATACCATTCGTCATATTAACTTGGGAGCCACCTTGCCATCCACCGCTCGCAGAAGGTAATGAATTCGGTAGTAAAGTCGCGGTGACCGGCTGCAGGTAAAGCTCACTACAACTGCTATTTGCACAAGCTTGTATTTGTACATCAGCGGCGTTACAAGTTAGCCCATCTGACGATGGTAAAGTAAAACGAAAATGATCAACCTGCTCCCCGACGTCACGAGACTTCAAGGCACAAACCTTAAAGTTTTCAATCTCATGGTTATTAACTGATCCACCCGTTGAGCCTGCAAGAGAAAGTAAGAACTCTTCGGGTGTCGCACCTTGATTAGGATTCGATAACACATTAAACCAATCGATAACTGTCTGCATATTGCCATTCACCAGACGATCCACACGAACATAAACCGCGTTATTATTTCGTGAATCGATGGTGATGAAATAGCGATGCCCAGGACCTGGCCCCGGGAAAGAACAGCCCCACCATTGACAAGTACGACGTACATCCATCTTGGGGTTCAAATTAGCGGCAGTTCCTACTAGATAGCGGTAACTTGCGGCTTCAGAGCCTCGAATAGCAACGGCTTGGCGACGAAAACCAGGCCCTCCGACTCTTCCCTCTGTTGGGTTGGAATAATTTCCCCATTCATCCAAACCAACCCCAAGCCAACCTCCAGCAAAACCCGGCTTAATTGGATTGGAACTTATGGTGGGTGCATACCCTAAAGAGCCGCCAAAACCACCTGTTCTGGGGATAATCTCGGCATCCGAAAAAATAACCGACACCCCATCAGCACCATCACCGGTTAAATTAGCCCACGCATAGTAATCAAACTCAACAGTAACTAAGTTGCCAGCCGCTGGGAAAATTCGTTGGTAAGTCACTGCGGTTGCTTGGTTATTTCGATCCTCAGTTAAACGTAAGCGATTACTGATCAAACTCGGCGTAAAGCTACCAGTACTGGTATAAGGGGTCCAGTTCTGGCCAAGCGAGGAGCGGTTAAAATCATCCTCAAAACAAGCATAGCCTTGCTGCTCATTTTGATTGATCTGAGTATTCCCCTCCATCATTAATCGGCGGATTGTCGTACGGCCATTGACTATCGATGTTTTATGGAGCGTCAAGGTGCCACCGACATAAAGATAGGCATTCACTTGATTTGCTTCATTCAGCGTTATGTTGTTATAACCAACAATCGTCAAGCTTCCTGAACCAGACACATTAATCTGAGCACCAGTCCAGTCGGAACTATTTTGGATAAAAAGACGTACGTCGCCATCAACAATTATCTGACTACCTTGGTTTAATTCTAGAGACTCAATCCAATAATCCGCCGAAGGAAGAACAACCGTAGCTCCACCTCCCGCAGTGAGTGATTTCACTTTATATTCGGTCTGATTGCTAAAAGTTAAAGTACAGGCCTGATATAACTCGATACGCCCATGATTGGATTGCGTGACTTGTAAACTCTGCCCGCTCTGACATCCGTTAATTTGCGTACTCGTATTCGAGGAAGGTTTGAATTGATTAATACCGCTAAGTGTCAGTGAGGGGACGGTATTACCAGAAACCTGACAAAGATTATTATCACAGCGTGCATTGATACGTTCTGACGTGGAATTGATGGAACAGAAATCGACAATCGAATCATTCGTCCCGCTAATTCTTGCACTATCGTTTTGAATAAACTGAGGATTTGGTGCAAAGCTACAACTACCATGCCCTTGAGCTACGCTCTGGAAATAAATGGTTTTATCGATATTCTGAAACGACCAAGCGCAAGCAGGCAGCAGTACCAAACACCCCACGAGCGTTTTAACTAACGATCTATTCACTTTTCACCCCCACTTCGATGACTCGCTGCAACGTCCAATCGCCAGCCTGACAACGCCCGGTTGAAGTCAGTTCATAAACAGTGCGACCATCATCCATATCACCCACTGAGTTACATTCAACCTGTGCGCTACATTGCGCTAACCCTTCACCTTCAAAAGTGAGTGATTGTACTGAATTAGTATGGCAACTCCCGTCGGTTGTCGTTTGATAAAAACGACTCAGTTCAACGTTGATCGCCGATCGCGCCGCCATTTCAGCCCTTGTCCCTAACACCATCGAAACCAATTGCTGGCTATTGCGCTGTTGATTACGGTTCGCGACCGATGCAACAAAGCCGACCACCACAATGATAAAGATGACCAACACTAAGCCGCTGCCTTGCTGTTTACGGCGTGTTGTAGATAAGCGCGTCATGGTCAAACTTTACCTCCTCGCCGCGGTCGGAAAATGTCAGTTCAATTTTCACTAAGCCGTTGCGTTGTAGCTCTGGCTGCGTGACGTGAAAGTTGGCTTGGCTAATGTTTTCAGCCATCAATACTGGAGTGCCAAGCTGTTCAGGGCTGAGCGCACTGCGATTAAGCGCGTAATCCACGTAACGATAAATACGACTGTTCTGATAACAAAAAGCCACTGGCGTGCGATAAAAATAGACTCGCTTAGCTGGCGATTGAATTACAAATCCTGTTGGTTGTGTCAACTCAACATCAACCATGATCGCGTCGTTGGGTGGCGTAAAATCAACATCTGCGTTTACTTGCGCTGTTTGTCCGCTTGCATTTGGCGCTTGGCGTAGCGAAGCGGCGTTGGTTGGGAACACAACCAGACGATCGCCATTGAGTACTTTTTTGTCGATCGGCAATAAACGCACCGCAGCCGAAGGCGATTGCACGGTTGGCAGGTCGTTGTAGATCGCGCTGTCAGTGATCGGCAAAAACTCAATGCAACCATTTTCCACCAACACGCTGTTTGGCACCGCTTCACGCAGTTCTCGGCTCAGCCGCTCAGTAACAAAGCGCCCTTGTTGGATCAAAGCTTCGCGGGCGGTGGTATCAACATAAATACCCATACTTTGGCGGATCACAGAGCCTAAAAATAACCCGACTACCGACAACAGAATAATCGTAATCACCATTTCAATCAGGGTAAAACCACGCATCAGAAATTGCCCTTAATCGCCGCAAATGGGTAGCGATTCCCCTTCGGGTCAATGATCACCACAGAAACCCGCTTATAGTGAGTCCGTTGATTAGCGTTCACTCCGCTGAGTTGCCCACCACTGTCCTGCTCATAAAACGCCGCAATCGTCACAGTAAAACCTCGATAACTGCTCGTATCTAACAGTGTGCCGAGCACATCTTCAATTGGCCTTGGCTGAGCCGTGATAAAATCATCGACATCGTTGTATTGGTTAATGCTCGCTTCGCCATCTTTACCCAGATCGTCGTGGGCAGTGCACATTTCCTCTACAGCTCCGCTAAGTAAACACTCTGGCAATCCACCATTATGGCCGGAGTTTTGGTCAAAGGCTCGGCCCATCACTTCATCCATAACCGCGCGACCTAACTCGGCGGCTTTTACTGCTAGCACCTGTTCAGCGCTTTGCTGCGAGCGAGGATAAAGCGCTGCCGTAATGCCTGTCATGGCTATTGCCGTTACCGTGATAACGATGATCATCTCAATGAGAGTAAACCCGCGCGGCGCGTTAACACGCATAAATGTACCCCTCGCTATTGATGCACACTTGGCGAGATTCACCCGATTGCAGATTATTTAATGTAACGGTGCAATTTGCCGTTAAGCACTGCGCGGCGCGACCTAAATTATCAAAATCTAAAAAATAGCTGCCATCGTTATTGGTTAACGTTAGGGTGATATCGTTCGCCGCCGCGTCAACAAAACTACTGTCGGTTGCAGGGCTGAGCAGTGAAGTGGTGCAAGCACCAGCAGAAACGGAAGGAGATACTTGCTGCGCTTGATTATTGCTGACCAACCAGCGATTACAGAGGTCGGTACGCTGCATGGCGCGGTTTTGGGTCAAACGCAGTGAGGCCAACACTTCGCTTTGTGTGGTCACACTTGAAAAGGAGGAGATGCCGGTATAACGGCTTGCAGCGTACACAGCGACAATGCCCAGCAGCACAATCACCACGACCAGTTCGATCAACGTAAAACCACGCCGCGCTGCTAAATGTTGCTGCATTTTATACCTCTAGCGAAAAAACAAGTGCTTAAAGTATATAAGAAATTCCCGTAGTGGGCTTAAGTTTTACTGACTTTTGTGGATGAGAAATAACTCTCGTTATAGATAAAGTAAAGGCCAGCAACGCTGGCCTTTAGTATTAGCAGCCAGTATCAGTCACTGCTGTAGAATACACCGCACTGCTAGTAGCTTGATTATAAGTAACAGCACATGTTGTACTTGTGTTTGATTTAAAACCATATGTAATTGAAGTGGCCCCACTGGTAGCTACGTTCCAGTCTGAATTAAGACCGACTACTGCATTACCAATTCCATCACTGCTAGCTTTGGGATAACCATAAATAATCTGAACATTATCTACAGCTCCCGAAGCCGATTTTTCCAGACCTGCCAATGCTGCTTTACCATAAACAATACCCGCGGCCCCATCAATTGCACCTTTTAAACCCTGCAAGGAAGCTTTACGAGCATCTCCCTGAAAATTCAAAAAACGTGGTGCGGCGGTGACGGCGAGAATGCCGAGAATCACAATCACAACCACAAGTTCGATTAGGGTGAAACCGTTTTGTCTTTTCATAGTTACTTTCTCTCTATGTTTTAATCAATGCGCAGACTTACTGCAAAGTGACGGTCACACGACCCGTTTTTATCTCATACACAAACTGGTGCGCGGTTCCGCCCTCTTTTTGCACATAAGTACAAGTGGCTTGACCGTCATCGGCTTGTGCTGAATATTTTACATTAGCGTTATTGGCTGCATTAGCGACTGTGTCAACTTTTGGTGGATTTTGCAGCAAATTATCCATTAAATCAATACATGACTGATCCGTAATCGCCGCTGGATAACTGGTATTATCGGTATTGAGCGCCAACGGATAACCGTCCCTAAAACCGGTCGCGGCGCCACTGCTAGCTGTAGAGCGAGTCAGCCAGAAATTGACACCATCATAGTTGACGGTGTTTTGTTTTTCCGAGCCCAAAGTCACAGAGGTTCTTGCCTGAGCTTCCCACTGAGCACGCGCCGATAGAACACCTGTAGCAAAACCACCGGCAACCCCTTCGATGCTGGCTTTTTTCGCTTCATCGGTGACATCTAGAAAGCGGGGTAGCGCTGCAACGGCTAATAAGCCGACAACCACAATCACTACGACTAATTCAACTAAGGAAAAGCCCGTTTGTTTGTTATCCATGCTCTACCTATCTCTTTGTTATTACCGTGTATTATACGCATTTGTTCTCGCATCGCTACGAGCGAGTGCCCATTTCACTGCTTATGTCGAAAACTCATGCTGAAAAATCGACGCTTACTGTAAACTTATCCCTTAAAAGCTCAATGGTTATCACCTGTTTTTGGCTGTAAACATAGCGACATTGATACAGGTTCGCTTGATGGGCCGATTCAATTGAAATCACTTTGCTCTCAAGCAGTTGTTCATCTGGGTATAGCAGGCTTAACCAATAACGACAATTTATACTTGATTCATTCGCAGCCAATGGTAATACCCAGCCTGTTGCACTCATATTGAGTAATCGACCATTCGCGATTAAAGTTGAGGGCCGCCCCTTTAATAACCAATCTTGCTTATAAAAATTGGCACTTTCTACGATTTTACTGCTCGCCATCGCTAATGCGGTTTGATTGGATTCTTTTTCTATCGACTTCCATGCTGATAGCAAAGCCATCAAAAGAACAAAGACAATCAACCCCCAAATTGCGAACTGAGAACGCTCTATCGCCGTTTTCATCTGACAACCTTTATCCTTTTATCCTTTGATCGCGTCGAGCATTCCCCACATTGGCAAAAAGATGCCAAGTGCAAGCACCAACACCATCGCAGCGACAATCACCAATAAAATCGGCTCTATGCGCGCGGTGAGGGTTTTGAGATCGTAATCCACCTCTCTATCATAGAAGTCCGCGACTTCAAGTAGCAACTCATCAATGCACCCTGTCTCTTCACCCACCGAAATCATCTGAATAACTAATGGCGTAAAAATATTGGCGTTTACCGCGGTGGTGGATACGCTTGTTCCCGCTTCAATGGCCGCTTTCATTTCTAACAGGCGCGATTCTAGAAATTTGTTATCCAACGCTTCGGCAGATAATGCTATCGATTGGTTTAACGGCACCCCCGCTTTCAGCATCAAGGCAAATGTTCGAGAAAAACGCGCCAATTGCGCTCGGTTCACTATGCCGCCGACAATCGGCATGCGTAAGCGAAACTTATCCCATTTTTGACGCCCTGCGGCTGTGCTAAACCAAGCTCTGAAAGCAAACAAACCGCCGACCAATATTGCTATCATCACTGGCCAGTAGTTGACAAAGAAATCTGACATACCCATTAAAATGCGAGTTGGCAGCGGTAAATCAACACCGAAGCGGCTAAACATACTAGTAAATTGTGGGATCACTTTGACGTTAAGTACAAACATTGCCACTAAAATAAAACTGATGACAAAGCTCGGATAACGCATCGCCGTTTTGATCCGTTTACGAGTTTCGACTTCTTGCTCGTAGTAATGAGACAATTGCAGTAAGGCTTCATCAAGCCGCCCGGTGTTCTCACCGACGTGGATCATCGACACAAACAACGGGCTAAAGACTTTAGGGTACATCTGCATTGAGCTCGATAAACTGCGCCCGTTGGTTAGCTCATTACTGACCGCTTCCAATGCTTCTTTAAGCTGTTTATTAGCACAATTTTGGATAAGTCCTTTCATCGAACGCAGCAGTGGCACACCCGCTTTGGTCAAGCTGTAAAGCTGACGACAGAAGATTACCAGCACCTCAAGTGGCACCGTTGGGGTAAACAGCGATTTCCAATCAATCGAGAAATCAGCTCCTTGGTCTGACGAAATTAAGGTCGGAATAACGCCCTTGTTAAATAACGCTTCTGCCGCGAGCTCTTCCGTCGGCGCATCAACCTGCCCGGAGGTTTTGCTACCATCTAAATTTCGACCCTGATAACGATACGTTGGCATGATTAACCTTAACTATAAATAGATGGCTTGAATGATGCCGGATGAATCACCTTCACCTAAGCTCATCACTTCATCTAAGCTGACAACCCCTTGTAGCGCCAACTCCATCGCCGAGGCTAGCAGCGGTTTGTACTGCTTCGACTGACGAGCGGCTTGCGCAAAACTAACCGCATCGTTGGCGCGTAGCGCATCCATCATCTCATGTTCAAGTTCGAGCATTTCAAAAACCCCAATTCGTCCACGGTACCCCGTCAAATTGCAGTGTTGGCACCCACGCCCACGCGTAAAAGACGCTTCAATTTGATTAGGGAAACGCACCGTCAGCCACTGTTTGCGCGCTTCATCAACCTCATCCGCTGCTTTGCAATCGGGGCAAACTTTACGCACTAAACGTTGGGCAACCACCGCCCGCACAGCGCTGGCCACTAAATAACCCGGCGCGCCCATGTCCATCATGCGCAAGGCGCTATCAACCGCATCATTGGTGTGTAAGGTGCTCAACACTAAGTGGCCGGTTAAGGCCGCGCGCAAGCCAATTTCAACCGTTTCTTGGTCACGCATCTCCCCGACCAGAATAATGTCTGGGTCTTGACGCAAAAAGGTTCTCAGCACCGTTGAAAAATCAAGGTTAATTTTAGGGTTGATCTGCACTTGGCTGATGCGTGGCAATCGATATTCAACCGGATCTTCGGCGGTAATGATTTTTTTACCGGGAACATTGAGCTCTGATAACGCGCCGTACAGCGTCGTCGTTTTCCCTGAGCCTGTTGGACCAGTGACTAAGATCATGCCGTGAGGGCGCTTAAGCTGGTGGCGCAAACGCCGTAAAATATCGGTAGGAATACCTGACTCTTCCAGTTTACGAACCCCGGATGATTGGTTGAGCAAACGCATCACCACCGACTCACCGTACTGTACTGGCATGGTCGACATACGAATATCGACCGATTGGCCTTTGGCTCGGATATTAAAACGGCCATCTTGTGGGAGGCGTTTTTCAGAGATATCGAGATTGGCCATCAATTTTAAACGCAGCACTAAAGCCGAAGCGATGTTGGTTTCATTGAGTAGGGTTTCGTGTAATACCCCATCAATCCGCTGGCGCAAACGCAATACGTTAGCATCAGGTTCGATATGAATATCAGACGCCCCGACTTGAATCGCATCTTCAAATAGAGAGTTAATCAGCTTAACAACGGTCACTTCGTCGCTGTCATCATCACCGATATCGAAATCAAAAGCGGTATTGCCTTGGTGTTCCAGTTGTAGCTGCTCGGCAAAAGACGCAATCTCTTTGGTGCGGCGATAGTAACGATCAAACCCTTCAACCAATTGTTTTTCTGGAGCAATAACAAATTCAAAACTGTATTGGGGTAATTGAGTGAGCAGAGATTCTTGAGCAAACAGATCCGCCGGATCACTCATTGCGATGCGCAGCGTGTCGCCATTTTTGCCAATGATTAAGGCGCGTAAACGGCGTGCATGTACCTCCGGGAGGATTTGCACTGCATCAATATCGACATTGGCTCGGCTGAGATCGATCAGCGGCAGCGAAAGTTGCTGTGATAAGAAGCTCAGCATCTGCTGCTCTGACAAAAAGCCGAGTTCGATCAGCGTGTCACCTAGTTTACGTCCACTGCGTTTTTGCGCAGCGAGCGCTTGTTCAACTTGATTTTCAGTGATGATCCCTTCTTCAACCAGCAGATCACCTAAGCGTTTTCGTAGCTTAATTTGCACTCGTACTCTCCTCTAAACTGCTTAGTACGACTAGGCGATCACGAATAAACAGTTGCGACTGACTCGAGAGGCCAACTTTCGCAAGCGCTTGTTGGTAGGTATATTTGGCCGCCTGAAAATCCATCGTACGCTCTTGTGCTATCGCAAGCCCTAACCACCAGCGTGCATTATCAGCATCGAGCTTGACTAAGCGTTGATAGCTTTCTAATGCGAGTGAATCTTGCTTGGCTTTTTGTGCCAAGGCGGCCCTTAGCGAGAGATAATCGATCGAAGCATTGTCAGGTAAATGAACTAACGGGGTTAACGCCGCTTCACTCTGCTTCTCTTTAATCAGCAATTTAGCTAACGCGATCCGCAAGCTTTCTCCATTATGATTGAGCTTTATACCGCTTTGTAAAATTTCAAAAGCTTTGCGTGCATCACCTTTGCCGTAATAGAGCGCGGATAATTTTTGACGGGCAAGTTCATTATCTGGAGTAAAGCGTAGCACTTCACTGTACGCATCCAGTGCCTCTTTGAGCTCATTGCTGTCCACGGCTTTATCAGCGCGGCTCATTGCTTTTACCGCCAGTTGCTCTGGCGTCAAATCCACTTGTTCAATCAAAACACTTGAGATTTTTTGGCCACTTTCAGCACCGAGCGCGACCGCACGGTTAGAATGCAACGGCTGTTGATTGGCTAAGGCCGAATCCTGTTTAACCGTCACTGTGGGCGTTGCTGAATTTGCCGTTTTTTTGTCCACTGCAACAACGGCAGTTTGGTAAACGGGACGGTGAACCGGAACAATTTTGGTGGTTGGGGAAACAAGCGCAGGCGAAGAGCTTCTCTCATCAACCTCTAACAACAGGCTCTTAGGTTCATTCACTATCGCTTGATTGGCCAGTGTCTGACTGACCACTGTTTGGCTGACCATAGTTTGACCGACAATAGTTTGGTCAACCGCAGCTTGGTCAACCATAGCTTGGTCAACCATAGCTTGGTCAACCATAGCTTGCTGCTGTGACACCGCCCATCCACCGACCGCTAAGCTGGCAGCAAACCCGGCTACCATCCACAACCAAGCGCGGCTGCGTTTTACTTTCGCAACTTGCGCTGGTTGCAAGTTCACCACCGATTGGCGTTGCGCTTGTGCCAGTTTTGATAGTGCATCGTTCATCGCACTCATGATTGACTCCATCCCCACATAAAAGGGCGTTTAAACTTAGGCTTACAGGTATCAAAGGTATCGTGAATCACTGTAAATAGGTGCTGATTGCGAATCGTGCTGTCGTTTTGCGTAAAAGCCAGCAACAGAGCTTTGTGACACACTTGATTAATCAAACGAGGGATGCCATAACTGGCTCGCCACAACGCTTTTTTCTGTTCAAGATTAAACAGTTGCGCATCGCCTCCGGCTTTGCTCAAGCGGCTCTCGATATAAGCGACTGTTTCATCTAAAGAGAGCGGCCGCAGATAAGCGCTAAAAGTAATTCGTTGGCGAAATTGGCGCAGATGGTGCTGCGCTAAACGCTCATCGAGCTCTGGTTGGCCGATCAACACCAGTTGCAACAACTTTGTGTATTCTGTTTCTAAATTGCCGAATAAACGCAGCACTTCTAATGCATCGTCTGGTAACGCTTGTGCTTCATCAACAATCGCGACTACTCGTTTCCCCTGCTGCTTTAGCACAATCAATTGTTGCTGAATACGATCAACAATATCCGCATCATCTTGCTTACTAAGGCCTAGTTCGCTGGCGACAGCTTGGCGAAGTTCTCGACCATTAAGCGCTGGGTTGGGTAAATAAATCAGTGCAATATGATCATGTAAATGATTGATCAACATACGACACACCATGGTTTTTCCGGTTCCGACTTCTCCGGTTATCTTGATCACACCTTCGCCTAAATCAATGGCGGCACTCACGGTCTGAATCGCCTCGTAATGTGGCGCTAAGCCTAAAAACAGTGATGTATTAGGCGTGAGATGAAAAGGCAGTTGCTCAAAACCAAAGTGCTCAAGATACATGATGTTTATTCTTCGTCTGGGAACCACTCCTGTAGTAGTTCACGCGAGCGTTCGAGCTCTTTTTGCCACGTATTAACACCCACAACCGTTGGTTTAAGCAAAATCACCAATTCGGTTTTCTCAGTCAGCTCAGAGGTGTTACGAAACAGATACCCTAAACCGGGTAAATCCCCCAAAAAAGGGACTTTAGATACTTGATTGGAGGTGTTGGATTTCATTAATCCACCAATCACCACCACGTCACCATCTTGCGCGCGGATTACCGAGTCTGATTCGCGGATGGTACTACGCGCCAATGGTAAAATGATCTTGGTGTTTCCGTAATCAATCTGTTTATTCTGTTCTGCCACCTCAATCACAGCAGGATGAACGTGCAACAGCACATTGCCTTGATCATCAATTTGTGGCGTCACATCAAGCGATATACCCGAGAAAAATGGCGTGAGTTGAACATCTGGTGCGACATTAGAGTTCTCGCCATTTCCGACTACACCTGTCACATCGGTGACGTAATATTCATCGGTACCGACTTTGATCACTGCTTTTTGGTTGTTAGCCGCGGTCACTCTTGGGCTGGACAGGACATTTAAATCACCCTGAGTGCCCATGAAATTGAGCACAGCTTCAAAACTGCCATCTGAAATAGTGACATTGGTTTGGCCTTGCAGAAGAGTGCCAATCGCATCCATCCCCGGCAATAACGAAGCGGCACTACCGACCTTATTAATCACGACGTCACCATTGCCAAACGACATATTTGACCAATTGATCCCTTGCTGGTAGCCATCACTCAAGGTGACTTCTAAAATTTTCGCCTCAAGGATCACTTGTCGCTGCAAACGCTGTTGGGAAATGCCTAGAAACTCTCGCACTTCACGTATTTCATCAGGGTAGGCTCGCACAGTGATTACGCTCGCTTGTGGAGTGACAACAACGCCTTGCCCTCTACCCGAACCAATCAAATGTGCTACCGCATTTTCAAGTTGTGGCCAAAAATCACTTTCACTGGTGGTTTCAATTTCCGTTCCACCTTTAGAATTACTGGATGAGTTGTTTGAACTAGAGCTAGAACTACTCGAGGAACTAGAACCGGTATACGTATTAGTGATCGTACCGGTGGTGATGGAAGTTAAAGAACGGCCCGTACGTTTAAGTTGTAGATAATCAACCGGGATAGTCACCGTACGCAGGCCTGACGGGTAAACCTGAATCACTTTACCCTTTTTGATAATTTCATAGCCATACATGTCGCGCACGACGGCCAATACATCATCCAAAGTCACGTCGGTTAGATTTACCGTTACATTTCCAGTAACTTCAGGGTGGATGGCGGCACTAAATTCAGTTCCTTTCACTAAACTGGCAAAAAATACCCTTGCATCCACATTATCAGCTTGGATACGAAAGCGTTTGACCGTTTCTTGACTACGCGTAGTGATTCCCTCTATTTCAGGCATCAAGTCCGCTTCTACGGACGCTGGTAGCACGGCTAGGTTTCGGCTGTTAGCTTCATTAATCGCCTGATTCAAAGACTGTTTCATCTCAACTGGATCGCGATGCCCCATAGAACAGCCCATTAATGATGCGATGACTACGCCTAATACGATTTTACGCATACGATTTCTATACCTTACTGCTTGATGTCCAGAGAAAAGAGGCCTAAATTCCACGTTTTTCCTCTGCGAGAAAGAGTCACTTGCTGTGGTTCAATGGCTTCTACTGTGTAGCCAAATAGTGACTCTCCGATGCCAACGACTTGATCGTTAAGTACTGCCACACAAGGTATGTTTTGTTGGCATACAATACTTTGCAACCTTGGTAACGGGTAGCTCTCTGTCTTATTGGCAGGTGATGCACTCTCACTTACCCAACCTAATGGCGCGGTAGGATCTTGCGCTGCCCAACTACTGCATACAACACACATCAACAGCAGTGAAAAAACGGATCTAACCACCAATAAACTCCTGTCTAATGCCTAATGTGTACACTTCCATAATGACTCTGGCTTGAGGGTAGTTTTCTACCTTGTATTGGAAATGACGCCAATAATACTTCATCGGTAAACTTTCTAAGTTGGCCAAATAATTCAATATTGCGAAGTAATTACCAGTGAACTCCAATCTCACAGGATGAACATAATAACCTGAATATTCAGAAGCTTGATTGTTATTTGCAATCGGCTCTGCTGCTAATGATTCCATGGAGACAAAAGTGAGATCCGGACTGGTTGCCAAAACGCTTTCAAGCAATTGCGCCATCTTCGCAGGAGTAATCAGTGAATCAACCAAGGCGGATAGTTCAAGCGAGAGCGCTTGGCTCTGTTCCATTAATTGTTTAAATTCTAGGTTAATCTCTTGATTCGGGTCTTTATTAAGCTTAGCAGTCAATAACAGAATTTCACCTTGCATGCGCTGGTTTATCTGCTCAACAGACTGAAGCTGCAACTGATTAGCCGCCACCGATTTCATCGCAGGTTCGAGTAACAAGCTAAACAGGAGCAGCGCAATCACTACTAAACCGCACAAGGCGATCAACATTTTTTCACGCGAACTGATGGCTAAGAATTTGTTGCTGATGCTCTGCCAATTCATTGGCTATCCTCCGCTTTGGTTTTGAGCTCAAAGATGAGAATGCCTTGCTCATTGCGCGCAATTTTTAACTTTTCAAAACTACGTCCCACTAGGTTAAGTTCGCTTTTAAACTGACTTAACCAGTTTGGAATATCTTTCGCCTCTCTGGCCAAGCCTTGCAAATCGAGCTGCTCATGATGGATGGTAATAGTCGTTAAGGAAATATCATCTCGGCTCAGTGTGGCTAGCGATCGCATCACCCCGGAGTAACCGACCTGTTGTGATTGGTCAAACTCATTAATTGAATCCAATGTGGCTTGTTTGGCCTTAATTTGATCTTTTAAACGCTCAATCGCTGCGATTTTTTCAGGCGATGGTTTATGTTTCTCTACTTTCTGTTTGGTCGTTTCTAATTCAGCAGCAAGGGCTTTATTTTGCGCTTGTTCGGTTTGCAATTGCAGTTTTAATTCACTATTTCGCCATTGATAACCGGCATAAGTGAATAGCATCACTAAAGCAACAGCACTCCAAACCGCACAAACCATGGATAGTGAAAAGTACTCTTTCTTCGGCTTCAGATGGGCCGGGTATAAATTGAGCATTGAATCGTCAATGCGAGTCACTTGCTCCACCAGCAGATGTGCCGAACTCGGTAACCGCTCATCAAGCAAGGAAACTTTGACACTTAGGCGCTCATTTAATGCACCGACCAACTCTTGCTGATCTTCTTCATCACATAGCACTTTTAGCTGATGTAATGAGGCACTTTTAAGCTGCGAGGAAAGGTAATCAATCGAACGTTGCAGTTCTAATGCTAGACCATCGAGCTGTAAAATCGAGCTCGCGACGCCAGTAATGGGAGAGACAACCCCTCTCATTGTGCGTTGAAAACAGCATTTTCGGTCCACAAATGCGTCAAACTTAAAGCTGCTGTTTTTACTGCGCTGTAGCAGCAAAAAATGCTCAAGCTCACCAGCACTTCTCGCCCATACTTCATCTTCGGGAATCACTTTGCCTAACAGAAACCCCATCGAACTCAACTGCGAAGCTACTTCTAATACCGTACGTTTTGAAACCACATAAGCTTGAATTTTATTATCAGTAGGTAATGGGAAAGCATCAGCGATGATATCGGTAATTTTCTCTGTCACCAGATCTTTCAATAAAAATGGTAGAGCGACTGACCACTCTTGTTTGGGTAACTGCGGTTTTTCTATTTGATAAGTTTGATAAAAATGAGCGTGGAGGACAAGGTTAATTACCGTACCCTTAATGTTGAGCGGTTTGAGTGCGTGAAAGAGTACCTGTTGCCAGGTCTCTCCATTCAGCGGGATCTCTGTCGGCAAAACCGCATCATCCAAAGCCGAGAAATAGAGAGCATCAGGCCTTACGACAACGAACAATTGCCGCAACGTCGCTTTAGATGGTTTTAATTTATCAATCAGTGACTGAAGATTCATATAGGTTCGCTTTTATTTTTTACGCCAACGATTTCTTCGCCCTAAGGTCACGCTAGGGCTAATTATTTTCTCAGGTAACAAAGGCTGTTCTTCTTCAAACAGTCGGCCTTGCCCACCATGAATGCCTAGGTTTTTTAGCGTTTGCCACTCTTGCTCTGTTTCGACACCGACCGCGATAACTTGAGTCTGAGTACCACCACAAGCACCAAGCATGCTACGAACAAACAGTTGATTCTCATGCCGTTGATCGATTTTCTTCATCAAGCTGCGGTGCAATTTCAGGAAATCAATCTTAAGGTCTTTGATATAGTGAGTGCTGACAATGGTTCTTCCTGCTTGCCCTACTACTACCTTAGCACCAAGTCCGGAGATCATCTTAATAACGGGGCGCATATAATCGAGATGCTGTACTAACCGACCTTCAGGAAACTCAAAGGAGAGCTGCGATCTACTACTCGAGGTCAGTTGCAGCAATTCATGCCGGAACCACTTAAAATACTGCTTATCGGCGAATGGAATCACATGCAAGTTCACTGACACATTGGCCTTAACTTCAGAGCTTTTAAGCAAACGAACGACTTTAAGCAATACGGCTCGATCCATCACCATTTCATAACCAACCGTTTCTAAGGCAGAATGAAAGCGAGAGGTTTTTATAACACCTTGTTCTGGATCATCAATACGCGCAAACAACTCATCATGCAACCATACTAAATCATTCGTCTTTTCAAGCAAATAGCAAGGTTGACGGAATAAAATTATTTTCTCAGGCGTCAGCACCTGATCAAACAAAGTTCGCCAACGCACACTGCCCCGTTCCTCTTGGAAAAAGGTACTCTTTTTAAAGCGGCTCCATGTATTCACTCGCTGTAACTGAGCACTTTTTAGTGCCGTTTCTGCCTCATCCAACACTCGGCCACGCCGCTCGCCTTCGCTGTACATACTGATACCTATATGGCACCAGTTTTCTTTATCGAGCGGCTCAGGAGGCGATATGCGCGCTAAAAGATTCAAGCATTGTGTGGCAATAGAAGCAACCTCTTTCACCCCTTGATGTGGCACAAAAATGGCAAAATCGGTATCGTAATAACGCGATAAAATCACATCTGGGTAACGCTGTATGACGTTGGAGATGTTCTCACCGACTTCCACGACGAGATCATCAGCCGCTTTTTTATCATTTTCTTCGCACAGAGAATCCCAATCATCGATACGCACTAGCAAAACGCCACCACGCGCGCCATTTTCTAACAAGGCTGATTCCAATTTGCTATCGAAAAGGACACGGTTGGCCGTACCCGTCAATTTATCTAAGAAGGTTTGGGTCCGGATGAAAGTATCAAAGCGGCTGCGCTCTTGACGAGCATCTTGTAGCTCATCAATCAGGACATCGAGCGCCTCACTCGCCGTATAAGGCCACTCGCGGTGATCACCTTTGGCATATTGCTCAACTCGACCGGCGAGAATCATTCGCCCTCGCTCCTCCAACAATTCAGATCCCAGCAATTGCTCTTTAAGCCACTTTACTCCACGAATCAAACAAAACACGATCAAACCAACGGCTAATGTGATGGACCACATAGCGCCAAACGAATAGTTATAACTGAGATAGGGAGGAATGGCTTCAAAACTAATGATGTAGTCAGGATTACGTTCAAGGATAATATCGATATGGTACAAACGGGCGGGGTCGACTTTGGATGAGGTATCTTTAAAACGGTAAATGACGCCAGCGGGTGAAGAGAGCTGCATTTCAACAATGCTACTGGCTTGCAACATTTTTGGCATCCAACGTTGCAATGAGTAAGCAGCATCAGGATCTTCTATTTCTTTATCGACCACCTCCACAATTCCTGCTAGGTAGTGATTGAGATATTCTTGTCCAAGCCGTTGAAAAGACAAAGTTCCACCAACAAACAAAATGAACATTGCACTGGTTACGATGAGCGTAACAAAAGCCACTAACCGAGTACTCAGTTTCAGTGTTGGTGTATACCGCATGAATGCCGAATTCCTTTTCAACGTAAATTTTGTCGATCACTAAGCTGTGCTGACAAATAAGAAAATGCTACTAAAAATGCTACTAATAGTGATAACTATATAAAAAAGCCGCGGTTTTCGCGGCTTTTTTCAGCATTCTTTTGCTAAAACGGGATGTCGTCATCAAAATCCATTGGTGGCTCATTATACTGAGGTTGAGCCTGTTGAGGAGCTGACTGCTGCTGTTGCTGTGGTTGCTTTTGCATCGCAGGCTGCTGAGGTTGCCCCCATCCGCCACCTTGTTGCTGTTGTGGTTGCGGCATTCCACCTTGCGCTGTAGCACCACCTTGAGCACGGCCACCCAACATTTGCATCACACCATTAAAGCCTTGTACGACAACTTCGGTGGTATAACGATCTTGTCCACTTTGATCTTGCCACTTACGAGTTTGTAGCTGACCTTCAATGTATACTTGTGAACCTTTACGCAAGTATTCACCAGCCACTTCAGCTAATTTGCCAAACAGCGCAACACGGTGCCATTCGGTTTTTTCGCGTTGTTCGCCAGTTGCTTTATCACGCCATGAGTCTGACGTTGCAATGGTGATATTTGCCACAGCAGCGCCACCAGGCATATAACGAATTTCTGGGTCGTTACCTAGGTTACCCACTAAAATAACTTTATTTACTCCACGGCTTGCCATGTTTTGCTCCGTCTTCCATCATGAGTGTTCTTTAAATAGCTGACTAGGATACCACGCTTTATGCGAGGCACAAATCTTCACAGAAATAGTTGTCAAAATTCATCTCACAATCTTGTTCAATTTCCTATTTTTTAGAACCGCCACCTCTAATTTAAGGATGACAAAACACTCAGTTACCTTACTATATGAAACTAAGCGCAATTTTATTTATCTCGTTGGCTTTATAACCTAATTTCCGTCATTTTCTAGGCCGTTGTCTAACATTCTCGTCAACAGGAAGTGACCATGAGAAAAGCAAACTATACCCGCACCATTTACTTTCTTTGCTTAGATAAAGAGCAAGAACACCCTTATATTGACCATTTAACCGATCGGCTTGGACTGCCCATTCCGAAAATTGAGCCAGAAACCCTGCGCCAAGCGTATTGTTCAGATAAACACAAAATATTGATGATTGACCACGCCGATTATGCGTAGTTGCAACGACGCTTGGGAAACTGCCCATTAAACAGTCAGCATCATGAAACGATCCTCATCAATGTGTTGCAAAGATTAACCACGAATGACTTATTAACCTTTGGCCATTTAAAAGGGCTATTTTATAAAAATGACACCTTAGATAAAATTGCATTCGGGCTTGGCGAAATCATTAATGGACAAAATTGGCTACCCAGACACGCTGTAAGTCAGTTACTGCACTACTATCGCTACGCGTTTGAGTCCCATACTGCTCAAGTGATTACAGACTTAACCGCCCGCGAAATACAGATCCTCCGCTGCTTACAAACTGGCGCATCGAATAACCAAATGTCGGAAGATTTATTCATCAGTGAATTCACGGTCAAATCACATCTCTACCAAATATTCAAAAAGCTATCGGTCAAAAATAGGGTCCAAGCGATTGCATGGGCCAATCAAAATATTCTGTCTTAATTATGTGCTTTCACGCAGAATTTAACTGAGTTCGCCGCTTTAGTGGTGATAGCGTTTCATAAAGCATGATAAGGTTGCGCCATCAATTAACAATTCAAATAAAAATAAGGTTATAGCATGATCAAAAAATGCCTATTCCCAGCCGCTGGCTACGGTACACGTTTTCTTCCAGCGACAAAATCAATGCCCAAAGAGATGATGCCAGTCGTCAATAAACCCTTGATCGAATATGGTGTTGAAGAGGCGATTCAAGCTGGAATGACCGGGATGTGTATTGTGACTGGGCGTGGAAAACACTCGATCATGGATCACTTCGATAAAAACTATGAGCTAGAGCATCAAATTAGTGGCACCAACAAAGAAGAGCTGCTGGTTGATATTCGGGAAATCATTGATACCGCCAACTTCACCTACATTCGTCAACGTGAAATGAAAGGTTTAGGCCATGCGATTTTAACGGGTCGAGAGTTAGTCGGCGATGAACCTTTTGCGGTGGTGCTGGCCGATGACTTATGTGTCAATCAAGAAAAAGGCGTTTTGGCACAAATGGTCGCTCTCTATAAACAGTTCCGCTGTTCTATTGTTGCCGTTCAAGAAGTGCCTGAAAAGGAAACACATAAATACGGTGTTATTTCCGGTGAAATGATCAAAGACGATCTGTTCCGAGTGGATGACATGGTTGAAAAACCAGAACCAGGCACCGCACCAAGCAATTTAGCCATCATTGGTCGCTACATTTTAACCCCAGATATTTTTGATCTGATTGAGCAAACAGAGCCGGGCAAAGGTGGCGAAATTCAAATTACCGATGCGCTACTCAAACAAGCGCAATCAGGCTGTGTATTGGCGTATAAATTCAAAGGCCAACGCTTTGACTGCGGTAGCGTAGAAGGCTATATCGAAGCCACTAACTACTGCTTTGAAAACATGTACAAAAAGAACGAACAAAAAGTCGCGTTGGATAAACATTCGACTCATAAAGCTTAAGTAAGCTAATGCGTTAGTCACCTAGTGCGTTAGTAACCTAGTGCGTCAGTAACCTAGCGCCTCCCCAATAAAAACCACGGCAAGTTCCGTGGTTTTTATTTACTGTTTTTTTATTCCAGTGTCTATTTGCACAAAACTCACACTATGCAATACTTGCCTAACTTGTGTTACATAGAGCCTAGATGATGGACAAAATTGAAGTTAGGGGCGCTCGAACCCACAACCTGAAAAATATCAACCTGACCATTCCACGCGATAAATTAACAGTGATTACAGGGCTATCAGGCTCGGGGAAGTCATCTCTCGCCTTTGATACACTCTACGCAGAGGGCCAACGCCGCTATGTTGAGTCGCTCTCTGCCTATGCACGCCAATTTTTATCTTTGATGGAAAAACCGGATGTTGACCATATTGAAGGTCTTTCACCGGCTATCTCTATTGAACAAAAATCAACCTCGCATAACCCTCGTTCTACGGTTGGCACCATTACCGAAGTTTATGACTATTTGCGCCTGCTTTATGCGCGAGTCGGTGAGCCGCGCTGTCCTGAGCACAAAGTTCCACTTCGCGCTCAAACCATCAGCCAAATGGTTGATAAGGTGTTGGAATTAGCTGAAGGTTCAAAACTGATGCTGCTTGCACCGATTGTGAAAGAGCGCAAAGGTGAACACGTTAAAACGCTGGAAAACTTGGCCGCGCAAGGTTTTATCCGCGCCCGTATTGATGGTGAAACGTGCGATCTGACTGATCCACCAACCCTTGAACTGCACAAAAAGCACACCATTGAAGTGGTGGTTGATCGCTTCAAAGTTCGTCCTGACCTACAGCAACGCCTAGCCGAATCCTTTGAGACAGCACTCGAGTTGTCAGGCGGTATTGCTGTGGTTACTGACATGGATGGTGAAGGCGAACAGATTGTATTCTCAGCCAATTTTGCTTGTCCACACTGTGGCTACAGCATGCAGGAGTTAGAGCCTCGGCTGTTCTCATTTAATAACCCAGCGGGCGCATGCCACACCTGTGATGGTTTAGGCGTACAACAATATTTTGACCCTGAACGCGTTATCCAAGATAGCCAACTCAGCCTTGCGCAAGGAGCGATTCGTGGCTGGGATCAGAAAAATTACTACTACTTCCAAATGCTCACATCACTCGCTGCGCATTATGATTTTGATTTACATACCCCATTTAACAAACTGCCCAAAAAGGTTCAGGAAATCATCTTGAAAGGCTCGGGGAAAACTGAGATTGAGTTTAACTACATTAATGATCGTGGTGATATTCGGGTTAAACGCCATCCGTTTGAAGGCATTCTCAATACACTTGAAAGGCGTTATCGCGATACGGAATCTAACTCAGTCCGTGAAGATTTGGTGAAATACATCTCGACCAAACCTTGTACCTGTTGTAATGGCACCCGTTTACGCATCGAAGCTCGCAACGTATTTATCAATGATACCGCGCTACCGGAAGTGGTGGAACTGAGCATTGCCGATGCCTTGCAATTTTTCCAATCTCTTGATTTAGAAGGCCAACGAGCACAAATTGCTGAAAAAGTAATGAAAGAGATCAATGACCGTTTGCATTTCCTCGTCAACGTTGGGTTGAATTATCTCAACCTTTCTCGGAGTGCTGAAACCCTGTCAGGAGGGGAAGCACAACGGATTCGCTTAGCGAGCCAAATTGGCGCTGGACTCGTTGGGGTAATGTACGTCTTAGATGAGCCATCGATTGGGCTCCACCAGCGTGATAACGAACGGCTATTAAAAACGCTCACGCATTTGCGCGATCTAGGCAACACGGTATTGGTTGTAGAGCATGACGAAGACGCCATTCGTATGGCCGATCATGTAATTGATATTGGCCCCGGCGCTGGTGTGCATGGTGGGCAGGTCGTCGCAGAAGGGAATGTGAATGACATAATTTCCAACCCTAATTCGCTCACAGGACAGTACCTGAGCGGCGCGAAAAAAATTGCGATTCCTACCGTGCGTACCCCGAGAGATCCCAAGAAAACGGTGGAGCTTATCGGTGCGTCGGGTAACAACCTCAAGACGGTTGATTTATCGATTCCTGTTGGCTTATTTAGCTGCGTAACAGGGGTTTCAGGCTCCGGTAAATCAACCTTAATTAATGATACCTTTTTTAAAATTGCTCATACGGCCTTAAATGGAGCCACCACAGCAACGCCTGCTCCATATCAAAAAATCAAAGGGTTAGAGCATTTTGATAAGGTCATCGACATTGACCAGAGCCCGATAGGCCGAACTCCCCGTTCAAACCCAGCCACCTATACAGGCATTTTCACGCCGATCCGCGAGCTATTCTCTGGCACTCAAGAGTCTCGCTCTCGGGGCTATAAACCGGGTCGTTTTAGCTTTAACGTACGTGGTGGACGCTGCGAAGCATGCCAAGGTGATGGTGTGATTAAGGTTGAGATGCACTTTTTACCCGATGTTTACGTGCCATGCGATGTGTGTAAGGGTAAACGCTATAATCGTGAAACATTGGAAGTCCGCTACAAAGGCAAAGCGATTGATGAAGTGTTGGAGATGACCGTCGAAGATGCTTACGCTTTTTTTGAGCCCGTACCGATGATCGCTCGCAAACTCAAGACCTTGATTGACGTGGGTTTATCCTACATACGCCTCGGACAAGCGGCGACGACTTTGTCAGGGGGCGAAGCTCAACGCGTCAAACTGGCTCGTGAACTATCAAAACGCGATACAGGGAAAACCTTGTACATTTTGGATGAGCCAACGACAGGCTTACACTTCCATGACATCCAACAGCTCTTGACCGTACTGCATCGCTTGCGCGACCACGGCAATACCGTGGTGGTAATTGAACACAACTTAGATGTGATCAAAACCGCAGACTGGGTGATCGACCTAGGGCCAGAAGGTGGACAAGGCGGCGGCGAAATTATTGCTCAAGGAACGCCCGAAGATGTGGCTCAGATCGAAGGTTCACACACGGCACGCTTTCTTAAGCCTATGTTGAAATAGAAAAAAACGGTAAAGTAGAGAAACCAGCAACTGGTTGCTGGTTTCTTTTAATTGGAACGCGAGACCTATGGCAACATTGCATCTAAGCGGCACACAACTTGAAGCACAAACACCCGCCATCCCCTTAAACAAACCCTTTTTGCTTTCGATTGGCATTCTCTATTTACTGGCAATGCATTTTTTTATGCCTAACCCTGGTGGCTCAGGTCTAGCTTTATCTTTTAATCCAACCACTTGGCTTGCTCTTAGTTTTACGCTCTCATTAGGTCTGTATCAACTCGCATCTAACCGTAGGTTACGCTATTCCAAACTGACCATCGGTCTTTTTATCAGTTGTACCATCATGACGGTTCCGCTGCTTTACACGAATGCTCAAATTGACGCATCGCTGAGTCGAATGCTCGGGTTATGGACTGGGCTGCTTTTTTTTGTATTGCTGCAACAATTTCGTTTTAGCAACAAACATAAGCAGCGATTGCTCTGGTTTATCGTACTCGCGGCATTGATTGAAGCCCTATTTGCTCTGTATCAATACTTTTTGCTTTCACCCGAGAATATTTTTGGCTACGACTCCCTTATCAACCGCCCTTACGGCATTTTTCAGCAACCGAATGTGATGGCGAGCTTTCTCGCGACAGGGCTGGTTATATCTGGCTATTTACTGGCTCGTCAACCGAAGAAATACAATCAGCATCTCAGCGAAGTGAGCCTACTTTATGTCACTCCACTGCTCACTGCGCCGTTGTTGGTGATATTAGCCTCGCGCACTGGTTGGATTGGCGCGATACTCGGAACACTTTTTGTTCTGCCTTACTTGTCTAAATTTTCAACGCCTAAACGATTTTGGGGATGGAGCGCTGCGACGCTATTGGGTATTGCTTTAGGGTTTGTCGCTGTCTATTCCCAAGGCACGGGCGATTTTCTAGAGAATAAGGCTGATTTAGAGAGCCCTCGCCGTTATACCTTTCCTCAAACCATCGATATGGTCATAGAAAAACCCTTCACGGGTTATGGCTATGGCAGGTTTGAATCTGAATATTTGCTTTATACCGCAAGGCAACACCAATTAAACCCTAGCTACCAACCGGGGTTGGCGTCGATGGATCATCCTCATAATGAGTTACTATTCTGGGCAGTGGAAGGCGGTTTGTTACCTGTGTTGGGGATCGCACTGGCTATGCTTTTCGTGCTCATGCGGATGTATTCGGCCAAGAAAGGGACTAGGCTTGCGATGTTCGCCCTTTTCATCCCTATCGTGTTACATAGCCAGCTCGAATATCCGTTTTACCATTCGGCTATTCACTGGGTAACCTTCATCATTCTTCTTTTTTGGGTTGATCAGCGAGTGGCTAAATACCGTTCAATTCCTTTTAGCATGATCAGTAAATCCCTGTTTCGAGTGTTGAGTTTAGTACTACCGATCTTAACGAGCTTTTATATGCTCAGTGCTCTGCACAGTAACTATGTGCTTACCCAATTTGAAAAATCTCAACCCAAGAATCCAGATATCCTGAAAAAGGTGACAAATCCCGTAGTTTGGCAAGACCGCTTTGATTGGGATGTCTACAGCACTTACCTCAACATTGGCCTGTATAATCAAGATCCTAAATTGATTACGCCGTACATCGACTGGTCATTGGCCATCATAAAACATAAACCGCGTCCTGCTTTTTACAATAATCTGATCTTGGCTTACCAAGGTATTGGTGACGAAAGCCGCGCCGAGCAAATTCGCTCCGAAGCCGCATTTTTGTTCCCCAATATGGATTTCAGTGAGGTGCAGTATAGCCCGCCAGCCAGTTCGGCTAATCGTTCGTCTGCCAATTAAATCGAGCATATGAGCCTTATTCATAAAAAAAGCTTTCCCAAAAATAGAGAAAGCTTTTGACCGTTGGGCTTATTTCACACTCCAACCAGTAGATCTCACGGCAGGATGGGTGGCTTACGTCACTGGTGGAAAATCCAACACCATGGTAGCAACGCTGAAATAGATGATCACCCCGATAGAATCAGCAATGGTCGTGATCAACGGAGCACTGGCTGACGCAGGATCGAGCTTAAACTTATTCAGAATGAATGGGAGTAACATTCCGACGATACAACCAATAATCACCACAATTTGCATCGTTACCGCAACAACAAAAGCAATATCACTACCGCCTCGCCAAAAACCCAATAAAGAGACAGCGATAGCCATTGTTGCCCCTAATAACGCCGCAATCCCTAACTCTCGCACCAACATGGATAGCCAATCTTTCATCACCACTTCACCAGTGGCTAAGGCTCGAACCATCAACGTTGCTGACTGGGATCCTGCATTACCGCCGCTATCAATCAACAGTGGTAAGAAGAAGACCAAGGCGACATAGGTTTGAATCGTCTCCTCAAAGTACGCAATACCGGCACCAGAAAAAAGATTACCAAAGACTAACAACACCAGCCAAAACACACGTTTCTTGTACATTAGCCATACACTGGCTTCTTTAAGGTTACCGGTAAAACCAACCGCAGCGACTTTATGAAAATCCATATCCGCTTGCTGCTCGGCCACGTCCATCGCATCGTCATAAGTCACTATACCGACCAAACGAAATTGCTCATCAAAAACAGGCACCGCAAGTAAATCGTATTTACTGATGGCTTGCGCTGCACACTCTTGATCTTCATCAGCTCGAACAAACACT
>AEZC01000233.1 GCA_000257205.1 Vibrio ordalii ATCC 33509 | reverse complement strand
ATATCACTTCATGACTACTTAATAGTTTAATCTTTAAGCTTGAAAAGTATAGGTTACCAACAAGAAACAGGAATTGTTGAGGAAGCATGGCAAAAGCAAAACGCGCCTATGTATGTAATGATTGCGGAGCAGATTTTCCGCGTTGGCAAGGTCAATGTAGTGCTTGTGGTGCATGGAATACTATCACCGAAGTACGCTTGGCCGCATCGTCGCAGGTTGCACGTAATGAGCGACTAGGTGGTTACGCCGGGGCGGTAACAGAATCACAAGTTCAAGTGCTGTCGGATATTAATCTGCAGGAAGTTCCACGGTTTTCTAGCGGATTTAAAGAGTTGGACCGTGTATTGGGTGGTGGTGTCGTACCCGGCGCGGCGATTTTAATTGGTGGTAACCCTGGCGCTGGGAAATCGACTTTATTGCTGCAAACCATGTGTCAGCTCGCGGCGTCAATGCCTGCTTTGTATGTCACGGGTGAAGAATCGCTTCAGCAAGTCGCGATGCGAGCCTCTCGTCTTGGTTTACCTAAAGATAAGCTTAAAATGCTGTCGGAAACCAATGTAGATCGCATTTGCCAAATCGCTGAAAAAGAGCAGCCCCGCATCATGGTCATAGACTCAATTCAAGTGATTCATGTGGCCGACGTCCAATCCTCTCCCGGTACGGTGGCACAAGTGCGCGAGTCTGCGACTATGCTCACACGCTACGCTAAGCAAAACAACGTTGCCGTATTTTTAGTCGGACATGTGACGAAAGACGGTACTTTGGCTGGTCCAAAAGTGCTAGAGCATATTATTGACTGCTCGGTATTGCTAGACGGAGGAACGGATACTCGTTTTCGTACTTTGCGCAGTCACAAGAACCGATTTGGCGCGGTCAATGAACTCGGCGTTTTTGCGATGACAGGACAGGGCTTGCGTGAAGTGAGTAATCCTTCTGCCATTTTTCTTTCGCGAGGCGAAGAAGATACTTCGGGCAGTTCAGTGATGGTCGTATGGGAAGGGACGCGCCCACTGCTAGTGGAGATCCAAGCACTGGTTGACTATTCACAATTAGCGAACCCAAGGCGAGTCGCCGTTGGGCTTGAGCAAAATCGCTTATCTTTATTGCTGGCTGTACTTCACAAGCACGGTGGCTTACAAATGTCCGATCAAGATGTGTTTGTCAATGTGGTTGGTGGCGTTAAAGTGACAGAAACAAGCGCCGATTTAGCCCTTCTCATGGCACTGCTTTCAAGCTTCAGAGATAAACCACTTGCTAAAGATGTCGTTGTTTTTGGCGAAGTCGGTTTGGCTGGAGAAATTCGCCCAGTTCCCAGTGGCCAAGAGCGATTAAATGAAGCATTTAAACATGGTTTTAAGAAAGCAATTATTCCGATGGCGAATATGCCTAAAGGTGGAATAGCTGGCATGCAATTGCACGGTGTGAAGAAATTATCTGAAGCAATTGAAGCATTTGATGAGTTATAAATCTTAATTAAACTCGCCTCTTTTACGGTTATGACCTATATTTCACCGACAGTTCGTAACCGTACTATATTTTTTTTCAAGCAAGCGTATGCAAGGGTATCAGTCTTGACAGATTGTGATATACTCTGCGCGCACTTTATACCTTATTAACAGAGTAAGACAATGGCAGATTTATCAAAATACAGAAACATTGGTATTTTCGCGCACGTTGATGCCGGTAAAACCACTACCACTGAGCGTATTCTTAAGCTTACTGGTAAAATCCACCGTACAGGTGAAGTACACGATGGCGCTTCTACCATGGACTTCATGGAACAAGAAGCTGAACGTGGTATCACAATTCAATCAGCAGCGACGACTTGTTTCTGGAAAGATCACCGTTTTAACGTTATCGATACTCCTGGGCACGTTGACTTCACAGTTGAAGTTTACCGTTCTCTGAAAGTTCTTGATGGCGGTGTTGGTGTATTCTGTGGTTCTGGCGGTGTTGAACCTCAGTCAGAAACTAACTGGCGTTACGCGAACGATTCAGAAGTCGCTCGTCTGATCTTCGTAAACAAACTAGACCGTATGGGTGCAGACTTCTTCCGCGTTGTAGGACAAGTGAAGAAAGTTCTTGGCGCAAACCCACTTGTGATGACTCTTCCAATTGGTCGTGAAGATGAATTCGTTGGCGTTGTTGACGTGTTAAACCGTCAAGCTTACGTTTGGGATGATTCAGGTCAGCCAGAAAACTACGAAGTTAAAGAAATTCCAGCAGACATGGTAGATCAAGTTGAAGAATACCGTGAAATGCTAATCGAAACTGCGGTAGAGCAAGACGACGAGCTAATGATGGCTTATATGGAAGGCGAAGAGCCAACTGTTGAGCAACTAAAAGCTTGTATCCGTAAGGGTACTCGTGAACTAGCGTTCTTCCCTACATTCTGTGGTTCAGCGTTCAAAAACAAAGGTATGCAGCTTCTATTAGACGCAGTTGTTGATTACCTTCCAGCTCCAGCTGAAGTTGTACCTCAAGATCTGACTGATCCTGAAACAGGTGAGCCTACTGGTGAAGTTGCAACAGTTTCTGTTGACGAACCGTTCCGCGCACTAGCATTCAAGATCATGGATGACCGTTTTGGTGCTCTAACGTTTATCCGTATTTACTCTGGTAAACTGAAGAAAGGTGACACCATTCTTAACAGTGCCACTGGTAAGACTGAGCGTATTGGCCGTATGGTTGAGATGCACGCGAACGATCGTAACGAACTTGATGCTGCTCAAGCGGGTGATATCATCGCTATCGTTGGTATGAAAAACGTGAAAACTGGTCACACTCTATGTGATCCTAAACACGAATGTACTCTTGAGCCAATGATTTTCCCAACGCCTGTAATCTCTATCGCTGTTGCTCCTAAAGACAAAGGCGGTTCTGAGAAACTAGGTATTGCGCTAGGTAAAATGGTTTCAGAAGATCCATCATTCCAAGTTGAGTCTGATGAAGAAACGGGCGAAACCATCCTTAAAGGTATGGGTGAGCTTCACCTAGATATCAAAGTCGATATCCTTAAGCGTACACACGGCATTGATCTTATCGTTGGTGCTCCTCAAGTTGCTTACCGTGAAACAATTACTAAAGCAATTGAAGACAGCTATACGCATAAGAAACAGTCTGGTGGTTCTGGTCAGTTCGGTAAGATCGACTACCGTATCAAACCAGGTGAGCCAAATTCAGGTTTCACGTTCAAATCAGTAGTTGTTGGTGGTAACGTACCTAAAGAATTCTGGCCTGCGGTAGAGAAAGGCTTTAAGTCTATGATGGACCAAGGTGTTCTTGCTGGGTTCCCTGTACTAGACGTTGAAGTTGAACTGTTCGACGGTGGTTTCCACGCAGTTGACTCATCTGCAATCGCATTTGAAATCGCAGCGAAAGGTGCATTCCGTCAATCTATGCCTAAAGCTGGTGCTCAACTTCTAGAGCCAATTATGCACGTTGACGTGTTTACTCCAGAAGATCACGTTGGTGATGTTATCGGTGACCTTAACCGTCGTCGTGGCATGATTAAAGATCAAGAAGCTGGCGTAACAGGTGTACGCATTAAAGCGAACGTTCCTCTATCTGAAATGTTCGGTTATATCGGTCACCTACGTACAATGACATCTGGTCGTGGTCAGTTCTCTATGGAGTTCTCACACTACTCTGCATGTCCTGCAAACGTTGCAGAGCAAGTTATTGCTGAAGTTAAAGCACGTAAAGAAGCTGAGAAGAAGTAATTCTTAAAAGCTAAGCTGAACGTAAAAAGCCCCACCAGTGAAAGCTGGTGGGGATTTTTTATGTAACAACGAAATAGAAAAGGGCATAAAAACCGATAAAAGCAGAACCGATAAAAGTAGAAACTGCCGGGCGAAGGTAGTTTATACTACTCAATTCATATCGTTTATACCCAAACAACTTGAAATTGCAGGTAGGCGGCAAGTAAGTTCATCCCCATGAGCATAGATAAACTATGTGATTGGGGTGAGCGAACGTAGCCAACACCGCTGCAGTTTCAAGTAGGAAGGGTATAGCTAGCCCTTAAGGTTGATATAGATTTCTTCAACTTTAATACGTGCCCATTCAGTTTTACGTAAAAACTTCAAGCTTGATTTAATACTCGGATCCTTTTTAAAGCAGTTAATATTGACCATATAGCTGAGCTCTTCCCAGCCATAGTATTCAACGAGCTCCGTGAGTAGTTTTTCTAAAGTGACCCCATGCAGCGGGTTATTACCTTGTGTCATGATCCAATTATTCAATAGTGTTATTTAAGCTAAGTATAGCAGGCACCGGAGTTAAATTAGGACAAAATATTAGGCAATATAGGAGGTTGTTAGTGTGAAAACTTGGTGTATTGGCAGGTTAGAGGCTAAGTCCAACCTGCACAATTAGAATGGATTACTCTTCCCAAACAACCAGTTGTCCTTTTGGCCAATGGTGGCCCATTTCATGATATTTCTGCTCTAATACATGCCGCTTGATTTTTAAGGTAGGAGTGAGTACGCCATTTTCGATTGACCATGGATCCTTTATCATTAGCACGCCTTTGATTTGCTCATGTGATTCCAATTCCTCATTCATCCGCGTAATGACTTTTTGAGTAGTACGCTCATAACGAACGCGATCAAAATGAGGGAAATTATGTGGAACAACCAGCAAAATAGGGGCGGGAAGCCCTAAGCCAATCAGACACATCATCTCGACTCGAGTGTATTCGAACAGTTTATTTTCGATAGGTACAGGGGCCACAAACTTGCCTTTGGCTGTTTTAAAGGTGTCCTTTTTGCGCCCTTGAATGGTGAGATAACCTTCAGCATCAATAAAACCGATATCGCCAGTATGTAGCCATCCTTCTCTGTAGAAAGACTCTTGCGTTGCGATATCATTTTTATAGTAGCCTGAAAATAGCCCTTTGCTGCGGACCATAATTTCGCCATCGTTAGCGATTTTTAGCTCAATTCCCGGCCCCGTTTGTCCAACAGAACCTATTTTATCTGATCTAAACGGGTAGTTGAGAGTGCTGTAAGCAAAAGATTCTGTCATTCCCCAAGCTTCAGTAATATTTAACCCAATTTTGTGATACCAAGCAAGGAGTGCTGGTGATACTGGAGCCGAGCCACAGCCGAGCACTCGAGCTTGGTCAAGTCCTAAGCCATCGGCCAGTTTTTTCTTGATAAGGGTGCTAACGAAAGGAATTTTTAGCAGAAAATTGAGTTTTTTCTGAGGTAATTTATCTTGAATACGTTGCTGAAATAGAGTCCATAACCTTGGTACTGAGATGAATAGGGTCGGACGGTGCATTTTCACATCTTCAATAAAGGTATCCAATGATTCGGGGAAAGCGGTTTGCACTCCGCCCATGATGGAAGAGCCAAAGATATAAACTCGCTCAGTAATATGAGCGAGTGGGAGATAAGAAAATAATCGGTCGTTTTCTTGAATGCCAATGTGATTAATGAGTTGCTGGGTTGACCAACTGAATGCTCCATAGGTCAGCATCGCTCCTTTCGGTAAGCCTGAGGTACCGGAGGTATAGACTAACGACATCAGCTTATCGTCATAATGCACTGGTCGATCTGTACTTGGTAGAGCGTGCTCAATCAGCTTAGTAAAGAGATGATCGCAGGCTGGCGCTGAATCATAGGGGAGCGCTATGCTAATTATATCGGGTAAATTGCTGAGTACTTGCTGAGTGGCTTGCCCGTTATCGAGTTTACCTACAATCACTATTTTTGTTTCACTGTGAGTGAGGCAATATTCGATGGTATCAGCGCCTGCGGTTGGAAAAATAGGTACGCTAATGAAGTCGCCGAGCATCATTGCGAGATCGCAAATAAACCATTCAGCGCAGTTCTTGGAAATAAGCGCAATTTTATCTTGAGGTTTGGCGCCTAATCCTTGCAGTGCAGAGACGAGTTTGAGTGCTTTGTCGGCAACCTCTGCATAGGTGTATTCAACAAATTGTCGGTTAATAATTTGTCTTAAATAAACTTGATTGGGGCGCTCCGCTGCCCATTTCAAGATCATTTCATTCGGTGGTGGGAGAGCACAAGTTGCTTTGCTTAACTCGTTAGGCTGAATCATTCTCTAACTCCATGTTAGTGGCAAAAGTATTATCGTTTTTATGTTAACGCTTTGTTAACTCTAGCATGATGAAATGATTAGGTAAAAGAAGATTGTGGTTACTAAACGTTAAAGTTGCGCGCTGGATTCACTTTCTTATTTTGACACTCCTAACTCCGAGTAGCGTTTATTTCTGTTCAGTTGATTCTATCCTTCGGGTCAATTTCTGGGTGGGTATCAATCACTTGTTTTAAGTACTCTTGATGATAACGAAGGGCATTGACACAGTGTTTATCAAGCTTGCCGCTCACGACCATTTTTTCCAGCTCGAGAAGGGCGAAAGGAACAGACCAAGCTTGTCTGTATGGACGATGACTTGTTAAGGCATCAAAGACGTTGGCAACGGCAATTATACGTGCCGATATGGGAATATCATCTTGAGTTAGTCCATAAGGGTAACCACTACCATCCAAAAACTCATGATGATAAGCGACGATCTCTTTTAATATGGATATGCAAGGGTGATCAGGTGTGCCAATCTCATCAATAATTTGATTAATGATATCAATACCTTTTTCTATGTGTGTATAGAGCTGAGCACGCTCTGGTTTATCTAATGTATTTGGGTTAAGCAATAAGCTCGTCGGTAGGGCAAGTTTGCCTATGTCGTGATAGCGTGAAAACTGGGTGATGTTATCAATAGCTTCATCATCCAGTTGATAAATGTCAGCAACCTCAATAGCGATGACTTTGGCATAACAACTAATGCGCTCTTTATGTTCTTTTGATTCTAGTTGATGTTCTGGGGAGCGTGCTTGAGTCAAATTCGCTATATCCAAAATGGTTTTGACTAAATCGTATTCAGAGCAAACTGCGAAGCGGATCATCTCGACAAAAGGTTCCACATCTTGTTTTACTTGTTCGGTAAATAAATGGCTTTGGCGCGAATTGAGGAAAATAAAGCCAATAAATACTTGTTGATGGTAAGTCGGAATCGCCAGTGATGAGCAATAACCTTGTTCAATTAGCCAGCGAGTATGAGGATAGTCTGGCTTCAATTGGAGTGGGATATTTTCAATGCTACGGCTCTGGCCGTTTTGTGCACATTGTTTAAGGACAGGAAGTTCAGCAAGTGGAAACTCGTAATGTATAAGCTCTCCGCCGTTAAAGGTGCTGTCGGCGTAGGTTTTTAAATGGTCATTGTGATGGTCGTATAGCGCAAAAGAGATGCGGTCAATCTCTGGGATTTTGACTTGCATTCGTTGGTGTATATTATCGAGTTGCTTATTGAGTGGGCCAACCTGTGGAAAATAGGCGTGCTCGCAACCTTTGCTATGCGTATCCATCGCGTGTTCCTCTGCGCTACAGGGTCTCCAAGGTTGAAATGGAGAGTATCTTCTAATTGATAAGTTTAGGACAGATAAGCGATGCGTGCGTGAAATTTAACTAAAAAATGGGTTATATAACCAAGCAATATGAGGTGCTACTGGAAAGCCGCTGGATGACGCTAGGTCACTAGATAAATACGGTTATTTGACGCCATGTTTAGTAGCAAGGCGTATAGCCGATTTTAGCTTAATCCAAGCGCAATGCCACTGAGCGTAAAGAATATAACCAGCCAGATAATAGGCAGTTTGAGCTGTTTTAGCAGGTAAAAACCGATCAGAACAATCGCCATGTCTAAATTGTTGCTGACCGAGCTTGTAAATACAGGGTGGTATAAGGCTGAGAGCAGCAAACCAACGACGGCGGCGTTAACACCGTTAATGGCTCCTGATACCGATCGATAGTTTGCTAAGGCTTGCCAATTTTTAAGCACGCCGAGCAGTAACAAAAATCCTGGCAAAAAGACGGCAATGGTGGCCAGGGTTGCGCCTAAGATTGGCGCTTGTGGTAGCAGAGCGTAACCAATGTAAGTGGCGAAGGTAAACATTGGACCAGGAACTGCTTGTGCTGCGGCATATCCTGTTAAAAACAGATCCGGATCAAGCGCGTCGCCAACCAAATTTTGTAGCAATGGAAGTACGACATGTCCGCCGCCAAACACCAAGCTACCCGCTTGATAAAAGTGGTTAAATAGAGCGATTTCAGGCATCAAGTGGCCGGCAAAAGGCAAACCGACCAGTAAGCCAATAAAGAGAGCGAAAGGGATGAAGGCGGGGACAAATGAACGTTCAGTGGCTAAATCTTGGCTAGGGAGCCATTTGACTCCGATCAGCGCTGCCACAATGAGAACTCCGATTTGCGTTCCGATACTGGGTGCAACAATCAGCATCACAGCGGTTGCCAAACATAACCCAACGGTTAAGCGATTCTTACAGAAGTTTTTATACATTCCCCATGTGGCATCCGCGACAACGACAACGGCTAGCAGTTTTAAGCCGTGAATCACGTTTTGAAATAAGGGGGCTTGTAGTAATTGGCTGCTGGCGATGGCAAGGGCGACCATGATCAAAACCGAAGGGAGTGTAAAACCAGCAAAAGCGGCACATCCACCCAGTAAGCCACCACGATGGTATCCTAGTGCAAATCCAACTTGGCTTGAACCTGGCCCTGGCAAAAACTGACTTAAGGCAACGATCTGTGCGTATTCTTTATCTTCAATCCATTTTAATTTTTCAACGAATGTATTGCGGAAATAACCAATGTGAGCGGCTGGCCCACCAAAGCTTATCCACCCAAGCAGAAAAAAAGTTTTGAAAATAGTAAACATGTGCATAAGCACTCTTAAAGAGACGTTGTTTCGCTACTTTAAAAGGATGTTTGAGCAGATTCAAATTTAATCCTTAACCATTTGTAAACCGCAGAAAAACGATAAACAGACTGGCATGGGTTAACTGAGTTTAAACTTAGTCCAAGCTTTTAATTAAGCGGTGTTTTT
>AEZC01000232.1 GCA_000257205.1 Vibrio ordalii ATCC 33509 | reverse complement strand
AAAGAAATGTATCAATTCAATCACGCGAGTCGAATGATTGTTAATGATGCTAAGTTTGTGCTTTCTAAATGGGTATTAGCCACCAATGCTGGCGTCTACTTATCAGAGGATGAGAGTTTTTCTCATGTCCTTAGCTCGGATAAACATTTCATAGAGAAGATCTATTTTTCCGATAAACGCAGAGAGCTTGTGATTGGAACCTTAAATGGTGCGTTAATTATTGATGTTGAAAACCTAAAGCGTAAAAAAAAATTGGTTGGTGAATCGCATGTTTCGGTGTTTTT
>AEZC01000231.1 GCA_000257205.1 Vibrio ordalii ATCC 33509 | reverse complement strand
AAAAACACCGAACCTTTTGTTTTAAAATCATAGGATCTGTGATGAGAGGGATGTTTTTTTTCATCTTGATGCACTATAACAATATGGTTTATCGATAAATATACTTGATAACGCTGGAGATACAATTATTATTTAACTAACCTAAAATTAAAAAGACCAATAACATATGGCTATAGCGACGTATCGAGGATTCACCCTTACATCTGCTCCCAATTCTACAGATATATGGCAAGTTAAGATCAAAAACCATGTTTTGACTGGTAACCTTGCGGCAGTAAAAAAAAGCATAGACTGGTGGTGTGACACGGCCTCCATCATTGATCCTAGAGAGTTCGATGCGGTAGGTAAGAAGAGAGAGGCTCCAGATGGTAAACAAGAGCAATTTGGTGGCTTTACACTGAAAAATGATACAGGTGAGCTCAATGGCTGGTATTGCTTTTTCAATGGTCGCTTAATCAAAGGTTCGAAAGTGGCTATTCAAAAACATATCGAAGCTTATTTGCTTGCAAAACAGAAAGCAGAACAATTGAAGAAGTAAATTATTTATGACACTTGTATATTCTACGGATTTAGGCCGTATCAAAGCTGAGCCTGAAGTTATAGAACGCCCTAAAGGAGATGGAGTGGCTAGAATCCATCGTCAAACAAAAGGGCGAAAAGGGAAAGGCGTGAGTATCGTGACCGGCTTGGATTTAGATGATACTGCATTAAAGCTATTTGCGGCAGAACTCAAGAAAAGTTGTGGGTGTGGTGGCTCAGTAAAAGATGGTGAAATAGAGATCCAAGGTGATGCTCGAGACAAAATTAAAGCTTATTTAGAAAAGAAAGGTTTCAGAGTTAAACTAGCCGGAAATTAACGTATTAATAACTAGAATGAAATCTTCGATTATCAGACTAGTTATTAGGTATTTTATGGTAAATACTGATTATGTTTAATGGCTACATCCCTAGAAAGCGCACAAAGGTATGGCGCTTTCATTTTGTCACTAAACATTTAACATAAGATATATAATACGCACTTTAGGCATGGTCATTTTAGGGATTGGATGAATCGATTTGGGGTTTTGATTCTTGCCGTTCTTGGGCTTTAAGCTCTGGATAAAGCCGGATGAAACTCAACATACCTTGAAGGTTTTCTATTTCATCGTGCATATGATCTCGTAAGTTAAAGGCAATCTCATCAGGACAATCGCCTGTACCTAAGAAAATTGAGATATTGGAAATTGCATTTAGCTTAGATTCTACGTCTGATAGCGTGTATTCTTTCATGGTCATAGTCAACTCCGTTTCAGTTGGTTGTGATAAAAAGCCCGTAGTTGTTCAAGCAGTTACGGGCTTTAACTTATTTTGTAATCAATGGTTCAGACTCTGTGATTTTTCTAAGTGCATTGCCACAATGTGGACATTCAATATGAGCTAAGAAGTTACCGACTATGACCTCATCATCAAAGAACGGTTTGTAGCAAGAACGACATTGATATAGTGGCTCATCTAGACGGTTTACCATCATTATCCCTGTCTTATAAAAGATTTTTCGAGACGGTAAATCAAAGCTCATCGCTCAACTTCCAAAGGCTCGATAATCTGGCCAAACCGTTTTAACTCAAGAGAGCCGAAATTATTAATCGCATAGCTTGAGCTGTGTGGTGTATAGAGTCCGGCCGCGTAAGGTTGTTGTCCTTTTTCTAACTGCAATTTCATTTGAACGGGAAACTTGCCACCAATATAGGCATAAGCATCTTGTTCATAAATATCACGACCTGGCTTGTCATCTTTGGGTTTGGTGGTTCGAGTCGCAACTTTTACATCTTCGGGGAATATTTCAATTTTCAACATGTGGTATCTCTCTATGCAATAGCTCTAAATGGCATAACGTTAGATTTGGCAACAACGGGCAGTTGATACCAACTAGGAATGGATAACGGCTTAACTTCGATAACTTCAGAACGCCTTAAGGTCGGACACATACGAGTTACATCAAACGGTTGTCCAATGTCGATACCAACTTTTTTAAGTCGTGTTTTATGTTCATAAAATTGGCTTCGATTCAATACTTGGCGTAAGTCGGTACCATTTTGCCAAAGACTGAAATAGTTCATTGTTGTATTAGCCTTTCGAAGTGTATCGACAGCGCCCACATCAAGAAGTTGGTGGGCAATTGATACGTGTTCATCATGGGTAATCTGTATCGTCTTCATAGCGTTCTCAATATCATTCAGATGCGGGTAAAAGTCTTCTTCGGTCACTAATCCGTAAAACTGTAGTCTGTGTTTTTTCAAAAATAATTGCTTCAGGCTGTTTTCGTCTCGTACGACACCATTTTGTTCGCAATAACTGATTAATTTCTCTACATATTCAAGTTGATTTTCAGTAATACCGTCTTTTTTACGCTTGTCTTTTTTCAAATGCTCTTTTAATTCAAATGCCTTACAGTAAAGTTTATTCAATAACCAAGATGAGCCATAACCCCAGCCGCATGTCATGCCGTTGGGAAACAAGTTAGGCTTACGACCTCGACCGATTTGCATAGAGGACATGCCGCGAATGAATGAGGCTTCCTTACCCTGCCCTACAGCCAAATTACGAGTCCAATCGATAGAAGTAATTTCCGCGCCACGGCCATTGCCGACTAGCGATGTTGATTTACCATTAGGCGATTGCCTTGGGTACAAACGAGTATTTTTAGTCAGTGGTGGTAAGCCATAACGTGAAAGAAGATGGTTATAAATCTCGACACAATCATCTAGTGAAGTGAGGCCAAATAGATTATCCATTCTCTGCCAGCGTGACGGGTTACCCTCCACACGAACGCGATAACCATCACAACGGATCGTTAGTTTTGTACTGAATGACCCTTCAAGACGCTTCTGATTTACTGAAGGTGGTAACGCTTCTCCTGTTTCCATATCCAGTCTTTCAATCACATGCGTCCCAACGAGCGGGAGCCCGCCATCAGGATGATCTTGATGCATAAAAAGCTGGTCTATGAAGTACAATGCAAAACCCTGTCAAGTACGTTTTAATGTGCTCTACATTATAAAAAAGCTAACCTCAACGCAGGAGGTTAAAAAACGGGTGTTAGAATGATAAAAAACCGTACTTTAAGGGATGAAATGATGATTAAAGACGTACTGAAAAATGCCAGATTAAGAAAAGGCTTAACCCAAGAACAAGTTGCAAAAGAAGTAAAAGTGGCAAAGCAGACATATTTAAAATGGGAAAATGGCGAAACAGAACCTAGGGCAACGCAAATCGCAAACCTTGCAAAAACATTAAATGTATCTGCAAACGAAATATGCCAAGGCGTTGAGTTTGGAAAATTATCACTTCAAGATTTTATTATAGAATTGTCACAAATTGCAGTTCCAAGAGAAATTGTAACGATGACTGTATGGGAACAACTAGAAGATCATTACACGTTTTTAGACATATTAGAAACTCGTGAAAAACAAGCTATGTAAATGAAGAAAGTCCGGAATTCCGGACTTAATTGGGGTGTAACAGTAACCCCAACCGTTCCGGTAACATTCGTGTAACGTTTTGAGTTCGGGAGAGAAGCAACGTGGCGCTGCGCTTTCTCCCCGTCTGCTTCTCTCTCTAGCCTAAATAATGCCATATTGGCACAAGAGTACACTATTAAAGATAGTGTACTCGCCCTGCTTTCTCCTTCCTCCGTATGCGCCCCGTGGGATCATGGGGCGCATACGTTTTTATTTGATATTATCCTTTCTTTTTCGTAAGCGCATCATAAA
>AEZC01000230.1 GCA_000257205.1 Vibrio ordalii ATCC 33509 | reverse complement strand
CGGCTGTTTTAGCGCGAGTTCATCAGTAGTCTTGCAATCTTCTATCATAAGAAAGGCTGTGAGTGAAATCTGTTGATATATGAGTAAATTGTCAGCGCCATAGCGAGGTATTTGCCTAAAATACCTCGTTTTTCGTTTTGAGGGGTTGTTATTAATAGTAACAAGCCTTAGATCTATAGCCATCTTACTGAATGTTTATCAAAAACGTCACATTCCACTCTGTCAACAAGGATTCCGACATGGCTCATACACCTCAAGCCAAGTATCGCAAAAATTATCAATCTCCATCACATACCATTATGGATCTCGAATTAATATTCGATCTCTTTGATACCAACACCATCGTGACTGCCGTTTCTCACGTTAAGCAGCAAAAAGAGAGTAACCAATTGGTGCTGGATGGTGAAAACCTTGAGCTGAAATCGCTCAAAGTGAATGGCATCGAATGGCAAGATTTTCAGCTGCTTGAGACAGGGCTTTCGCTCTCATCACTACCTCAAGAGTTTGAATTGGAGATCGTGACACTGATTAACCCAGAAGCGAATACCGCATTAGAAGGGTTGTACAAATCGGGTGGTGCGTTCTGTACTCAGTGTGAAGCGGAAGGCTTCCGCCGCATCACTTACTTCCTCGATCGTCCAGACGTTCTTGCAAAATACACAACGACCGTGATTGCTGACAAAAAAGATTACCCATTTTTATTAAGTAACGGTAACCGTATCGAACATGGCGATCTCGCAGAAGGGCGTCATTGGGTGAAGTGGCAAGATCCACATCCGAAACCTGCTTACTTATTTGCTCTCGTTGCGGGTGATTTTGACGTATTACGTGATCAATATAAAACCAAGTCTGGTCGCGATGTTGCCCTCGCGATTTTTGTTGATAAAGGTAACCTTGACCGCGCTTCTCACGCAATGACATCACTTATCAACGCAATGAAGTGGGACGAAGAACGCTTCGGCTTAGAGTATGATCTCGACATCTACATGATCGTTGCCGTTGACTTTTTCAACATGGGTGCGATGGAGAATAAAGGCCTTAACATCTTTAACTCCAAGTTTGTGTTAGCCAATGAAAAAACCGCTACCGATACTGATTATTTAGGTATTGAAGCGGTGATTGGCCACGAATATTTCCATAACTGGACTGGTAACCGCGTCACTTGTCGTGATTGGTTCCAACTAAGCCTAAAAGAAGGCCTAACGGTATTCCGTGACCAAGAATTTTCGTCTGATTTAGGGTCGAGAGCTGTCAATCGCATTAATAATGTACGCATTATTCGCGGGCCACAATTTGCGGAAGATGCCAGCCCAATGTCACACCCAATTCGTCCCGATAAAGTGATAGAAATGAATAACTTCTATACATTAACTGTCTATGAAAAGGGCAGTGAAGTGATTCGTATGATGCATACGTTATTGGGTGAAACGAATTTCCAAAAAGGGATGAAGCTCTATTTTGAGCGTCATGATGGCACGGCCGCGACCTGCGAAGATTTTGTGGCAGCGATGGAAGATGCTTCTGGCGTCGATCTTACTCAATTCCGTTTATGGTATAGCCAATCTGGTACACCGATTGTTTCAGTGAGCACTGAATATGACGCACAACAGAAAACCTATGCCTTAACCGTAGAGCAAACAACCGAACCAACGCACGAGCAAAAAGAGAAAGCAGCGCTGCATATTCCTTTTGATGTTGAGTTATACACCGCTCATGGTGATGTAATTGAGTTACAATGTAACGGAAAGCGAATCTCTAATATACTGAATGTAACACAGGCTAAGCAGACCTTCGTGTTTGAAAATGTGCCAGAGAAACCGATCCCTTCCTTATTGCGCGAATTTTCAGCACCAGTGAAACTGGAGTATGACTACAGTGATGATGAGCTGATCTTCTTGATGGTCAATGCTCGCAACGAATTTGCTCGCTGGGACGCAGGCCAAATGTTGTTAGCCAAATATATCCGTAGCAATGTGTTTGGAGTGCAGTCGGGTAAGGCGGCGGATTTGCCAGAATCGGTAGTTGATGCATTCCGTGGTGTGTTACTGAGTGAGGTTCTAGAGCCTGCTTTTATTGCGGAAATGCTCTCATTACCTAGCCATAATGAGGTTTCTGGTTGGTATAAACGTGTGGATGTTGATGCCATAGCGACCGTACTTAAAGCGATGAAAGTACAGCTTGCTAACGCATTGCAAGACGAGCTCAATGCGGTTTACCACAGTTTAAGACAGACAGCATACAGCATTGAATACAGTGCAATTGGTGAACGAGCATTGCGCAATACTTGCCTTGCTTATTTAGCTTATACCGACCAAGGCAATGATTTGGTGCTGGCTCAGTATCACAGCGCCAGCAACATGACTGACACCATCGCCGCTATGAGCGCTGCGAATAGTGCACAGCTTATGTGCCGTCAAGCACTGATGGATGATTACAGCAATAAATGGAAACACGATGGATTGGTGATGGATAAATGGTTTGCACTACAAGGGACTAACCCCGCGCCAAGTGTTTTGGATACCATTCAACAAACCATGAAACATGAAGCATTTAGCTTAAAAAATCCAAATCGTACGCGCAGCTTGATTGGTTCATTCCTCAGCGCAAATCCGGTTCATTTCCATGCCAAATCGGGTGAGGGATACCGTTTTGCAGGACAGATATTGCGTGAACTCAATGATAGTAACCCCCAAGTTGCGTCGCGTTTAATTGATCCTTTACTCAAATTCAGGCTCTACGATGAAGCTCGCCAAGCAATGATGAAATCGGAGTTGGAGAGTTTGAAGTCAATGGAAAATTTAGCTCGAGATCTGTTTGAAAAAGTGACGAAAGCACTCGAATCTTAATGATCTGAATTCTATTCAGAGCGAGGGGATGAATACGTCTCCTCGCTCTATTTTGGTTAACAGCTATGAAGCAATATTATTTTACTCTCAACATTTCCTATCAAACTTACTTAGCGCACTATTCTGGCGTAGCAAGCTCTGTACAAGTCTACACAGATCAGGGTTTACGTCTTCAGCTACCAGCGTCTCGATTTCGTCCATTTCTTAGTCAAATTGGATTAAAAGGTCGATTTCGGCTGACAACTGACCAAAATAATAAGTTTGTAAAGTTAGAAACTCTGTGAAGGGTTGATTTCCTAGATATTTAAATAGGAATCTTAATCACATTCTCAAACATTTCACCTCAGGATATCTCCAAAACTATTAACTATTTGTCAATAAAGCTTTTACAATAAAGCAAGCATTACCAATGGTAAGCGCTATGCTTACCACATACCCTACAAAAATAATAATCTTGGAGTCTACTATGACTGCGCGTGAAACTTTAGTGCCAGTTCTGCTTGAAAAAGTGTACAAACTGATTCAAGACAAACTCGATCTTGCTCATCAACCTCTCGTTACTCAACTTGCTCAACATCTATTTAGTAACATTTCGAAAGATGATCTGACTGAACGTAATGAATCTGACTTATACGGTGCGGTAGTTAGCCTATGGCACCATATTAACGAGAAAAAACCAGAAGAGCGTTCAGTGCGGGTGTTTAACCCAACAGTAAGTCGTCAAGGTTGGCAGTCAACGCACACGATTGTTGAAATTGTCATACCAGATAGTCCATTTCTTGTTGACTCCACCAAAATGGCGCTCAGCCGTTTGGATTTATCGTCACATCTTATGCTCAATGGTCCAACACAAATCGTGCGAGCCGAAAATGGCGTTATCGCATCGATAAATCAAGGCGAGGGCGACCTACAATCTCTTTTTCATATTGAAGTTGACCGCCTTAGCAGCAAAGAAGCGATGACGCAATTAAAAAATGAATTGCTTAGTATTTTGAGTGATACGGCTTTGGTGGTGCAAGATTGGCGACCAATGTCAGAAAGGTTGCTGCAAGTGATTGCACAATTGGAGACACAAAAAGAATTTATTCCTGTAGAAAGTGATCGTTACGAAGAGACCATTAAATTCCTCAAGTGGATGGGACATCATAATTTTACTTTCATGGGGTACAAAGAATACGATCTCGTGACCGTTGAAGGTGACACAGAACTGAGACCAACAGCAGAGCAAGGGTTGGGCCTATTTTCTGACTCAAAACGTGTGCGCAGCGTAAAATTATCCGACTTTCCTGATTCTGCGCGCCTTGAAGCCAAAAAACCTTTTTTATTGATTGTTACTAAAGGTAATACTCAATCGCGTATTCACCGCCCGGCTTATACCGATTACATTGGTGTTAAAAAATTCGATAAAGCAGGTAAAGTTATTGGTGAGCATCGCTTCACTGGCTTGTATACCTCTGCGGTATATAACCAAAGCATCGAAACGATTCCACTGATCCGTGAAAAAGTAGAACGCATCTTAAAAGCGAGCGGTTATCGCTCAGGTTCATATTCCTACAAAGCGCTGCACAATATTCTAGAAAACTATCCTCGTGATGAGTTACTGCAAGCACGTGAAGAAGAGATGTTAGAAGTGGGGATGGGCGTGGTGCAAATGCAAGATAGAGATTTGCTACGTCTGTTTGTTCGTAAAGACCCGTTTGGTCGTTTCTTCAGTTGCATGGTTTATGTGACCAAAGAGCGCTATAACACCGAGCTTCGCCGGCAGACACAACGAATTTTCAAACAATACTTTGGTTGCGAGCAAGATGTTGAGTTCACGACTTATTTCTCAGAAAGCCCACTAGCAAGAACACACTACATCGTGCGTGTTGATAATAATAATATGGATGTCGATGTAAAAACGATAGAGCAGAATTTAATGGAAGCATCATCAACTTGGGATGATCGTTTATCAGATGCGATCGTGGCAAACTTTGGAGAGAGTAAAGGCTTGCCGTTATCGAAAGAGTATATGCACGCATTTCCTCGTTCTTACAAAGAAGACATGATGCCGGGTTCTGCGGTGGATGATATTCAACGATTGGAAGCCTTAGATGAAGAGCACAAACTTGGTATGTTGTTCTACCGCCCACAAGAAGAAGCGGCCGATTCAAAAGCGGTACGTTTAAAGCTGTATCATCGTGACGAGCCAATCCACCTTTCTGATGTGATGCCAATGTTGGAAAACCTAGGATTGAGAGTGATCGGAGAGTCACCTTATGAAGTGCGCAAGTTAAATGGACAAACCTATTGGATCTTAGATTTCTCAATGCTGCATAAGAGCGATAACAGTGTCGATCTTCGAGAAGCAAGAGATCGTTTCCAGCAAGCGTTTGCGGCTATTTGGGCGGGAGAATTAGAGAGCGATGGTTTCAACCGATTGGTATTAGGGGCGTCATTAACTGGCCGTGAAGTATCGATTCTTCGTGCTTATGCACGTTACATGCGTCAAGTGGGCTTTCCATTCAGTCAGCATTATATTGAAGATACACTCAGCCATTACCCTGATGTGGCAAAAGGGCTGGTAGAGCTATTCTTAAAGCGTTTTGATCCTAAATATAAAGGGGCTCAAAAAGGACAAATGGATCTTATCGACGCTATTACGGAAGAGTTAGATCGTGTTGATAGCTTAGATGATGATCGTATTATTCGTCGTTACATGGAAATGATCAGTGCGACGATCCGTACTAACTACTTCCAGTTGGATGAACACAATCAGATCAAACCTTGGCTTTCTTTGAAAATGAAGCCGAAAGAGATTCCTGAAATTCCAGCTCCTGTACCGGCTTTTGAAATCTTCGTTTATGCACCTGATATTGAAGGTGTTCATTTACGTGGTGGTAAAGTAGCACGTGGCGGATTACGTTGGTCTGATCGCCAAGAAGATTTCCGTACCGAGATTCTAGGGTTAGTGAAAGCGCAACAGGTAAAAAATACCGTTATTGTTCCGGTGGGAGCAAAAGGTGGTTTTGTGTGTAAGAAACAGCACATGTTTACCACACGTGATGAGATCTTTGCCGAGGGACAACGCTGCTATAAACGTTTTATTCGTGCATTACTCGATGTTTCCGACAATATTATTGAAGGCGAAGTCGTTCCACCTAAAAATGTCGTTCGTCATGATGAGGATGACCCTTACTTAGTAGTAGCAGCGGATAAAGGGACAGCAACATTTTCCGATTTGGCTAACTCAGTGTCAGCAGAATACAATTTCTGGTTAGGTGACGCTTTTGCTTCTGGTGGTTCAAATGGTTACGACCATAAAGCTATGGGGATTACCGCAAAAGGAGGATGGGAGTCAGTCAAGCGCCACTTCCGTGAAATGGGCATTAACTGCCAAACCACAGATTTCACAGCGATTGGTATCGGTGATATGGCTGGAGATGTGTTTGGCAACGGTATGCTGCTGTCTAAACACATCTGTTTGCAAGCAGCGTTTAACCATTTGCATATTTTCATCGATCCAACACCAAATTCAGCAAAAAGTTGGGAAGAGCGCAATCGCTTATTCAACACGCCACGATCTAGCTGGGAAGATTACAACGCAAAGTTGCTCTCAAAAGGTGGTGGCATCTTCTCTCGCAAAGCGAAATCGATCACATTAACGCCTGAAATTCAAAAAATGATCGGCACGAAGAAGGCTTCTGTTGCGCCTAATGAGCTGATTAAAATGATCTTGAAAATGGAAGTGGATCTTCTGTGGAACGGAGGTATCGGCACCTATGTTAAATCATCGAAAGAGAGCCATTCTGATGTAGGTGACCGTGCTAACGATGCTCTAAGAATTGATGGACGCGATCTTCGTACAAAAGTGATCGGTGAAGGCGGTAACTTAGGTATGACTCAACTTGGACGTGTTGAGTATGCATTAACTGGTGGTCGTGTTAATACCGACTTTGTTGATAACGTTGGCGGCGTCGATTGCTCGGATAATGAAGTCAATATTAAGATCTTCTTGAATGGTTTGGTGGCGAATGGTGCTCTTACCGTCAAACAACGTAATCAGATCTTAGAGTCGATGGAAGATGAAGTCGGAGGCATCGTTATTGAAGATGCTTACGCTCAATCTGAAGCTATTTCTGTCACTGAGCAACAGGGTGTATCGTTAGTTAAGGAGCAGATTCGTTTCATCCATGCTATGGAAAAAGCAGGGCACCTTGACCGAGCATTGGAATATATTCCAGATGATGAAACTTTGCTTGAGCGTGAGAAGCAGGGATTTGCATTAACCCGTCCGGAGCTATCGGTATTAGTGGCATACGGCAAAATGGTGCTGAAAGAGGAATTGGCTTGTGAAGAGATTTCACACGATGAATTCCATTCACAGCAGTTGATCAACTATTTCCCTACTGAGTTACGTCGTAACTATTCTCATCACATGCAACAGCATCCACTTCGTGCAGAGATCATTGCTACGGCTCTGGCCAACCAGATGGTGAACGAAATGGGATGTAATTTCGTGACCCGTCTGCAAGAAGAGACTGGTGCGAATGTTGTCGATATTGCCAATGCTTACACTGCGGCAAGAGAAATTTATGGTTTAGGCCATGTTCTCGAGCAGGTTCGTTTACTCGACAATAAAGCAGAAGCTGATGCACAGTACGATGTAATCTTTTTAGTGCGCCGAACCTTACGCCGCTTATCTCGTTGGTTGTTGCGTAATCGTTCAGGCAAACAATCGGTCAAAGATTTGATTGCGCTTTATCAAACTGACGTCAATGCCGTTTCCGCAGAGCTAGACAATATGCTCGTTGCTGAAGAGGTTGCAGAGCATAATGCGATGGCTCAAGTCTGGATTGATAAAGGCATTAACTCAGAACTGGCGAATTACGTTGCTCGTTTATCAAGCTTGCACTCAGCACTGGATATATCCACAGTGGCACGTGATAAAGGTAAGACCGTTGCGCAGACAGCTAAGCTGTACTTTAACTTAGGTGATCGTTTATCACTGCACTGGTTCTTAAAACAGATTAACGGTCAAGCGGTGGATAACAACTGGCAAGCACTAGCACGTGCTGAGTTTCGTGAAGATTTAGACTGGCAGCAGCGTCAACTCACTGCGCAAGTATTGAATTGTACTTGTGCGCCAGAAGAACTCGATGTGATGAAAGCACTGGATGAATGGATTGCCAGTAATGAAGTATCCTTAATGCGCTGGGAGAGTATCCTCAACGAATTTAAAGTCGGTGCAGTACATGAATTTGCAAAATTTTCGGTAGCATTAAGAGAATTAGTACTTTTAAATTTGAATTGTGCAGCAAATGAGTAAATAATAATGCCCCGTTTATACGGGGCTTTTTATTTCGGAGGCACAATGCTCTACCGCTTAGCCAGGACTGGCTTTTTTCAACTTGATGCCGAAAAGGCACATGATCTCGCCATTGAAAACTTTAAACGTTTCACAGGCACTCCTCTTGATCTCTTCTATCGTCAACACTTACCCAATCGCCCAGTCGAATGCATGGGTTTAACTTTTAAAAACCCTGTAGGTTTGGCCGCTGGCCTAGATAAAAATGGGGAATGCATAGAAGCTTTTGGTGCAATGGGGTTTGGTTTTGTCGAAGTTGGTACCGTGACTCCACGTCCTCAATCTGGTAACGATAAACCGCGTTTATTCCGTTTGATCCAAGCGGAAGGCATTATCAATCGAATGGGCTTTAACAACTTAGGTGTCGACAACCTGGTTGAGAACGTTAAGAAAGCCAAATATGACGGCATTATCGGTATCAACATTGGAAAGAATAAAGATACACCGATTGAGAATGGGGCAGATGACTATCTTATTTGTATGGAGAAAGTGTATCCCTATGCTGGTTACATAGCGGTGAACATTTCATCCCCCAACACTCCTGGGTTACGGACGTTACAATATGGTGAGGCATTGGATGATTTGCTTGCCGTACTGAAAGCGAAGCAATCTGAATTGGCTAAGCTGCATAATAAATACGTTCCACTAACATTAAAGATCGCCCCCGACCTTTCTCATGACGAGCTTAAACAAATTTGCCAATCGTTACTCAAGCATAATATTGATGGCGTTATCGCGACTAATACCACATTAGATCGGTCGCTGGTGGAAGGTATGAAATTCTCGAATGAAGCGGGTGGGTTAAGTGGCCGTCCCGTTCAATCAAGAAGTACTGAAGTGATTAAGTGCTTGTATCAAGAGTTGGGTGATAAGCTGCCCATTATTGGAGTGGGTGGTATTGATTCTTGTATCGCTGCAAAAGAAAAAATGTTGGCGGGCGCGAAACTAGTACAAGTCTATTCAGGATTCATTTATCACGGCCCAGGTTTAGTGAGAGATATTGTCAAGAACCTGTAAATAAGTGCGATTTAAAGGTATTGACTCAGAAGAATAAAAAGTGACTGGGTCGAAGTAAGAGGGAATGAGTTATTCATTTCCTCTTTTTTTTTATATTTCTGTTCTTAAAATTACATTCACTAGCTGGCAAAGGTAATTAAGCGTTTTACCAAATAGTTTGATAATTCATTAAAATTAGAGAGTGGAACGATGCTTAAACCAAGTGACAAATGGAGTTGGTATTATTCAGATAGCGAAAGCTGTCTGATGTTGTACCTTGGTGATGAGATGGTTTTTAAGACCAATCTTTACCGTAATCTGCTCGTCGATTGTGCTTTTGCTGAGAATCATTTTTCAGTCGATGATGCGAGTGCCTTCCAAACCTACAAAGAGCAAATTGCCTATTTAGGTTTAAGTGAGCCAAGACAAGCCGAATTAGCACTCTATTGTGTTGCCGCTAAGCGTTTTCATAAACCTGTCCAGCCTAAAAGTTGGTTTTTTGATCATCAAGGCTACGGTTTTGAACCGAGTGAAGGTGACATTGTTCGGTTGGTCAACGGCTACAGCCAAGGTTATTTCATCGTACTTGAGGTAGGGGACTGTGCTAGTCTTTGCGCCTTAGTCGATTTGGATGCGTTCATACTAAATGGCTCCAAACAGCTGGAATTCGGACAGGTCATTAAGGTTATGCATGACCGTATGGCTTGCGCCAATCATATTTTGCTCGAAGAGCACGTTGCTCTTGTGAGTTAACTTTTCCCTAATAGCACAACGTTTCGTTCCTTTGTTTCATTTCCCATCGGCTTAATAGCCGATTTTTTTTGCCTAGAGCTTTTCCCCAACTCAATCCTATCCGCCTGAATTCGATCTTAAATGTGAGATTTGTTCAGGATTCTGATGTTTTTTTCTTCAAAAGTGACGTTATAAACAGTGTCTACATCGCTAGAAATGGCCGACATATTCCCATTTTTAGCTCATTTGTAATTAATTTACACTGTAAAAAATAATCTGGTATAGTCCAATTTTACCGTGAATAAATACTCACTTATCCCGTAGGCCTTGCTATATCTAGTAAGATATTTTTGCAATGCTCGAAGCTTGTCTATTTGTAAAATTGGCGAGTAGTTAAGCAATTGAATGGTTGAGAAGGTGAAAGAGACACTTTGTTTTACTCAAGCGTGGGATTGTCAGGTATAATGCGTGGTCATTTTTATCAGTAAAAGAGCAGTATGAATCAATATCTAGCGGTTACCTCAAACGGTCTTGAGAACCTATTAGTTGAAGAACTAACCAAATTAGGGATTACGGACGCAAAACCCGTGCAGGCCGGGGTAAAATTTAAAGCGTCGAAAGAGCAGATTTATCGCTGTTGTTTGTGGAGCCGTCTAGCATCAAGATTTGTTCGCGTCCTCTCTGAATTTACCTGCCAAAATGATATGGATCTTTACTTGTCAGCAAGTTCAGTGAACTGGGTTAATCATTTTCATAGTTCGAAAAAATTTGTTGTCGACTTTAACGGCACTAATAACGAAATCCGTAACAGTCAGTACGGCGCGATGAAAGTAAAGGATGCGGTTGTCGACTGTTTCACCAAAAAGAACTTACCGCGCCCTTCGATCGATAAAGATCATGCAGATCTTCGTGTCCATGTGCGCTTGCATAAAGATAAAGCCATTTTAGGGATTGATATGGTGGGCGGTGGTTTACATCAGCGCGGTTACCGTACCGAAGCGGGGCGAGCACCACTTCGTGAAACATTAGCAGCAGCTATTATTTTGCGTAGTGGATGGGGTGAAACGAGGCCACTGCTCGACCCAATGTGTGGTTCTGGTACTTTGCTCATTGAGGCGGCCATGATGGCTGCTGGTATGGCCCCTAGTCTCAAGCGTCCAAAGTGGAGTTTCGAAGCTTTAGAGGATTTTGATGCAGAACTGTGGGCGCAAATAAAATCAGAAGCCAATGTTCAAGCAAGGCGTGGTGTCAAAAAAGTTGATTGTAAGTTCTTTGGTTTTGATAACGATGCACGAGTGCTGCAAACCGCGAAAGATAACGCTCGCCGCGCAGGGGTTGAAGAACTGATTACCTTCCAGCTGGGTGATGCGGCACTGATCAAACGTCCTGAAGGGTTTGAGGATGGTGTGGTTATCTGTAATCCACCCTATGGTGAACGTTTAGGTACACATCCTGGTTTGATTGCTTTATATACGGCATTTGGTGGTCAATTAAAGGCTGAATTTGGCGGTTGCCAAGCGTCGATTTTCTCAAGCTCTGACGAATTACTCAGTTGTTTGCGTATGCGCGCTGAAAAGCAGTTTAAGTTAAATAACGGTGCGTTACCTTGTCACCAAAAGAACTACTCAATTTCATTGCGCACGGTAGAACCGGGAGCGTCTATTTCTCAAGAATCGGTGATCGCTCCTGATTTTTCGAATCGTTTAAAGAAAAATATTGCGAAAATTGGTAAGTGGGCGAAACGTGAATCACTTGATTGCTATCGTATTTATGATGCTGATTTGCCTGAATACAATGTTGCGATCGATGTTTATCTCGACCACCTAGTGATCCAAGAATACGCCGCACCTAAAGATATTCCAGAAGAAAAGGCGAAACGCCGTTTAACAGATATCATTCGTGCCGCGATTCAAGTCACCGGAACAGAAGCCAATAAAGTTGTACTCAAAGTTCGTGAAAAACAGAAAGGGCGCTCTCAATATCAAAAATTAGGGCAAATTTCTGAAACAATGGAAGTGAACGAGTATGGCGTTAAACTGATTGTCAATTTACATGATTATCTCGATACGGGTTTATTCCTTGATCATAAATTGACGCGTCGTCGCTTAGGGCAAATGGCAAAGGGTAAAGACTTCCTCAATCTATTTGCTTACACCGGCTCTGCAACCGTTCATGCCGCTTGCGGTGGAGCAAAATCAACCATGACGGTTGATATGTCTAAAACTTATTTAGAATGGGCTAAAGACAACTTAAAGCTCAACGGTCAAGTTGGACACCAGCATCGCTTTGAACAAGCCGACTGTGTGCAATGGCTAGAGACGGCCAAAGAACAATTTGATTTGATATTTATCGATCCGCCGACATTCTAAAATTCCAAACGTATGGAACACACATTTGATGTGCAACGCGATCATATTAAGTTGATGGAAAATTTAAAACGTATCCTACGTCCAGAAGGTACGATTGTGTTTTCAAACAATAAACGACATTTTAAAATGGATTTAGAAGCGCTAGCTGAGCTTGGTTTAGTTGCTCAAAATATTTCAGCACAAACATTACCACTGGATTTTGAACGTAACAAACAGATCCATAACTGCTGGACGATTTCCCATGCATGCAGTGAATAGGGAATGAAGTTGTTCACGCTTTACAGTACTGAAGGATGCCATCTCTGTGAGATGGCATTTCAGCTTGTTCAGCAGGCAAACATGGCTGAACAAGTACAACTTGTTGATATTGCATTTGATGATGCGCTCTTCTCTCGTTACGGGGTCACTATTCCGGTTCTTAAATACCAAGAATCCGAACTGAGCTGGCCCTTTGACCAACAAACATTACTTCATTGGTTAGAAAATAATGGCATTAATTACCATCCATAACGGTCAATTAGCATTTGGTGACCACCCATTACTCGATCACGCAGATTTCGCATTGCAAGAAAATGAACGAGTTTGTCTCGTCGGCCGGAACGGTGCAGGCAAGTCGACTATGATGAAAGTTCTTGCGAGAGAAATCATCATGGACGACGGGAAAATGCAGATAGAACAAGATGTTGTTGTTTCTCGATTAGAACAAGATCCGCCTAGAGATGAAGCCGGCACCGTTTTTGATTATGTTGCTGGTGGATTAGCGGAAGTTGGTGAGTATCTAAAGATCTATCAAGATCTTTTGGATCTCATCGTTGTCGATCCAAGTGAAAGTAATATCAATAAGTTATCTCGCATTCAAGAGCAGCTAGAGCATACAGGGGCATGGCGTTTTGAAGAACGTATCCAAAATGTTCTGGCGGCTTTGAAACTGGATGGCCACACCAAACTAACGGATTTATCCGGTGGATGGCAGCGTAAAGCGGCTCTTGCAAGAGCACTAGTGTGTGATCCTGATGTCCTTTTGCTTGATGAACCGACTAACCACCTTGATGTAACCACTATCGAATGGCTCGAAGGCTTTTTGAAAGATTTTAGAGGCTCGATCATCTTTGTATCGCATGACCGGACGTTCATCCACTCAATGGCGACTCGCATTGTTGATCTTGACCGCGGTAAACTCAGCTCGTTTCCTGGTGATTATGATCAGTACCTTGTCGCCAAGGAAGAAGCCTTGCGCGTAGAAGAGATGCAAAATGCCGAGTTTGATAAGAAATTGGCCCAAGAAGAAGTTTGGATTCGCCAAGGCATCAAAGCGCGTCGTACTCGTAACGAAGGGCGTGTAAGAGCACTCAAGAAGCTAAGAGAAGAGCGTAATGATCGCCGTGAGGTACAGGGCAAAGCAAACTTGCAAATCGATGACGCTGCGCGTTCAGGAAAAATTGTCTTCGAAGCAAAAGATATTAGCTATAGCATCGATGGCAAAAATATTGTCTCTAACTTCAGTTTCAATATCATGCGCGGTGATCGCATTGCACTTATTGGTCCTAATGGATGCGGTAAAAGTACACTGCTGAAACTGCTGTTGGGTGATTTACAGCCTCAGAGTGGCAAATTACATTGCGGTACCAAACTTGAAGTTGCTTATTTTGATCAGTACCGTGAGATCCTCGATCCTGAGAAGTCGGTAATTGACAACTTAGCTGACGGAAAACAGGAAGTGATGGTGGCTGGGCGCCCACGGCACGCATTAAGCTATTTACAAGATTTCTTGTTTGCCCCTAAACGTGCGAGAACGCCAGTAAAAGCGCTATCTGGTGGTGAGAAAAACAGACTGTTGCTTGCTCGTATTTTCCTCAAACCGAATAATTTATTGATTTTAGATGAACCAACCAACGATTTAGATATCGAAACTTTGGAACTTTTAGAAGATTTGCTTGCCAATTACCAAGGCACATTGCTGCTTGTCAGCCACGATCGTCAATTTGTTGATAATACTGTAACAACGAGTTGGATTTTTGAAGGCGATGGCAAAATTGAAGAATTTGTTGGAGGCTATCACGATACTCAGCAACAAAGAGCTCAAGTTTTGCAGTCACGAGTTGCTGAAAATGTCAGCAATAAAGAAAAAGTGGTTGAGGAAACTCTCAAAACAGCGCCAATTAAGACAAAACCTAAAAAGTTATCTTATAAACTGCAGCGAGAAATGGATGAGTTGCCCGCAATGTTAGAGCAACTTGAGAATGATATTGAAATGCTTCAACAGCAAGTGAACGATCCTGAGTTTTTCATGCAATCAGCAGACAAAACACAGCCCGTTTTAGATAAGTTAACTGCGAAAGAGCAGGAGCTTGAAATTGCTTTCGAGCGCTGGGAAGAGCTCGAAGCAATGCAACAGGAAAGTTAGAGATTATTAATGAGTAGTAAAACATTTAAAATCACCGTAATTGCGGCCAGTATTCTGGCTGCCACTCAAGCTCATGCTGCACTTTACCAAATTGTAGAAGTGACACCCGGTAACGTAGTCGCTAATGAATATTATGGAAGGGCAATACAAAAAGATAACCTTTCAGCAAATCCTCTTGGATGTTTTACGGCCGGAAGTAGCTGTAATACTTTTGCGCTCGGTGGCGATACGCTCAATGGTTCTGATGGTATTTCCTATCGTGATGAAGTGCCATTCAAAATGGATAATCGTTTTGTTTATCAGGATATTGATGATCTCAAAAGCTATTGCTCTAGCGAACTCGGTTATTCTACTTGTGAGGCATGGGCTGATAAGCAGTGGCATGGTTTTGAGTACAACAATGTTGAAACTGGCGGTTTGAAACGTGAGCGCGATGCTTGGGATAATGGCAGTTATCTACAAAATGCAGCAGCCTTTGTAGGCTCATCGAAAGTAGCATTGCCTTTTGGTCCTATTGCAAATACTCAGAATACCGTTTTAACTGGGTTAGACGGCACTGCTGCCTTTGGTATTACGAGCAGCGGTTACACACAGTCTGGAAGTAATTACGCTCTAGGCTACCGTCAACGTGGTTTTTATGGTCAGACAATATTAAACCCACCAACAGATACGTCCATTGTTAGCGATACTAACAATAAAATTGTTGAAAAAATGGGTCGAACATTTGCCTATGATGTATTTGGTGATAGCCCAAATAAGTTTGTAGTCGGCAGTGCATCGGTAAGCCCTTACCTAACTGGAAATAGCGATGACGACAATAAAGATTATAACGGTGATGTTAACTCTTGTGTGAATGATGGTCTCGATCCACAGTTAACTCGTCAGTGTCAAAATTTTGCTTTTGCCACTCAAGCCTATATTTGGGATGTGACAGATACTAGTAACATAAAGAGTTACCGCGTAACAGGTTGGATTGGCGATGTCACCGCTAATCGCAGTGGCTATTCGGCACAAGCAAGTGTAAGAGGCGCTGCTATTGCTTCTCCTACATCAGGTAAATACGCTAACAAGCCGGTTATGGCCGGTTTTAATACCTATCGCGATGACAATGTGTTTAGAATGCAAGCAACGGTATTCTATCCCAAGGATGCTTATACACAACCAGCTAATGATGTATGGGAAAGTAAAGTTATTTTTGGCACAGAACTGAAAGTGGATGGAGATGTGATTTACTCCAACTCATTAGCGACTGATATTAATAATAATTTAATCGTGATCGGCGAAACAAAACGCAGAGGCGACAAACCTGAAAGCGGCGCAGCAGCAAACCGTATTTTCGTGGCAGAAGATAAAGATAATAGCGGAAAACCTGTAGCTAACTATCTATCAGGTGGAATTTTCTTTACTGGTGCTGGCGGTGAAGCGAAAGCGATCAACAATTTCAATGAAATTGTCGGTCAAATTGATGCTGAAAAAGGTCGTGAAGATAGAGGTAAACAACGCCGTCATCGTGGTTTTATCTACCCTTTTAATGCTTCTAGTAGTAATGCGGCAAGAATGGCGTTGTTCCAAAACCAAGGTTGGTGGTTAGACGATCTAACCAATGGCGGAACTTACTCACAGAGTAATAACCAATTCCGTATTTTTGAAGCATCAGATATCAACGATGATGGAGTGATTGCTGCAAGTGCATTTAAATGTACTGGCGGCTATGACGACTTATCGCATAACTCATACTGTACTTCTGGAAGTGAAAGTGTTGTCGCGATTAAATTGATCCCGATTGCTGGCGCGGCGGCTAGCGATATTGAAGTCCGCAGCACGGAACTTCCACCCGTTGAACGTAAAGGGGGTAGTATGGGCTGGATTACTCTGACACTACTTGCTCTCTTTGGGTTCCGCAGAAAATAATTAAATAGTGTAAAGAATGGCGCAAGTTCACAATTTATAATCTGCGCCTTTTTTGTAACTTGAGAAAGTCGAATTTTTGAGCAATTCTTAATTGTGGTGTAACAGATATGCCATGTAGATTTAATAGTTGTATGTAAGACACAAGTTACTGTATGAGGACTACACTATGATGAAGAGACAAAAGCGTGATCGCCTTGAAAGAGCACAGTCTCATGGGTATAAAGCTGGCTTAAACGGACGTTCCGTAGAGGCTTGCCCTTATCAACAAACGGACGCTCGTTCATATTGGCTAGGTGGTTGGCGCGATGCCAGAGATGACAAACAAGCTGGTCTCTACAAATAAACTCCAACATACATGCAAAAGGATTTAAGCCCCGGAAGGGGCTTTTTAGTATTTAAGTCACTCTAGGGCACTATAACTAAGTATTTTGATCACTAAAAAGCGACTCTATGAGTCGCTTGTGAGCAATTTAACGCCATTAAAAGGCAGAAGTATCTTGGAAAAGACCTACTTTTAAGTCCTTTGCAACGTAAATCTCTTTGCCATCGACAAGAACGCGACCATCAGCTAGGCCCATCACAAGTTTACGGTTAACAACGCGTTTCATCGTGATTTCGTAAGTGACTCTTTTTGCTGTTGGTAGGATCTGACCTGTGAACTTGACTTCACCAACACCTAATGCCCGGCCTTTTCCTTTGCCACCAACCCAGCCAAGGAAGAAACCAACCAATTGCCACATCGCATCTAAACCTAAACAGCCAGGCATTACAGGATCGCCAGGGAAATGGCAATCAAAGAACCACAGATCAGGAGTAATATCTAACTCAGCAAGAATAAGGCCTTTACCATACTCGCCCTCGGTTTCTGACATTTTGGTGATGCGGTCCATCATCAACATATTTGGCGCTGGCAATTGAGGGTAGCCAGGACCGAAAAGCTCACCTTGGCTAGAGGCTAGTAAGTCTTCACGATTATATGAATCTCGTTTATTCTGCATTATCAATTACTCCAATTTTTGATAGGGTGCATATTAGGGAACACGTGTACGCTAAACAACTCCGATCAGTGCTACACAAACCAGTTTTTAATGCGCTCTGCAATACTGTGTGATTGGTCATGCCTTTCAAAGTTTTCAATACGTTGAGCAATTTTATTAATGATGCTTTCTTCGTCATCGCCTCTGAATGACGCACCCATAAGGATCGGTACGGCTTCATCAACTGTAGCGACTGGCCAAATATGAAATTCATCATTTTTAATGCTATTGACTACATCTTTATGAAGCGCAAGATGTTTTAGATTTGTTCTTGGTAGAATGACGCCTTGTCCACCCGTGAATCCCTGATGTTTACACACATGGTAGAAGCCTTCAATTTTTTCGTTTAGCCCGCCAACAGCTTGAACTCGCCCGAATTGATCAACCGCCCCTGTCACTGCGATTTGTTGGTTAATGGGATGTTCAGATAAAGCGCTTACTAAAGAGCATAACTCGGCTAGTGATGCACTGTCGCCATCCACTTCGCTGTATGATTGTTCGAAGACAACCGAGGCCGAATAGGGAAGCGGTGCATCAAGGTTCATTGAGCTGCTTACAAAGGCTTGCATTATCATCATGCCTTTTGCATGCAAGTTACCACCGAGCTCGGCTTTGCGTTCGACATCGGTAATATCACCGTCACCAAAGTGCACAACGCATGAGATACGAGCTGGTTCACCGTAGGAAAGAGGATGACCAGCAACATCGATCACCGTTAATCCATTGACTTGGCCGACTTGTTCGCCTTGAGTTTCGATAATGACTTGTCCATCAAGTATATCGTCGAGTGCTCGTTGCTGCAGATAAGACTCTCGATAATAGCGTTTGTCTAAGGCACTTTCGATATGAGATTTAGTAATCGGATACTGATTTGACTCTAAGGCCGCTTCTTCTATGAGTGTTCTGTGCCATATTACACATAACGGTGTGTAATGTTGATCTTCCGTGAAACGGGCACCTGCGGTCATAAGAGCAGGAATGGCATCTTCAGTCAGTGTAGGGAGTTGGTATTCTTCAGATATCCAACGTAAATAAGCGAGATAGGTCAATATCGATTGTTCATCAATTTTCAGGTCCAACTCTAATTCGGTGTAGAAACAAAAGCTTGAGCGGACGTCTGCATCCAAATAGTCGACATCGGCTAACTGGTTCCTATCACCTAAAATGATCAGTTTGACCTCATATTTTTTAGAGATTGGTGAGGGGTGTGGTGATTTAGCATCACAATTAATCGGGCTGACATCTTCGCCTAATACAGCCGCTTTTAATAATGGCCACATTTTAGGATTAGCCAACAGCATATTAGCGGAGATCAGAAGATAACCACCATTGGCTTTATCCAATAAACCAGGAATTTCGCTGGTGATAAGCCCATTTTCAGCGCGGTATTGGCCAAAGATAGTCCCCATATCGAGGGACTCGGTACAAATAACGTGCGAGTTTGGCTTTATTACTTGAAGTTTTTGACTGACTAATTGACGATAGATTGAGTTATCTGGCGCGTTGATCAACATCACTCGTGTAAAACCTTTCAATTGAACAAACTGCTGAATAGCGGTTGCTAGTCTGGGCTGTGTGTCGAGTAATGTTACCGGAGATAGACTAGGGTACTGAGCTAGTTGCGAGTGGAATTGATCATACTGAGGTGTGACTGAACGCCAAATATTTTGAGTCATTGAAATCTAGTGTTTATTAAAAGAAGCCAGATTATATAGAAAAATAGCAATGTCTAACAGCTCCATTATTATGCTTGATCTTGTTCGCTTTTTTGAATCCAAAAATTGAACTCTGAACGATGGTGGGTTACGCTGTCACCCTAACTTGGCATGGATTTTACGTTATGAAATATCAACAGCTTGAAAATTTGGAATCGGGTTGGAAGTGGCAATACTTAATTAATAAGTGGAAAGATGGCGAAACAATCACTCGTTATGTAGACAAAAGCGAAGCTCTAGCTGCAATTGAACAGTTAAAAAAAATAGAGCATGAACCCAATCTGGTTCTTGGGTGGATTGATCAGCACATGTCACTTGAACTGAGTAATAAACTCAAGCAAGCAATTAGAGCCAAACGCAAACGCCACTTTAATGCAGAGCAACTACATACCAGAAAGAAATCTATCGATCTCGATTATCGTGTATGGGAAAAATTATCTTATCGAGCCAATGAGCTTGGCTGCACTTTGTCTGACGCGATTGAATACCTGTTAAGTGAAGCATCTCGTAGCGAAAAGGCGAGTAGAACCGTCTCCAGTTTAAAAGAAGATTTAAATAAATTACTGTCTGAATAAGAAAGGAGATAAAAATGTTGTATGTCATTCTGGCTGCTGCGGTAGTTATCTTTTGGTTAGTCGTTGTTGATCGGCCTGCGTTGAAAGTTAAATTCAAAGATGGTGTCGCAGTTCAAGTTAAAGGTCATTTCCCTCCAAGCTTTAAACATAATGTGATTGAGATTGCTGAAAAGACAGGCTTTAGCGGCGAACTAAAAGTTTACCAGCAAAGAACGGGCGCTAAGTTGGTTTTTTCTAAAGAAGTTCCTAAAAAAATTCAACAGCGTATTCGTAATGTGTTTCCTCATCAGGGATTTAATACAAAAGAGCAACGAACCAATAAGTTACATTGAGTCTGCCATTCTTAAGTTACAGATTGTTTTCATTAAAAAACGAACATCGTCGAAACGATTAACTTTACACATCGTCCATTTATAACTCGCTGATATCATGATTGAAGTCTCTGTAAAGGTTCTCGACGATGAAAAAAATCTGTGTAGTTATCATTTCGTTAGTGATAGTGGTTTTCTGTTCAAAGGGCTATGCCGACGATTCAGAAAGTAATCCTGTTGCGAAATCAATAAAACAGCAAACACTGAAAGCTCTTAAAAAATATAGATCTAAGCTTGATGGATATTGTGACGTGATGATCGAAATAAAGCATGTTCAAAGTTATGCAGAAATTGTAGGCGTTGGGACAAACGGTGATTACCAAATCTGCGCGAAAGCAAAATCTAAAATTAAGATAGGCAAAAAATTTAAATATAAAGTGCCAGAGAAATACATACGGATACAAATCAATGCAGCAGAGTTATGAGTTATTCGACTGACAACAACTGTAGTGCGCATTATGGTTATGAGTTATGTTGAGGGTTTGCCTCTGGCCTGAAAGCCGTCAAACGTGGGGGCGCGATATGCTCAATTAGAAAGGTCAGCTTGTCTGGCCTTTTTTAATGCTCATCGAGCACATAGTTTTACAATTGAAGCCCGTAATATAATTCGCATAATGCGCACTCATCCCACCAAATGACATACCTACCGGTTCAGTACGTCAAAAATGACATACCTGATTTCTGCCGCTCGCCACAGTGCGAGCTAATCTTTGATTAGTCGAGCTGCGT
>AEZC01000229.1 GCA_000257205.1 Vibrio ordalii ATCC 33509 | reverse complement strand
ACGCACTATACCGAAAATCACGGTCTCAGTGTTAATCCTATGCTAAAAATGGGCATCTAATGACAAATCACTCAGTGATGATCCTCACCCTTTTTTACTCCTCAGCTCACTAATCAACGATCAAAATCACATTACCTATTTTCGCATCGTGCAAATTATTTTTGCTACGCTAGGATTCATCGAAACGTTTCGATGAGATTTTCTTGAACGATTCAAGAGTGATAGAAAGGTGTCATAAAGCGAAACATAAAGCCTAACGTGAAGGTATAACAATGAAAAAAAGTACCCTATTAAACTCAGAACTCTCTTACTTGGTGGCTACTTTAGGGCATACCGATGAAATCACAATTTGTGATGCCGGTTTGCCCATTCCTGATGAAGTGCAGCGTATTGATTTAGCATTAACTCACGGTATTCCCGGTTTTCTTGACACGGTCCGCGTGATTCTTTCTGAATCTCAAATTGAAGGTGTGATCATTGCTGAAGAGTTTGCACAAGTAAGCCCTGAGCATCACAAAGCGCTGCTGGCTGAGCTGAAAGCGGAAGAGGAGTTATGCGAGAAAACGATTGCTGTCACTTACCTCTCTCATCAAGATTTTAAAGAGCGCACTATGCGCAGCCGCGCCGTGGTAAGAACTGGCGAATGCACGCCGTATGCGAATGTTATTTTTCAAGCAGGCGTCGTGTTTTAAGCCGCGATTGAGGATCTACTATGACTCAAGCAATTTTAGCGCTCAGTGAGATTGAAAAAGCGTTCCCCGGCGTGAAAGCGCTCGATAAAGCTAGCCTCAATGTTTACCCCGGCCGCGTGATGGCGTTGATGGGCGAAAACGGCGCGGGTAAATCAACCTTAATGAAAGTGTTGACGGGTATCTATTCATTGGATGCGGGTTCTATCACTTACCAAGGAAAACCAGCCGCCTTTAAAGGCCCACGAGATTCACAACAAGCGGGCATCAGCATTATTCACCAAGAGTTGAATTTGATTCCGGAATTAACTATTGCTGAAAACATTTTTCTAGGCAGAGAGATAACCGGTGCGATGGGGCGAATTTTATGGAATGAAATGTACCAAGCAGCCGACAAACTACTGGCTCGTTTAAACGTTAAACACAGCTCCAAGACCTTGTTGGGTGACTTAAGCCTTGGTGAGCAACAGATGGTTGAGATTGCAAAAGCGCTCTCATTTGAGTCGAAAGTGATCATCATGGATGAACCGACGGATGCGCTGACGGATACCGAAACTGAATCGTTATTTAATGTGATTAACGAGCTGCGTGAACAAGGTTGCGGCATTGTTTATATCTCACATCGGTTGAAAGAAATTTTTGAAATTTGTGACGATATTACCGTGTTACGTGATGGCAAATTCATTGGCCAGTGCAAAGTGTCTGACACCAATGAAGATGGCCTGATTGAGATGATGGTCGGTCGGAAATTAGAAGAACAGTACCCACGTATTGAGGTAAAGCACGGCGACACTTGTCTTGAAGTGATAGGCCTCACGGGCTCAGGTGTGCATGACATTAATTTTACGCTCAAACGAGGTGAGATCCTCGGCGTCTCGGGTTTGATGGGCGCAGGGCGCACTGAATTAATGAAAGTGATTTACGGCGCGTTGCCCAGTGAGCGAGGCGTGATTAACCTTGAGAACAAAACCATCAACCCAGTCAGCCCACAAGATGGCCTTGCAAACGGTATCGCGTATATTTCAGAAGATCGCAAAGGGGACGGTTTGGTTCTTGGCCTGTCGGTGAAAGAGAACATGTCACTGTGTGCGTTGAATAAATTTAGCAAAGGTGTACAGATTCAACACAGTGATGAAGTCATCGCAGTGGAAGATTTCATTCGCCTATTCAACATCAAAACGCCATCTCGTGATCAAATCATTGGCAATTTGTCCGGTGGCAATCAGCAAAAAGTAGCGATTGCGAAAGGGTTGATGACACGTCCCAAAGTCTTGATTTTGGATGAACCCACACGCGGGGTTGACGTGGGAGCCAAAAAAGAGATTTACCAATTGATTAACCAATTTAAAGCCGAAGGGATGAGCATTATTTTGATCTCGTCAGAGATGCCAGAAGTGCTAGGGATGAGTGACCGAATTTTGGTGATGCACGAAGGTCGAATCAGCGGCGAATTTTGTGCCAAACAAGCCAACCAAGAGATTCTACTCGCCTGCGCGGTAGGCAAAAAGATCAATGAGGAAGCAACATGAGCAGTAACAGCATGAGTAATTCAACCCAAACTAACCGCAGAAAATGGATCAGTAAAGAGTGGCTCATTGAGCAAAAATCACTGATTGCTTTGCTTTTTTTAGTGGTCGTTGTCTCTTTTTTAAACCCCAATTTCTTCACGGTTGACAACATACTGAACATTTTGCGCCAAACCTCAGTCAACGCCATTATCGCTGTGGGGATGACCTTGGTTATTCTAACGGCAGGTATCGATTTGAGTGTTGGCTCGGTACTGGCGTTGTGCGGCGCTTTTGCTGCAACCATGATTGGTCTTGAAATTCCTGTCATTATCGCAGTCCCTACAGCGTTACTTGCTGGCGCGGCACTGGGGGCGATTAGCGGCATCATTATCGCCAAAGGTAAAGTGCAAGCGTTTATTGCCACCTTAGTCACCATGACCTTACTGCGTGGTGTGACCATGGTTTATACCGATGGGCGTCCAATTTCGACAGGTTTTACCGATACTGCAGACGCTTTTGCTTGGTTTGGTACAGGTTACGCGTTGGGTATTCCCGTTCCGGTGTGGATGATGGTGGTGGTCTTTGCTGCGGTTTGGTACTTACTCAACCATACACGTTTTGGCCGCTATGTTTACGCGCTCGGTGGCAATGAGTCTGCGACTCGATTGTCAGGTATTAATGTGGATCGCGTGAAAATTGGTGTGTACGCCATCTGTGGTCTATTGGCTGCGCTGGCTGGCATCATCGTCACGTCTCGCCTCTCTTCTGCGCAACCGACTGCTGGTATGGGTTATGAGCTGGATGCCATCGCTGCCGTTGTACTTGGTGGTACCAGCTTGATGGGTGGTAAAGGACGCATTATGGGCACGTTAATTGGGGCGCTGATCATCGGCTTTCTGAATAACGCGCTGAACTTGCTTGATGTCTCTTCTTACTACCAAATGATTGCGAAAGCCGTGGTTATTTTGCTCGCGGTACTCGTGGATAACAAAAATAAGTAACACGATAGAAAACCTCCGTTTTAAAGCGAGCCATATTAGCTTTAAAACGGCCCCTACAAAAAGGACTATAAAGATGAAAAAACTTGCAACTTTAATCTCTGCTGCTCTACTTTCCACCACTGTCTCTGTGGCTGCGCATGCGCAAGACACCATGGCGATTGTACTATCCACTCTGAACAACCCATTTTTTGTCACCATGAAAGATGGCGCAGAAGCGAAAGCGAAAGAGTTAGGCTACAACCTGATCGTCTTGGATTCACAAAATGATCCAAGCAAAGAGCTATCAAACGTAGAAGACCTAACCGTTCGTGGCGTTAAAGCGATTTTGATCAACCCAACCGATTCTGATGCCGTCTCTAACGCCATTCGTATGGCCAACCGCGCTAAAGTGCCAGTGTTGACACTGGATCGCGGTGCAAGCCGTGGTGATGTTGTGAGCCACATCGCTTCTGATAACGTAGTCGGTGGTGAAATGGCCGGTCACTTTATCGTCGAAAAAATCGGTGCGAAAGCCAAAGTTATTCAACTGGAAGGGATTGCCGGCACATCGGCCGCTCGTGAGCGTGGAGAAGGTTTCATGAACGCGGTGAAAGGCAGTGAAATGGAACTGCTTGCTAGCCAGCCTGCTGATTTTGACCGCACTAAAGGTTTGAATGTAATGGAAAACCTGCTAGCGGCAAACCCAGATGTTCAAGCCGTATTTGCCCAAAATGATGAAATGGCATTGGGTGCACTTCGCGCCGTTCAAGCATCAGGCAAAGAGGTGATGATCATCGGTTTTGATGGTACCGACGATGGTATCGCGGCGGTAGAACGCGGCCAACTTGCTGCGACTGTTGCTCAACAACCAGACATGATCGGTGCACTTGGCATTGAAACGGCCGATAAAATGCTAAAAGGCGAACAAGTGGATGAGTACATTCCGGTTCCTCTAAAAATCATCAGCAAATAATCTTTGCTGTAGGTAGCTCTTTACTGGCTCGTAGAGATCTACCTCTTCTATAACCCCTCAGCCATCAATAACCAGTAATCAGGCTCGATAGGTTTGTTTTTTCAGGTGAAGCCACAAAAGCCAAACCTCTCCAGCTCTATTTCAAACATGTTCACTCATGAACAAAGGACAAATTATGAATCAGTTAGTGGTATTAGGTAGTGTTAACGCTGACCATGTTTTGCAAGTGCCTTCATTTCCTCGCCCGGGCGAGACGCTGCATGGTCGTCATTATCAAGTTATTCCCGGTGGTAAAGGGGCCAACCAAGCTGTAGCGGCCGCGCGATTAAAAGCGGACATCGGTTTTATTGCCTGCGTGGGTGACGATGCATTCGGTATCAATATTCGTGAGAATTTTAAGCTCGATGGTATCAACATAGCGGGAGTTAAAATGCAGCCCAATTGTCCGACGGGCATCGCGATGATCCAAGTCTCGGACAGCGGAGAAAACAGCATCTGTATTTCGGCAGAGGCGAATGACAAGCTGACGGCTGATGCTATTGAAGCGGATTTAGCCGCCATTGGCGCGGCCAAATATTTGCTGATGCAACTAGAAACGCCAATCGATGGCATTATTAAAGCTGCGCAAATCGCCAAACAAAATCGTACCAATGTGATTTTAAACCCAGCGCCTGCCCGAGATCTGCCTGATACTCTGCTAGAATGTGTCGATGTGATCACACCAAACGAAACGGAAGCGCAGCGCTTAACGGGGATCACGGTTGATGATGATCACACGGCGCAGTTAGCGGCCAATGAACTGCATAAAAAAGGGATTGAAATCGTCTTGATCACCTTAGGTGCAAAAGGCGTTTGGCTAAGCCAAAATGGGCGTGGTCAACTGATTGCTGGTTTTAAAGTCGATGTGACAGACACCACCGCGGCAGGTGATACGTTTAACGGTGCTTTAGTAACGGGTCTTTTGGAAGATATGCCTTTAGAATCAGCCATTAAATTTGCGCATGCTGCGGCAGCCATTTCTGTTACCCGTTTTGGCGCGCAAACCTCAATACCCACCCGAATAGAAGTGGACGCGTTTCTCGCTCAGCATCAATAGAATAGGAAAAACAGACATGGCGACAATGAAAGATATTGCAAGATTAGCCGGCGTATCCACGTCTACCGTCAGCCATGTCATTAATAAATCTCGCTATGTGAGCGATGAAATCGCTGTGCGTGTCAATAAAGCCGCGCAAGATCTGAACTATGCCCCGTCAGCATTGGCTCGCAGTCTCAAAATGAACCGAACGCGTACCATTGGTATGTTAGTGACCACTTCGACGAACCCTTTTTTTGGCGAAGTGGTCAAAGGGGTAGAGCGCAGTTGCTACCACAAAGGTTATAACCTTATTTTGTGTAATACCGAAGGGGATAGCCAGCGAATGCAAGCCTCTATCAACACGCTACTGCAAAAGCGCGTTGATGGCTTACTTTTGATGTGTTCCACCTTAGAAGGTGAGCGGATTGACGTTTTTGAACGTTACCCAGATATCCCTGTCGTGGTGATGGATTGGGGCCCAATGCTCTTTCCTAGCGATAAAATACAAGATAACTCTTTACGTGGTGGTTATATTGCGGCGAACTATTTGATTGAGTGCGGTCATAAAGAAATCGGTTGCATTACCGGGCCATTGATTCGTCATCAAGCTCAAATGCGTTATGAAGGCTATAAGCGCGCTGTCTTGGAAGCAGGTTTGGACATTCACCCCAATTGGATTGTGGAATCCGATTTTGAATGTGAAGGTGGCTACGAAGCGTTCAATAAAATGTTAGCCAAAGGACCATTACCGAGTGCGATTTTTGTCTCTAATGACATGATGGCAATGGGTGTGATTAATGCAGCTAATGAAAAAGGGATCCGCATTCCTGAAGATCTTTCGCTGATGGGTTATGACGATATTCACATCGCCCGTTTTATGTCGCCAGCTCTAACCACTATCCATCAACCCAAATATCGTTTAGGTAAAGCGGCAGTTGACACCTTGCTTGCCCGTTTAGAAAACGAAGCGCTCGAACCGCAAATTGTTCAATTAGAGCCGACTTTAGCGGTGCGTAAAAGCATCAAAATGATGAACAAGTAGATGGAAAAATCCCTCTCTTTAGTCAAGAGAGGGATGAGGCACTAATTACTGAGTCATCTTTTTCCAGAAATCAGCCCATTGCTGCGGTCGATTATAGAAATGGCTAACAGATACGGTTCGCCATTGCCCCTCTATTTCATACACAATCGAGGGAAAACCAGAAAGCTGATATTGCGCCATTAAGCTTTGCGTCTGCTCTAACTGCTCTGGTAACTGAGCTTTGGCTTGCTCCATCGCTTGTTCCCATTGATTTGGCTCTAGGTCAAGCGATTGGGCTAACAGTGCCAATGTGTCAGTATCGGCCACAGGCAAACCTTGCTGGTAATGCGCTTGTTGAATGCTTTTGAGCATAACACTTGGCGATACACCGAGTAATTGCGCTGCAATAATGGCTTGAGCAGTAACGTATGAGTCCAATATCACGGTTTCACCACTTTTGATTTTGGCGATGTAACCTTCCCCAAATACGGCTCCTGTTTGCTGAGCAATACGCTGATCAGCTTGCAGTACATGCTGGCGAAAACCATCTGAAAGAGGCGATCGCTCGATCATTCCACTCGGATGAAGGTGCAGTTTTACTCCGCCCATTTCATTCAACTGTTGAATGAGAGAGGTTGCTCCGTAACACCAGCCACACATTGGGTCGAAAATATAGTGGACGTTTACCATTTCATCTCACCCATGTGAACTTTGGCACCAATTTCTAAAGCCATTGGTAGGCCAGCATTAGGGTAAAGGTTTTGCATGGTTTGAATTAACTGAGCGCTGTCTTTGCTGTTTGCTTTCGCTTTAGCAAAATCCATAAGATATTGCTGTGCAAATTCAATTGAAGAAGCATCAAGCGCTGTGCCAGAAGTCATATGCCCCGGGATCACTACGTTTGGTTTGAGTGCTTTCATTTGATCAAGTTGTTGCGCCCAAGCTTGGCGGCTCGCATCACTTTGTGCATCGGCCATCCATAAATGAACATTTCCGTATACCGCGACGTTACCTAAAATTGCTTTATTGGCTGGTATCCATAAATAAGGACGATGCGCTAATGCTCCATCCGCATCGCGAATTTCAATAGTTTGCCCATCAATGGTTAAGGTTTTGCCATTATAAGCTGTTGGTAGTACTGGTTTTACAGGGGCATTTGCCCCCATTTTTGGAGCCCAAAATGCCAGTTTACCTTCGAGTTTTTCTGCAATCGTTGCACGTACGCCAGGAGTCGTCAGCACTTTCGCTTGTGGAAACATGTCATGCAGTACTTCAGCGCCAAAGTAGTAATCAGGGTCAGCTTGGCTAATAAAAATCGTGGTTAAGTTTTTGCCAGAGTCGAGTACTTTTGCTGCAATACGGAGTGCGTCGGCTTTAGTAAAGCCAGTGTCAACCACCATCGCTTCTGTTTCGCCATAAACCAAAGTGGAGTTGACATGGAAGCTATTGCCATCTGCATTGTAGACGTCAAGTGTCAAAGGTTGTTGTGCTGCAAACGCGGTGCTGCTGATGAGTGTGGTTGCTGTAAGTAGAGTCAGTGTTTTCATGATTATTTATCCAAAGAGTATGTTATCGGTTCGGGAGCTATCATACGAATTAGACTTGTTCGGATATATAGCTAATAATTGACATCATTGTTTCTTAATTAGAACTAATCATGGACAAACTCACAGCAGCTCAGGTCTTTTTAGATATAGCGATTACCCAAAGTTTTACGGCGACAGCGGAACGGCTGGATATTTCTCGTCCTATGGTGACTCGGCATGTTGAAACCATGGAAACTTGGTTACAAGCTCGGTTATTGAACCGAACCACACGAAAAGTATCGCTCACATCAGCAGGAGTTCAATGCCTAGACGCGATAAAATTATGGGTCGAGCAAGCGCAGCAATTAGAACATCAGTTGATGGATCAACAGTCGTTATCTGGAAAAATCCGGATTGCGACCAGCATGTCGTTTGGCTTTTCTCAACTGATCCCGGCCGTTAAACCTTTTTTGAATACGCATCCAAATATCGAAATTGATATTGATGTACAGGATAAAACCGCAGATTTGATTGCAGAGCGAATTGATTTAGCGATCCGTATTGCGGCCGATCCCGATCCTTCTTTAATCGGGCGCCCTATCGCCCAATGTGATTCTGTATTGGTTGCCTCTCCTGACTATCTCATGCGCTGTGAGCCAATACTCACACCAAGCGATCTCTCACTGCATCGTTGTCTTGGATACAAAAACTTTGAGCGACATATTTGGCATTTAAAACAAGATGATAAGCATCAATCGGTGGAGGTGCCATGCCAGCTAACTGCGAATGAAGCTACCACTTTGTTACATGCGGCTATCCACGGGATGGGCGTTGCTTTACAGCCGACTTATCTAGCCAAGGGGGCGTTAGAAAGGGGGGACTTACAGCAGGTGTTAGCGCATTGGCAACCGAAGAAAATGGACATTTACGCTTTGTACCCTTCGCGGCGTCATTTATCACCCGCTGTCAGAGCTTTGATTGATCACTTAAAGGAGTATTTTATGCATCATGATTGGCAAACGATATGCCTATAGATGAGGTAGAGAGGAGTGATAAGCAGAGCGTGTTGCCACACTCTGCTTATGGATTATGCTACTGCGCCTTGTTTCTGCGCTTGTTGCACTAATGCCTGACGTTGAGCTTCCATAGCAGATTGAACTTCATTTTCCCTATGAGTGTCTTCTTCCACAGCCTGTGGGACAAATACATAGAACTTATTGATGGTCATCTTTGGATCTCATATAGTTTTGGAAACAAAAAAATAGAGGATGTTAACCTAGTTAACATCCTCCATGACGGTCAAATTATAGGCGTAGATGGAGGGGCTTAGCTAGTCCTTTTTTCATCATAAGCCAAATTTTCTATACGTCGTAAGTGGTAGACGCCGTATCGCCGCCTGTACCAGTCCAGTTTGTGTGGAAGAATTCACCACGTGGACGGTCAGTACGCTCATAAGTGTGAGCACCAAAGTAATCACGTTGTGCTTGCAGTAAATTAGCCGGTAAGCGAGCGGTGGTGTAGCCATCTAAGAAAGTGAGCGCTGAGGTCATACATGGCATTGGAATGCCGACTTCCATTGATTTGGCTGCTACTTTACGCCAAGCCGCTAGGCAGTTATCCAAAATGACCTTGAAGTAGGCATCTGAACCTAAGAAGGCGATTTCTGGGTTAGCTTCGAACGCATCACGAATGTTGCTCAGGAATGCGGAGCGGATGATACAACCACCACGCCACATCAATGCCACGTTACCGTAGTTAAGATTCCAACCATTTTCGTTAGACGCTTGGCGCATTAGCATAAAGCCTTGTGCGTAAGAGATGATCTTAGACGCAAGTAGCGCTTGACGAAGTGCATCAACCCACTCTTGTTTATCACCTTCGATCTGCATATTGCTCTTACCAAACAGCACTTCGGCAGCAACGCGCTGATCTTTCAATGCTGAAAGGCAACGAGAGAAAACTGACTCAGTGATCAGCGTCAGCGGAATACCCATATCGAGTGCGTTAATGCCCGTCCATTTCCCTGTGCCTTTTTGGCCAGCAGTATCGAGGATTTTCTCAACCAGAGCTTCACCATCTTCGTCTTTGTAGCCTAAGATATCAGCGGTGATTTCCACTAGGTAGCTATCGAGCTCGGTCTTATTCCAATCAGCAAACACTTTTTGCATTTCATCATGGTTTAAACCCAAGCCGTCTTTCATAAACTGATAAGCTTCGGTAATTAGCTGCATATCGCCATATTCGATACCGTTGTGTACCATTTTAACGAAGTGACCCGCGCCGTCGTTACCCACCCAATCACAGCAAGGTTCACCAGCTTCGGTTTTTGCTGAGATACCTTGGAAAATTGGCTTCACGGCTTCCCAAGCTTCAGGTGCGCCACCTGGCATGATAGATGGGCCAAAACGTGCCCCTTCTTCGCCACCAGAAACGCCTGTACCGATAAAGTGAATACCTTTTTCACGCAGTGCTGCAACACGGCGGTTGGTGTCTGGGAAGTTCGTGTTACCGCCATCGATAATGATGTCGCCTTTATCGAGTAACGGAACCAGTTGGTCGATGAAATCATCCACGACTTGGCCCGCACGCACCATCAGCATCACTTTGCGAGGTGTCGCCAGTTTGTCGACTAACTCTTGCAGTGAATAAGCACCAACAATATTGGTGTCTTTCGCTGGACCTGCTAGGAACTCATCGACTTTTGCCGCGGTACGGTTGTGAGCCACCACTTTAAAACCGTGGTCGTTCATATTTAGGATAAGGTTTTGGCCCATCACTGCTAGGCCGATTACACCGATATCACTTTTCATTTATTTCTCTCCTTCACGCAATCTTTGTTGCGGCATCTGAATCTAAAAACCACTCTGTTTCGCCAGTTGTTGATTTAACTTTGGCAGCCGGATAAGGAAGATCCTCGGCTTTCGTGGTGTGAATTTCGTGTACGATCTCGGCTTTACCTGCGCCAAGAACGAGGTAACTAATACGTTTTGCAGCTTCCAACACTTTAGCTGTTTTAGAAACACGAAGTTGGCCTGATTCCGGATGCGTTGCCACTAAAGATAAATTCTCATCCTCGTAGTCGGTCACATTAGGGAACAGGGACGCCGTATGGCCATCTGCGCCAACACCGAGCAAAATCCAATCAAAAACAGGAGTACCGTTGACGGATGGAATGACTTTTGCCATCTCATCGGCAAAGCGCTTAGCTTCGGTTTGTGGATCATCTTCGCCGCGAATACGGTGAATATTTTGAGGTGGAATGTTCACTTGGCTAAACAGCAGTGTATTGGCTTCACCAAAGTTGCTTTCGGCATCCTCAGGAGCAACACAGCGTTCATCACCCCACCAGAAATGCAGGTTTTGCCATGCAATCACCTGTGCATAAGGTTCACTGGCCAATAATTTGAACAGCATTTTGGGTGTGCTGCCACCGGAAAGGGAGATATGAACCGGCTGACCTTGCTCGCTATAGCGTTGCATTTCATTGGCAAGCGTTTCAACCACCTGTTCTGGGGTTTGAAATATTTTATGATTGATCATAATTCGCAGTAATCCGTATCGGTCAAGTTTTTACACGGGAAGCGCCACGCGCGGCCATCATTGTGTAGCAGCAAATCGGACTCTTTTGGTCCCCACGTGCCACAGGCATAGCCAAACAGCGATTGAGGGTCTTGTTTAAAATCCAAAATAGGTTGCACGAACTTCCAACACGCTTCTACGGCATCGGTACGCGCAAATAAAGTTGCATCACCGTTGAGCGCATCCAAAAGAAGCCGTTCATAAGCGGTCAACATCTTGGTTTCTTCCAGTGATGTGTAATGGAAGTTCATAGAGACTTCTTTGGCTTTAAAGCCCGCACCTGGCTCCTTCAAACCAAAGCTCATTTGAATGCCTTCATCGGGCTGAATGCGGATGATGAGCTTGTTTTCAGGGGCATTTTGCCCAAAAACAGGGTGTGGCGTACGCTTAAAGTGAATGACCACTTCGGTGACGCGCGTTGGTAAACGTTTACCTGAACGCACATAAAATGGCACGCCATTCCAGCGCCAGTTATTGATAAACATTTTCAAACCGACATAGGTTTCAGTGCGCGATCCTGCTGCCACACCATGTTCATCACGGTAACTGGGTAAAAACTGGCCACGAACTTCCGATTCCGTATATTGCCCCAGTACGAGGTTGTGGCGTAGGTCATCATCAGAAAGCGGTTGCAGGCTTTGCAGCACTTTATTGACTTCGTTACGAATTGAATCAGCATTAATGGCGGCTGGTGGTTCCATGCTAACCATAGCTAACACTTGCAGTAAATGGTTTTGGAACATATCACGCACCGCACCAGAACCGTCGTAATAGCCACCGCGTTCTTCGACGCCCAAAAATTCTGCGCCTGTAATTTCGACATAGTCAATGAAATTGCGGTTCCACAAAGGTTCGAACATCCCGTTAGCAAAACGGAAAACCAACAGGTTTTGTACCGTCTCTTTGCCTAAATAATGGTCGATACGGTAGATCTGGTGTTCTTGGAAATGGCGATGAATTTCGATATCAAGGCTTTGAGCCGATGCAAGATCATAACCAAACGGTTTTTCGATGATCAAACGCTTCCAACCTTGCGCTTCGCTATTTAATCCATGCGCTGCGAGATTGGCCGGGATGACGCCATAAAGGCTCGGCGGCGTCGCGAGATAGAACAGAGTGTTGCGTTGCGTGAATTGGTATTGCTCAGCCAAAGAGTCAAGACGCGTGGCGAGCTGCGCGTATTCTGCAACATCTGAAGTATTGATCGCTTGATAATGCAAGTGCTCGCAAAAGGCGTCGAGAATATCTGGGACGGTCTTTTCCATTTCCTGAAGAGAGCGCTTTAATTTTTCACGGTATGACTCATCGCTGTATTGGGTTCGGCTGACACCCAGAATAGCAAAGGATTTCGGCAGTTGATCACTGGCGAACAAGTGATACAGAGCAGGTATAAGCTTGCGATAGGTTAAGTCTCCTGAAGCACCAAAAATCACAATACTGCTGTTTTCAGGTATTACCATCATCTTTCCCTTAAAAACGAGGTATTTAGCATGCGCCAACCGTAGCAGCGTCATGCAAAAATAGAAAATAGGCTCTAACTATAATGTCGATAGTTAAAACCAATGCGCTCCTCCAAAAGTGCAGAACGCAGCCTAGGGATCGCCCCTAGACTCGGGTGCGTATTGTCTACGACAATTTGACATACATCAACTATTGATAACGCAATCGATTAAATTCTCATGCCATCTCGATACATTTTCAGGGTGAGAGGTTAGGTTCTGCTTAAGTCTCATCCCTTGACTGCAGCACGTTACTTATAGCGGCTGTGAATGATGCTAGGTGGTCAGTCTTATCCGGAATGGTAACTCTATGGTGATTATTCAGTTGAACAATGACAGTTTGACGACGGAACTTGCGCTTGTACTTGGTTATAACGTTTGAGTTGGCTGAAATAGTGATGCGCTTTTTGTACGTGTTCGAATTCCAGCATCCAAGTCGCACTGCGTTGCGCTGAACAAAAAGCAGCCATATGTCTGAGCAAGTCATCGCTTTGTTTGGTGAGTACGTTGGCAAGGCGGTTAACCAAGGCATTGGGCTCAATCGCAGTAAACTGCAGCAGAGCATAAGATTGATTTAAGACATCAAAGGCTTGTTTATGCTGACCCAAGTGGTTGAAAATTTCAGATTGGGAAACAGCGGCATCACATAGCCCAGAGATCAAGCACACCAACTGGCAAGGTTTTGTTTGCCCACAGTTTAGCGCTGATTGAATATGGCTTGGCATATGATGCAGTACATCTTCAAGCAAACGGTGTGCTTGTGGCCAATGCCCTTGCGCTAATAGTTGTTCAGCCTTGAGATAGCTTGCCCAGCACTGTTGTAAGTCCATACTCAATTCTCCAGAATGACGACGTTTACTTATTTAAATGCAATTTATTATCAAATGCAAATAATTGTTATTTGCAATTCTAAGTGTGATGATTGTTTATTATTTGTTCGGTTAAACGCGAATAAGGTGTAACTCGCTAAAATATAAATGAATTGCTTCTACACTTAGGTCAAACTACAACAAGAATCCAAAAGCTAAGGAGCGGAGTGATGGCGATTCAACGATTGAATGCAGAGCAGCTCTACCACGTTGCCGAGTTAGAAAAACTTGCTTGTAAATCAACTAAGGAATTAGACCCAGTTGATGAGATTGTGGGCCAAGAACGGGCGCAAAAAGCGGTCGAATTTGCAATGTCGATCAAAGAGAAGGGTTACAACATCTACGCGATTGGCCGCAATGGGTTGGGCAAGCGTACGATGATTTTGCGTTATTTAAACCGCCATCAGCATGATGTCGAGGCGTTGTTTGATTGGTGCTATGTGGCCAATTTCAGCGATATTCGAACTCCAAAAGTGCTAAAGCTGCCTTCGGGTATTGGGGTTAAACTCAAGCAAGACATTGAAAAGTTAATGAATAAGTTGGTCAATGCGATCCCGTTAGCTTTTGATAACGAGATTTACTTTGCTCGTGCCGATAAACTGAAAAATCAGATGGCACAAAAACAGCAAAGTGAATTGGATAGCATCAGCAAAGAAGCCAAAGATAAAGGGATTAGCTTAACCATCACCACTCAAGGCGACTATCAATTTGTTGCGATGAACGGTGAAGAGATGCACACCGAAGAGTCCTTTGACGCCTTGTCTAAAAAAGAGCAAGAGCACTTTAGCCATACCATTGATGAGCTAGAAATCAGCCTACGCAATATGGTACGTCAACTGACCGAATGGGAAGACTCCTACAGTGAGAAGATCAAAAAGCTCAATGATGAAGTAACGCTTGGCGTCATTACCCACTTTATTAAGCAGCTTAAGCAAGATTATTCTGGCTACCCAGACATCAAAACCTATCTCACGGAGTTACAAAAAGACATCGTCGATAATGCGGACATTTTCTTAGATGAAGACAGTGAGCAAGGCGAAGTCGCGACAGCTTCTTTAGATAAGCGTCTACCGCGTCGCTACAAAGTCAATGTGCTGGTCAGCCAGCCTTCAGACAAGCTACCGATCGTGGTAGAAGAGAACCCGAACTACCACTCTCTATTTGGTTATATCGAAACGGCGACTTTTAAAGGCACAGTATTTACCGATTTTTCGTTGATTCGAGCGGGTAGTTTACATAAAGCCAATGGTGGTGTGCTGTTGATGGATGCGGTGAAAGTGCTTGAACAGCCCTATGTTTGGGACGGTTTAAAGCGTGCGTTGCGTTCACGTCAAATGAGTTTTACCTCTTTGGAAAAAGAGGTCACGCTAACAGGGACGGTTTCACTTGACCCAGAGCCTATCCCGCTAAATGTGAAAATTATCCTATTTGGTGATTACCACACCTATCAGCTGCTGACTCATTACGATCCTGAATTTAGCGAATTGTTCCGAGTAACGGCCGATTTTGAAGATGAGATGAAACGTACGCCCGATACCGAGCTACATTACGCGCGTTTTATTTCGAGCATAGTGCACGACAACAATATGCTGCATTGTGACCGTAAAGCGATTGCACGCATCATTGAACACAGTTCACGTACAACGGGCGATCAAGGCAAACTGTCACTTCATTCGGCGCATATTGCCAATTTGTTACGCGAATCTAACTATGTGGCGAAGCAGGCGAATTCAAACATGATCCGCCAGAACCATGTCGAAGAGGCGCTCAGCAACCAAGAGATGCGAGTGAGCCGCCTGCAAGACAGTGTGATGGAGTCGTATGTTAACGGTACAACGCTAATCCAAACGCAAGGCATGGCGGTCGGGCAGGTGAATGCGCTGTCGGTATTGAGCACCAGCGATCATATGTTTGGTGCGCCAAACCGTATTACCGCCACCACTTCCTATGGCGATGGTGATATTATCGATATCGAGCGCAGTGTCGATCTGGGTGGCAGCATCCACTCTAAAGGTGTGATGATTTTATCCGCGTATCTCTCTTCGGTATTTGGCCGTACGGCGCGCGTGCCACTCACCACGACCATCACATTTGAGCAATCATACGGTGGTGTGGATGGTGATAGTGCCAGCATGGCCGAATTTTGTGCGATTGTGTCTGCGTTTTCCAAGCGGCCTAATCGCCAAGATATTGCGATCACAGGTTCGATGAACCAATTTGGTGAATCGCAGCCGATTGGTGGTGTGAATGAGAAAATTGAAGGTTTCTTTGATGTGTGTGCAATCAAAGGGCGCACCAGCCAGCAAGGTGTCATCATTCCTCGTTCAAACATGCACAATCTGATGTTACGCGCTGACGTTGTTAAAGCGGTCGAGAAAGGGGAGTTCAATATCTGGGCTATTGAACATGTCACTGAAGCGGTTGAGCTCTTTACTGGCAAACCCGCAGGCGAAGCAACAGAAGATGGCAGCTACCAAGTTGATACCATCTTCGGTTTAGCCCAAGCCAAACTGAATGCGCTTAGAAAATAAGATTGACGGATAATATCCATACAACTTGAAACTGCAGATTGGGGCTAGTGAATTAATCGTTTTGAGCATATATTTTGATGCTTGTGATGAGAGATAAAACTACCAGTACGCTGCAGTTTCAGGTTGAAAGGAATGCTTTAACTTATCCCACAATAATCTTTAATGATTAAAATATAAATAAATGTAAAACCAGTTTTTTAATTCGTTGTTAGTTAATGGTTTATATTTTACTGATAATTTCATTATTTTTCATTTCAAGTCTCAATGTTCATGGTTTAAGGTTGCTCAACATTTAACCATGCTCACCAGCCCCATATTCACCAGCCCCATATTCACCACTTGAGATATGTATGCAATTTTCAATGAAAAATTTACCTATTCGTCTACAGGTATTGTTCCCTGTTTTAATTACTACATTTGCCTTAACTACCGCTCTGTGGATTACAAAAAATAATTTACAGCATGATCAGGTTGAGGCCACGGCTGTGAGAAGTGTCGTTCAAGAAAATGAGGAGACATTGTCCGTATTTGTAGTCGATGATATTAACTTGATGCGCATTAATGCACTGTATTCGATTATTGATCCACGCTATCGGAAAGAGCTTCCACTCCACTTAAAACAAACTAGAAATGCCATTGCCACACAACTGCAAAATTTGCAAAAAGAGTCAGTATATCAAGGTGGTGCTTCTCATATTCTTAGCCGAGTGGATGAATATGTAACTCTTTCAAACCAAATGTTGGCATTCTTGGAACGTTATGATCAGGGCGCTGTATCTGAAACTGAATACATGTCATACATTTCTGAGTTTAGAGAAACAGGCGCTGATATGCTCAGCGCTGTTTCTGACCTGAGTAGCAAAGTTAAGCAGCAAGCAGATCAAGCATTGGATAAAATTGCAGCACATGAACAGAGCGCAATGAACACCGCGATGATTACTGTGCTGTCTGTGCTTGCGTTATCTCTTGTGGTGGCTTGGATCCTCTCAAATATGATTGTAGCTCCAATTCAGAAGTTGCAAGCGGTGATGCGTGAATTAGCGCAAGGCAATTTAACCATTCGTTCAGACGTTGATGGTAAAAACGAGGTTGCAATGCTGAGTAACGATGTCAATACGACGGCCTCTCAGTTACATGCTACCGTTGACCATCTGAATCGCATTAGTGAAGAAGTGGCGTCAGCCTCAACCGAGCTGGCTGCGGTGATGACGCAAGCAGAGTCAAATGCACAACAAGAGTTGTGTGAAATTGAACAAGTCGCTTCAGCGTTGAACGAACTCGCCAGTACAGCAAATAACGTAAGTGATAATGCGACAGCCGCCGACTCAACCGCTCGCGAAGCGGATGAACTTGCTAAATCAGGCTTAGCTATTTTTAAAGAGAGCGCCCAAGCGAGCTTACAAATGTCAGAAGCGCTGAATCATGCTGCGAGCGTAGTTTTGCGTCTAAAAGAGCAATCAGAGCAGATCAACGATGTCGTTGAAGTGATTCGAGGTGTCTCTGAACAAACCAACTTATTGGCACTGAATGCGGCTATTGAAGCGGCGCGCGCAGGTGAGACTGGTCGTGGTTTTGCGGTCGTTGCTGATGAAGTCCGCATGCTTGCTGCACGTACTGAGAGTTCAACTAAAGAGATCCGAGTTATCATTGAAGAGCTGCAAAGCCAATCGATTCTTGCAAATGATAGTATGCAAACCAGTATTGAGATGCTTGCGCGCAACAGTGAGTTAACGCAACGAGTAAACGATGCGCTTATCGGGATAACGGAATCGGTTTCGGACATCAATGATTCAAATACCCAAGTGGCGACCGCCGCAGAAGAGCAGTCGCAAGTCACGCAAGATATTAACCGTAACGTGGTTAATATGTCTGAGCTTGTAAATCAAAACGTAACGGGTATCAGCCAGAGCGCCAGCGCCAGTGCTGAGCTATCACAATTAGCCGAGAAGCAAAAAGAGCAGCTTGCCTTCTTCAAACTGTAAATCGGCTAATATTCCCCAGTATTAACCGCATAACTCAACAGGTTATGCGGTTTTTTTATGAACCAACGAATATATAACCAATAGAAAAGGTTAGCGTTTTTTTGATAGATGCTTATTTTTACGATCTTCCACAAGTGATTGTACGCACCAGTGCCGTCAATGCAGCGCAAATTGTCGCAGGGTTAGTGCTGACAACCGTAATTAACTTTTAAATTCGACTCATTTCCTAAAGGTTCGGTTCTTCGCTCATCATACTAAAGAGCTGACTTTCTCTTCAACTTGTCGAAGTGCACGCTGGTACATCGCCCACGCGGCAAGGCCTGCGAGGATATTACCGACCAACGCCCCGATAAACAGGCCATGCAGTGCCGCTATTTGAGCGCCAACCCATAAACAGGGCAAGAAGAACACAAACAGGCGCAGCGCGGAAATGGTTAAGGCGGTGTATGATTTTGCCAACGCATTAGAAACCGAGACCATTAACATGCAGATACCAAGCGGCCATAAACTGATTGGCACAATCATTAAGTGCCAGTGCAAAATGGATTCGACACTTTGTTCACTGGTCATCAGCGCGGCAAGGTGGCCGGATAATAGATAGGTCACCACGGCGATGATGAGCTGAAACCCAAGAATAAATTGGCACGCAATACGAACCAATTTTCGAATGTCTTGCAATTTCCCTGCGCCAAGCAAACGGCCCACCATTGGTGGCATTGACATGGTTAATGCTAATATTGCGACCATCGCAAAAAACTCAAAACGAGAGCCTAATGCCCATGCTGCAACCGCTGCGGTACCGAAACTGGCCAATAGTTTGGTTGCTAGCATCGAAGAAAGCGGTGGAAGAAGCTGGCTTATCATGGCCGGCCCCATGATATGGCTGATAGAGCGAATACTTTTCCCTACATCCAAATCTGACCAATCAAACAGCATCCAGTGCCTTTTCGACACCTTGGGCGCAACCACGAATACGCCAATTCCAAAGGCTAGAATGGTCGCCAGCGCTGCGCCTTCAATACCCAAATCAAAAGTGAAGATAAAAATAGGGTCTAAAATCAGGTTTAAAATGCTGGTGACCATCATCATAGTACCCGGCAACATGGTATTGCCATTGGCTCGACACAGGCTGTATAAAAAGTACAGCACCGCGCCCACCCAAGCACTGACTAGCCAATAAATCCAGTAGCTGTCGACGATCTGATACACAGATTCAGGAGCGCTGAGTAGCGCTAAGATTGGGTGACGCAGTAAATAGATAATCACTGAAAACAGAGCAACCCCAATACTGCCAATAGCGACGACCAACCCACCAAGCTGCTTTGCGTAGCGAATTTGGCCCGCACCCAATGCGCGAGCAATCACCGCTGTGGTTGCAATGCCAAGCCCAACCTGAAGGCCGATGATGATCATCTGAATGGGTAATGTAAACCCTTGCGCGGCAAGGGGTAACACGCCAAGTTGGCCGATAAACGCACTATCGACCAGTTGGAAGCTCATGAGGGACAGCACACCAAACATCATCGGCCAAGTCATTTGCAGGAGTTGGCGCGTGAGTGAAGGTGGAGAAAATAGGGCGGTGGTTGGCATGATTTGGCTCAGTAATATGGGTAAGAATTTAATATGTAGCCTTGTCCAAGAAAAACAAGTTTAAAGTTACTCACTAATGATAATAATGCCATGTTAACGCCGTGGATTTTTGGCAAGCCCCTAATAAGAGGGCTTACTTGGAAGGATGACAACTATAACTTTCTAAATTGGCTGACTAACTGTCCTTGAGAACCAAGGTTTACGACTAAATTCTCACATTCATCTCGTGTATCACTGGCCAAAATATTGGTCGCAACACAGACATCACTGATCGATTGAACGCTTGAATTCATATCCTCGGTAACACGTGCCATCTCTTCTACTGCGGTTGCAATCTGTTCATTTCTGTCAGTAATATCAACCACTTGTTTAAGTAGTATATTGAGTTTATCGCCAGAAACATTGGCGCTGTTAACACATAATTCCGATAATTGTGTACCTTCATACATCGCATCCACAGCTTGGTGGGTGCTAGTTTGAATAAGTGCGATGACATTTTGGATCTCTTTAGTTGACTCATGACTGCGTTGTGCCAAAGTGCGAACTTCGTCTGCGACGACCGCAAAGCCACGACCCTGTTCACCCGCCCGAGCCGCCTCGATAGCAGCGTTGAGTGCAAGTAGATTGGTTTGCTCTGCGACAGATTGGATCACAACCAACACTTGTCCAATGGTTTTACCATGTTCAGCTAATTGAGTCACAATGGTAGATGCATTGTTGAGCTGGCTTGCTAACTGTTGCATTGCGTTCAAGGTTTCTTTAACGGAATCCATACCTTGTTCAGCAGCTTGTTTGGCATTTTCTGCACCATCAGATGCACTTTGAGCGTTTTGGGCAATTTCATTTGCGGTAGAATGCATCTCATTAATCGCGGCCGCAACTTGTTCTGTTTCTCGTGTTTGCCCCTCTAAATTGATCGCCGTAGTTTCGCTATTTTTAGAGGATGATTGTGCTGCTTCTTTAATTTGTTGGTTTGAGTCTTGGATACGCCCGACTACTGCATTGAGCTCGGACTGGCGCATTTTTAACGCCAATTTGATTTCAGAAATATCATCAATACGGTTGTT
>AEZC01000228.1 GCA_000257205.1 Vibrio ordalii ATCC 33509 | reverse complement strand
TTTATGATGCGCTTACGATGCTGAAGCTACGGTCATTGGTTATAAACTGGGTTCTGGCAAGTACCAAGGTATGATGGGATCAGTGCTAGTGCGCTTAGAAAACGGTATTGAGTTCTATATCGGCAGCGGTTTTTCTGATGAGATCAGAAATAATCCGCCAAAGATCGGATCCATTATTACTTTTCGTTTTAATGATCTCACTGCCGAAGGGAAACCAAGATTTGCACGTTTTATGAGAGAAAGGCCAGCAATATAAATAAGGCCAGACAATGTCTGACCTTATTATTGCATCGCAACGCCTTTTCGCCACGTTGAAATTCAGAGAATCAAGCCGTTATTTCGATGCAAAATCGAGTTGCACGCTATCGGCTTGTTGATGCATCCAGTGTAAGCGGATACCCAGCATCAAAGCAGCAGAAGATAAGCCAACGATAAATCCTATCCAGAACCCACTGGCACCCATAGGTTCGACAATGAAATCAGTCATTGCTAATACATAGCCCGTTGGCAGGCCAATCATCCAATAAGCAATGAAGGTACGATTAAAAATAGCCGTCATGTCTTTATAACCACGTAGCGCTCCTGCTGCAACGACTTGAATCGCATCCATACATTGATAAATAGCCGCAAAAATAAGCAACTGCATCGCCATGGCTACAACCGCTTGGTTTTCCGTATAAAGCAAAGCCACATATTCACGAAATAGAACCGTTAACGTCGCCGTGATAATTGCAGTAGATAAACCGACTAGCAAACCAACCTGCGAAGCGATGGTTGCCCCTTCAATATTTTTCTCGCCCAGCTTATGGCCAACACGGATGCTCACTGCCGCGCCGATACTCATCGGTAACATAAAAATTAATGATGAGAAATTCAAAGCGACTTGATGAGCCGCCACCACCAATGAACCGAGTGGAGCGACCAACAATGCGACCACAGCAAATAGAGTAACTTCAAAAAATATCGCTGCCGCCACAGGAAAACCAAGCCTGAATAAGCGAATTTGCGCTTTCAATTGTGGTTTATGGAATTCACCAAAGATATTAATGTGCGCCATGCGCTTAGAAGTGACGACATAAAACAGCAGCATAAAAAACATCAACCAATAGACAATTGCCGTCGCCACACCACAACCCACACCGCCTAGCTCTGGTGCGCCAAATTTTCCGTATACGAAAATCCAGTTGAGTGGAATGTTAACTAATAAGCCCGCGAAACCAATCACCATAGCGGGTTTCGTCAGTGAGATACCATCCGTGAAACTACGCAAGGCTTGAAATAGTAAATAAGAAGGTACGGCAAACATCACGGCGTACATGTACCCGTTAGTTTTTTCAGCCATCAGCGGCTCAATATCCATCCACCCCAAAATCCATTGAGTTTGAAAAAGGACACCAATAATGGGGATAGACACAAACAACGCTAGCGCTGCGCCTTGTTGGATTTCAAAAGGAATTTTCTTTTGCCGCCCTGATCCATTGAGTTGCGCCACAACGGGAACTAATGCCATTAATAACCCAACACCAAATAGAATCGAAGGTAACCAAATACTTGCTGCGATCGATACCGCAGCCATATCAATCGCACTCACACCACCTGCCATGACAGTATCTACAAAGCCCATTCCAGTTTGAGCAATAGAGGCAATCAACACAGGTGTTGCCAATTTGATTAAATTTGAAGCTTCTTGTTTATAACGATGCACAAATATCTCCAGAGGAAGGACAAGCAAAAATAGCGACCAATAATCAACTTATCGCGTAGGCATGGATGATAAAGAAATGTGTCACTAAGCTCCATGAAAAACTGATGAAATTACCTAATGTTTATTGGGAAGGTTGTTCGTCGCGCTGTATGTGGTGAAATCTATTTCAGACAAAGCTTGATTAGGCTAGATAGGGGGGCTTGGCGTGTTGCACGTAACCATTAAGAAGAGCGCTTGCCAAGCGCTCACTTTTTAAAAGATTTGTTCATCATCGGCATCAACAAACAACTCTATTTTGTCTAAACGTTCATCGACCATCATATTGAGATGAATCGCATGGCAACAGGCGGGGCAATCATCATAAAACTCTTGGCTACCATTTGATGCATCTAGGGTGATCCTAATGGAATGACCGCAGTGAGGGCAGTTGACCATTCTTTCCGTGTAATTTTTCATATCTCTTTCCTTACATCCTTGGAGATATATTAATACTAAGTCGCTAAGTTCCTTTAAGCGGAAAATTAAGTTCAAACTTTGAATTAGCCCATAAAACAACAAAATAGCCATTCATTGATGATCTTTTGTTATCTGTACCGATCGGTTGTTTACACCGTTAAAAAGAGAGAATTTTCTTGATCAAACTTTCCGCTTCGACCAGATAGTGGCCGCCGAATTGATTGTAATGGTTCAGTACATGGTAGAGGTTGTAGATATTCTTGCGCTCTACATAGTCCAAACTCAAAGGTGAAACGCTCTCATAGCCTTGGTAAAACTCAGGTTGAAAACCTTCAAATAACTCTGTCATTGCGATATCGCATTCACGATCACCCCAATAACAAGCAGGATCGTAGCAAATTGGACCAAATACAGAGTTTGCCACATATTTCCGTGCCACAAATCTCCATGCAGCAGAGATGGGCGAGGGCTGTGGTTAGCTAAGCGAGATTGGACAACATCGACCAACTCGCTGATATTGAATAGCTCAATTCCTTTTTCACGCAACAATTGCAATTGCCAGCCGATACGTTGTTCTGCAAAAAAATGACACCATTTTTTGTCCCACGGATTTGGCTGCAAAGTGGAACCAATATAATTGTCTGTATCAAACCCATACTCTTTTTGTTCTCCCCATTGATGTAGTTTTGCCAGTTGTACACCAAATTCATAGCTGTTCGTTGCGTTATCAAGAGGTTTGGTTGGTAGATAGTTTAAAACAATGAAAGCATCATTTTTACTGGTTCCAATCATCACTAATTCAGGAACCTGTACTGTTGACGTTTCACGAAGCGAGCGTAGGTTTTCACCTTCAATCTCAAACTTAGCTAAGAAGTCTCGTGTGTTCACTTTAACAAAATAGCGTTGCTCGCCATCGCTGATCATGTAGCAATCACTAATGTCACCACCGCTGATTTTTTCTTTTTCAACAGGGTTAAATTCAAACATCAGGGTATCGGATAACTGCTGAATGAGTGTTTGCCACATAACGACCTCTGCCTTGATTTACTTAATAATTCGTAGTTTAGGTCATGGTTACGAATATTTCAGAAATGCGCGGCACATAATTTAGCCACTTTCCTCTTGAGGGAGTATCAATGATCATAAATGTGATTAAGTGCAAGAATTTACGGAAGTGAATACAGAAATAGTATTAAAAATAACGCTATATTTTCCCTAAATTGATCTTGCTTAGGTGCT
>AEZC01000227.1 GCA_000257205.1 Vibrio ordalii ATCC 33509 | reverse complement strand
AGGTGTATTCTGCAATAATCAAAGCCATAGTACCCAAACCCATCACGATAGGTAATACGCCAAACACCATATCAACAGCGTTACGGATACCTTCAGCGAAAATAGCTTTTGCAGATTTGACTTGGCTTGCCTTTGCTAGCGCTAATTCCATACCCCATGAGAAAGACGTGTGACCATTTGGAACTGCATCTGCATCTTTAGCAGGAGATGTCCCATCAATGTAAGTATTCTTTTTGAAACTTAATGGTGGCAGGCGAGGAATGATGATCGCCGCTACAAAGCCTGCAAGGCAAATGGTGCCATAAAAAGGCAAGAACAGATGTTCTAGTTTCACTTGTGCAATAACGACTAAGCTGAAGGTAATTGATACGGCAGAAAATGTTGTACCAACAATAGCAGCTTCACGTTGAGTATAAAATTTGTTTTCGTACTGTTTACTGGTTAGTAAGATACCAACAGTGCCATCACCTAACCAAGAAGCCATACAGTCAATTGCACTACGGCCTGGAAGGTTAAAAACTGGACGCATGATTCTGCTTAATAAGCTACCAAATAGCTCTAGCAGCCCGAAGTTAAGCAGTAAAGGCAGCAAAAGCCCGGCAAAAATAAATACAGAAAATAAAGTGGGTAATAAACCCTCAAGAACCATACCGCCAGTGTTTTCTTCCCAGATAGCCTTAGGGCCGATTTGGAAAAACGTCATGATGACGGCGATACCACCAAATACACGGACGGCTAACCAAAGCACAGATGGATTAAAAAGCCCATTTAAGAAAGGACTCTTTGTAATGAATGCAGGTTGAAAAATTTTACATAAAATGGAAGCTGCAGACATAAAGGCGATGATCACTGTCACTATTGCAACAAGGTAATCGCCCAAAATAGCTTGAATAGATTTAGCAAGGACGGCAACTGGAATGGTTAAGTCACCTTGGTAGCTAATTGGCGCCATAAACAAAAATAGACCAATTAACGAAGGGATGAAAAACATCCAAAAGCTACTTTGTGTTGGTGCTACAGGAGCTTCAATAGTTTGAGCGTTATCTTGCATGTTGTGTCTCGTATTACTGCGGGTCAATAGCCACCAACTGGTGGCATAAAAATGCACTAAATAGCTCTATTTAGTCATTGCAGGCAAGAATATCTATTTTTAAAATGGCTTGCAATACTATTCATTAACAAAGGTTAAGTATTCAAATAAAAGAGCTGTCATTCTCAGATAACACGGTCATTTGTTTTGCTGTTGTTGCATTGGTTAATACTCTGTTATTGATTGAGGCGTCCGTTTTACAAAGACTTAAGGAGGGCTGCGGAAAACTGGGTGGTTAAGGTAAGAGGGACGGGTCAGTCAAAGGCCTTTAACCGCAGGCTAAAGGCCAAAAATGTATAGGTCCAATGAGCTTTATTGAGCTGAACTGATACTCAAACGTTGTAAGCTAACACTAAGCGCATCATCGAATTGACTAAAGAAATTATCTTCACCGACCAAATCAACAATCCCCGCTTTTTTCAGTTTCATTGCCACACGGGTATTTGCACCAGAGATCAACACTTGCACATTCTTTTTGTGGAAGTTTTCGATCATTTCCTCAATGGATTGCAGGCCAGTAATGTCCATAAATGGAACCCATTTAAGGCGAATAATTAAAATTTCTGGCTGCTCTTGAATGCTGCTCATCACACGCTCAAAGGTTTCAGCCGCAGCAAAGAAAAATGGGCCTTCTAAGGCGTAAACGGCGAGCTCTCTTGGTAACTGAGTTTGCCCATGACGAAGTAGATCAGCACTGAGTTCATGATGTGTACTGGCTTTCACTTCAACGCTAGATGCCATACGTTTTACAAAGTGAAGGGTAGCGATGATCACCCCGATATTGACGGCGACCACTAAGTCAGCAAACACGGTTAATCCAAAGGTTAGCAACAAAATAACCACATCGGCTTTGGGTGCGCGTTTAACCAATTTAATAAAGTGGGGAACTTCACTCATGTTCCATGCTACGACGAACAAAATCGCACTGAGTACTGCCAGTGGAATATTGACGGCTAATGGTGCAAGTGCAATAAGGATAATGACCAGAGTGAGCGAGTGCACCACGCCCGAAAGTGGGCTTGTCCCCCCGTTGCGTATATTGGTTGCAGTACGTGCAATGGCGCCTGTCGCTGCAATGCCACCGAACAGTGGAGCCACGATATTAGCGATACCTTGGCCGACTAATTCTTGGTTTGAGTTGTGTTTGGTGCCCGCCATACCATCGGCGACCACCGCCGAAAGCAATGATTCAATCGCGCCCAGCATAGCAATCGCAAAAGCAGGACCAATCAATAGAATAATTTGAGAGAAGCTAACTTCTGGAAGCGAAAACTCTGGCAGGCCTTGAGGTATGCCTCCAAAAGCCGATCCAATCGTGCGGATCCCTTCAAAGCCAACAAAATATTGCAACACGGTAACGGTGACGAGAGCAAGCAGCGGCCCTGGTACTTTCGAGAGCTTCGGGATCTTAGGACCGAAGATAACCAGCGTGAGCGAAAACAACGCAAGGCTTGTTGTAGCGCAATCCATCTGCGGAAAGGCATGGAAAATAGACACTAATTTTTGATGAAAATGCTCACCTTCGATCTTGGGAAGACCGAAGAACTCTTGCCATTGCCCAACCCAGATGATGACACCAATACCACTGGTAAAGCCGACGATTACGGGGTCAGGAATATAGTGGATAATGCTACCGAGTTTTGCTGCCCCAACCAAGAACCAATAGAATCACACCCGCCATCATAGTGGCTATCTGCAACCCGCTGACCCCGTACTGGCTAACAATTCCAGCGAGTATCACGATGAAAGCGCCCGTTGGACCGGCTATCTGTACTCGCGAACCGCCAAACAGTGAAACGATAATGCCTGCAATAATGGCGGTGTATATCCCTTGCTCCGGTTTTACGCCAGAAGCAATAGCAAATGCCATCGCCAGTGGCAGAGCAACGACCCCTACAATCAAACCTGCACTGATATTATTTAACCACTGTTTTGGTCGTAACAGACCGGCTTTGTAGGATTCATATATGACAAACATAATTGATAACCTTATTGAAAATAGGGGGTTCGTAGAAAGCGCGGTGAATTCTACGCTCATTTAAAATGCTGTAAAGAGGGGGAATATTCCACAGAGGCTATAAATATAATGGTTCGGCGGCGGAATTTTTACTATTTAGAGTTGTGGATGTGAGTCTATTTTCTTATGATTCACTAGGTAGGATGTTTTTATACAGAGATGGAGTTTGTGATGATCAATAAACGTTTTTTTAAAACAAAAGAAGAAGTCGAAGTGACCTTTGAACTGGATGCTCCAGAGACTGCTGGCCATGTTGCGATAGTGGCGGATTTTCTTGACTGGCAACCAGAACCAATGAAAAAGGTAGCGAAAAGTAATAGTTTTAAATTTAAAACCCGTTTACCTAAAGATGCTGAATTTCAATTTCGTTACTTGTTGGATGACCAACAATGGGTTAATGACCCTAGTGCTGACCAGTACATTGCCAATGGTTTTGGAGAGGAAAATAGCCTAGTGACGACTTATCAATAGGTTATTGATAAGCCTTGCTAAAGTGTGCAGCATGACTAGGGCAGCACTCATTTTTACTGGTAATCGTTGATTTATTGTAAGGCACTTCGGTGCCTTTTTGACCCTAGAATTACACGAGATAGGTGACTTTTGAAACAGAAAGTCTTAATCTTGAGGCTCTTTTGACTTAATCAACAGGGTAGATAGTGCTTTCTCGTTCTCTCATTCTGCGCTTTTCTGAGCTTTCACTTCCAAAGAAAGCGTCGGTTATTGGCCTGCCGATTGTCGCGGCCATCGCGTTTTCCTCATCTATTCAGGATAGCTCCTTACAGCGCCAAATTGAGCTCTCTATTACTGACACTCAAATTGTTCAGTCGATTTTGTCTGACACTGTTGATGTGAAAAACCTTCCAGATTTTGAATATGAGATAAAACCTGGTGACAATTTAAGCACCATCTTTAATCAACTTGGTTTCGGTTATCAAGATTTGATGAAGATTATGGAAACCGATTTAAACTATCTCGCATTAGATACGTTGAAGCCTGGCAACATCCTTAGGTTTTGGAAAGCACAAGACGGAAATGCGCTTTCCAAAATGGAGTTGGAATTTAGCCTAGTCGAGCGTGCGGTGTATTCACGCCTAGAAGATGGTACCTATGAGTTTCAAGATGTTAAAATACCGGGTATATGGAAAGAGTTTGCTATGGTTGGTGAGATCCAAGGCAGCTTTTCTCAGTCGGTCAATTCGATAGGATTAGGCAGCGCCGAGATAGAGCAGATCGTCTCTTTACTTAAAGATAAGCTCAACTTCTCCCGTGATCTTAGGGTTGGTGACCGATTTGAAGTGGTTCAATCTCGTCAATTTGTCGGTGAAAAGTTGACGGGTAACCGTGAAATCCAAGCGATTAAAATCTATAGTCGAGGTAAAGACGTTTCTGCTTATTTACACCGTGATGGGCAGTACTATGACAAGAATGGCGATAGCCTGCAGCGTGCATTTCAGCGTTATCCTACGACAAACAAACGTATTACCTCTAATTTTGATGCGCATCGCTTGCATCCAGTGACAAAAAGAGTTGCACCGCATAATGGTACTGACTTTGGTGTGCCAGTTGGTACACCTGTATTTTCTACTGGCGATGGCACGGTGATCATGACGCGCAACCACCCTTATGCGGGTAATTATGTAGTGATCCAGCATGGCAGTACTTACAAAACACGCTATTTGCATTTGAGTAAAATTTTAGTGCGTAAAGGTCAGAAAGTATCACGGGGTGATCGGATCGGTTTATCAGGACAATCAGGTCGTGTGTCAGGGCCTCATCTGCATTATGAGCTGATGATTCGAGATCGCGCGGTGAATGCCATGACGGCTAATATTCCAATGGCAAATTCAGTGCCTAAAAAAGAGATGGCGGGCTTTGTTGCAAGGCGCAATGAACTCGATTCTATGCTTAAACAACAAGAGTTGCGTTATGCCACTAGTGGAGCTTTGGCTGACCAAGATTCTTAATGAGTTAGCATAATAAGCATAATAAGCCCGATAGCCCCCTGATTTTTAAATTGAGGGGGCTTTTTATGCACGCTGTACATGATTGATATTGTTCCAATGAGTCACGATAGAGAGCGGTGTTTCGGGTTTTGAAAAGTAGTAGCCTTGGATCTGCCCACATCCCATAGCATAGAGTTTTTCAAGTGCCTCTTGGCTCTCTACCCCTTCAGCAACAAGATCGACTTTAAGTTGATTTGCAAGTTGGATAATGAGCCAAACTACGCTCTCCGCAGTTTCACTACACAGCATGTTTTTGATAAAAGTGGCATCAATTTTAATACAATCGATGGGATAGCTGTGGATGTAATTTAAGCTTGAATAGCCAGTACCAAAGTCATCAAGCGCAATCATAAAACCAAGCAGTCTGAGCTTATCTAAGATGTATCTTACTTCACTGGTTTGTGAAAGCAGCACGGTTTCAGTGAGTTCAATCGTAAACTCATTTGGTTTAAAGTTTTATCGATCAAGGGTTTGCATTAAGTGTTCAAGATAACGATTGGAGTTGGTAAGTTCATGCGCCGAGCAGTTAAGTCCTAATCTTACCTTGTATCCTAAGCCCTCCTCTAATTCAACTTTTGCTAGACAGGCTAGTTCAACAATACGTTCTCCCAACTCCACAATTAAACCTGATTGTTCTGCGGTATTGATAAACTCAATTGGTGAAATGCTACCTAGAGTTTCGCTATTCCAGCGAGTGAGGATCTCAAAATAATTCCACTCATTCTGATCACGACTGACGATTGGCTGCGCCACTACGAATATTTCACTATTTCTACTGGTTGGTTTACTGAGTTCACTGCGTAGTGCTTCAGTTATTCGAGTTTGGCGATGGTACTGGTTACTCAAATGGGTATCATAACAACGGATATTACTGTTGCGAGTTTGCTTGCACTCTTTGAGCGCTAAACAGGCGTTGAGAATCAGTTGATCGGTCGTAATGGCTTCTTGATTTTTTTTAGAGATGCCGATACTTAAGCTAATTTTAATATGATGTGATGCGTCGATATAACCCACATCCAGTTTATCCAATATGTTGCGACAGATTTGCAGCGGATCGTTAGAAAAAGTTATAAACGCGAATTCATCCCCTGCAATTCTAAATGCTAAATGCTCTTCCGAAACGTTTTGAATGATAGTATTAGCTACAAATTTAATGATTTGATCGCCAATGTAGTGACCATGTGAATCATTGAGCGCTTTGAAATTATCAATATCTAAATAAGCAAGAGTAAAAGGCTTATCTGTCGTTTCAACCAAACGTTCTAATTTGTCAGCTAGATAACTGCGATTCATTAAATCGGTTAGATTGTCGTGAGAAACTTCATAGTTAAGTTGATTCACCAATCTATCAGAGCGTTCAGTTAGCCATTTATTGCGCAAACTGTGTACGACTATGTTAGCAATGAGCTGGTGATAGCCAATCACGGATTCCTCATCCTCGATGGACGAATAGAAAGTAGACACGAGAATTACTATCACCTCGCCATTTTGGGCGCGTAAGGGAATACCGATATAAGCGTCAATCTTATTTTCAATCAGAAACTTGTCATTGGGAAATAGGCTCATCACGTGTGACGGGAAGAGACAGTATTCCTGTTTTGATTTCCATACTTGTTCATATGGTGTTCCCCTAAGCGGATAACCTGTATCGCTGTCGTCTGGCGATTTGCCAGCATGGGATAAGGCATGAGCCCTGTAATGTAAATTGTCGACCTCGACAATGCATGTACAGCAGGTTTGAAAATGTGTATGCAGCACCAAAGTAGCTCTATCGTGTAACTCAGGACCATCGAGTTGCATGAGCTTGTTTATGGTGTTTAGACTAACTGCATCCCTAGCCAATGATGTTATAGTCATATGTCGTACTCTGTTTTTTTAGAATATGCACTTAGTGACTATGGTCGATATTGCGCATTTTTGCCACTCGCAATGATGGGGACTTGAGATGTAAAAAATAAAATATTGTTTATTCAGTGGCTTGGTTACAGAGTTTTATGGAGACTTTTTTCTAGGATAGATTGTTTCTTGTGCCCCATTTTGTGATCAAAATATCCGTAATACTAATTTGATTACTTAGCTTCATTCGTTAATTTTTCTTTTAAGTAGTTGAGAAATAAATGAGTTCGAGTGTGTTGATAATCAAGTTTAGGGTAATAAGCGTAAACCGTTGCTTGATCAACGGTGATATCGGGTAGCAAACGTACCAAATTGCCCAAACGTAGCTCTTCTTTGACCATCACATCGTTGGTGACAATCACTCCCATGCCATTTTTGCCTGCATAGAAAAGTGCTTCTGGATTGGTTGTCGCGAAATTACCCGATACGGATAGGCGTTTGCCCGTGGAGGTTTTTAATTCGCGCGTTGTGTGTTCTCCCCAAATCAAGACATTGTGCTGTTGAAGTTGTTCGGCGGATTTGGGCATACCATATTTTTCAATATAGTTAGGAGAAGCATAAAAGCCGGCCCTATGTTCAAATAGGGGGGAGGCTTTAAAACTGAGGGAGTTGAGTTGGTCAATTTCTCGGCTGATGAATAAATCAAGGTGAAGTTCGGGCAATTGCCCCGGAGTTGTTGTGGTCAGTTGGATTCGAATGTCAGGGTAGCGCTGTAGAAATTCATCTAAATACTGCACCAAAAATTTTGAGCCCACAGAGAGTGTCGCCCCAATTTTTAGCAGGCCAGCGGGAGTTTGGCTGACAGATCGTGTTTCATCAACCACCGATTGCCAACTTTCAAGTTGTGCTTTTGCTCGCTCATAAAAGAGAGCACCCGCTTCGGTTTGTGTCACCGTTCGTGTGGTGCGCTTAAGTAACTGCACGCCAATTTTCTCTTCCAGCCAATGTACTCGTTTACTGATGGCTGAGCTGGTGGTATTGAGCTTACGTGCCGCGCCGTTAAAGCTGCCTTCTTCAACCACTCGCATGTATGTTTTAACATTTTGTATCCAATCCATCGTTACCCTACTCATTCCTCATTGGAACTAATTCATTTCCTGAGTGCTTTATTATCAAATCTGAGTTGCCAATATATACTGAAAACGTATTTTGACACCACATCTACCGACGATAAGAGCTCACTTAGCAATCCATGAAAACTCTCGCTAGCACACCATTTAAAAAGACGCCGATGTTATTGGCGATGATGATCATTGCCACGGGCCAAGTTGGGGTGAGCATCTATTTACCTGCACTGCCGCTGATCAGCCGAGACTTAATGGTTGACCAAGCCAGTATTCAATGGCTCGTCACTCTCTTTTTAGTGGCGTTTGGAATGTCACAGCTTTTTTACGGGCCATTGTCTGATGCGGTTGGTAGACGCCCGACATTTTTACTCGGGCAGGGGATCTATTTGGCCGGTACAGTATTGTGTGTCTGTTTTTCGGATAATTTTCATGCGTTGGCTGCTGGTCGCCTACTGCAAGGGCTTGGCGCGGGAAGTGCTTCTGTTCTTGGCCGCAGTGTGCTGCGTGACAGTTATGATGGTCTGCAATTAACAAAGGCGCTTTCTTACATCGCCATCACCGCCTCAATTATGCCCATTATTGCCCCCGTACTCGGTGGGTAGCTTGCCTTTCATTTAAGTTGGCAGTCCGTGTTTGTGTTCGTATTAGTGTATATCTGTACCATTTTTATTTTAGGTTGGTGGATATTGCCAGAAACGTTGCCATACGCGAAATATCGGTTTCAACCGAAGGCCGTATTGCATAACTACTTGCTACTATTGAAAAATTCCCAAGTGCTGACCAGCGCCAGTTACAACTGGATCAGCTATTTATCTAGCTTAGTGACTCTGTCGGTGCTGCCTTTTCTTTTGCAAAACAAGTTGGGGTTAACGGCCGCCGATTATGGAACCGTAATGATCATCCCTTCCGCGGGTTTGATGATAGGCAGTGTTGCCGTTAACTTACTCAATGATCGTTTTTCATCCCAGCGTTTACTTGCTTTGGCGATTGTCATTATCGCTTTTGCCGGTGTTTGGTTACTGATAACACCGATGAGCGTGTTTAATTTAGTGTGGGGATTTACTTGGTTAACGGTTGCGCAAGGTATCTCATTTCCATTATCCACCAGCATGCTGCTCGGGCCACACAAAACTCAAGCGGGCTCCGTTGCGGCTTTATCCGGCTCCATTCAAATGTGTTTAGCTGGATTCTTAGGGGGATACTTGGTGGAAAGATGGATCACGAGTCAGATGTCGCTAGGCTGGTTCTATTTAGCAACCAGTTGCGCTATGTTTTTGGTGTTGTGTTCTTCCTATCGCTTACGTCAAAGCAAATTCGCTTAATGCTGTTTATACCCTTCCGGTTTGAAGCGGTTTAAGTCTAGTTGTGCATTTGCATCGTACATGTCGGCACAAGAGAAATAATTTGAGGTATAATCTCGGCGACATTAATTCGACGGAAAAATCAATGCAACAAGATGAATTTCAAGCATTAGTCAAAAGCTTGTGCGAGCAAAAAACACTTCCTCAAGCGTTAGACATGCTGAAAGTATTTGAAGATCAAGATATTGCTGAAGCAGCCTTAACGTTAGTGGGCCAGTTCGCTTTAGCCGAAGTGGATGGGGAGCAACGCATTTACCACGTCGTGTTGCAAGAAAATGAGCAAGGTGAAGAAGAAGAGTTTGTCGAACACATTATGAATGAAGGCGATGACGTTATTAAGTTTGTTGCTTGGTTTTTTGAAACCATGTTTGAAGTTAAGCAGAAAGAAACTTACTTGGCTGCTGGTAAAACCTATAAGCAGCCTAAACGCGGTTAACTGAAAATTAATTACTTTATTTTGTGACTCAAGTCTTGTTTTTGTTCTTTTTTGGACTAATATACACCTCGTCAGGTAAATAAATTACATGTTGAGGTGATTCATGGGTTATGAATTAGGTGGTGTTTACGTTGGTCAACTGATCGCAAAAAAAGCGATGTATGATGCAATGCATGGCAAACCACAAGCAAAGAAAAAGTCTTTCATTAAAACGCTAGTGAAGAAATTCAGCAAATAGTGAATGCCTAAGAATTAAAAAGCCCTAGCTTGGTAACAAGCTGGGGCTTTGCTTTATTTACTCGGGTAAAAATGACTGTGCAAATTCGTCCACCATTCGTCCACAAAGAGCCCGTATACCATTACTGACTAAAGAGTCGGCGGTTTCTGAGGCGTCAGTACTTTTTCTTCTAAAGTAACCAGATGCTCTGGAGCACTACTGACTTTTTTTGGTTAGCCAATCTTCCAATTTATCACACCCGCCGATATAGCGGCTTTCTAGCCAAATTTGTGGCACGGTGACGGGCGTTTTTTGACCGATGATGGCTTTAACTTCTGGGATCATCCGGTACAGCGCCGCACTTTCTTTGACTACATCATGATAGGTGTATTGAATTCCCGCTTCATCCAGCAATTTTTTTGCTTTGACGCAGTATGGGCAAGTGGCTTTTCCATACACAATATTGCCAGTTAACTCGTCACGTTGTGCCCACTCTTTGATCACCGATTGAACCAAAACACCTCGATTTAACGCTTCTCCTTGGCTGATCACTTTACCTTCAACGACCAATATTGGGGCGTGCCATGCGCCAAGTTTCAAGGGTTCCCACCAGTACGATAGCCAGTCTTTGACTTCTAACTCGATGGGAATGCCCTCCAGTTCATTATTGAAGGTGTCAGTCAAAATGTCTTTGGTGAGAGTACACTCGCCGCAAGGGATGGTGACTTTAAATGGACCCCAACTTCCAGCCCATCGGTATAGTGTGATTTTTATCGGTTTTGCCATCGTGTTTTCCTCAAGAAGCATTGCTTAGAGAATAGGAAAGAGTGGAGTGACTTTTTATTTCAACGCGAAGATTTTTTTGTTTCCCAGTGAGTAATAAAGGCCACTGAAGCGATAATGATGGCAGCGCCAAGCCATAACCGCCCAGGTGGTGCCCAGCCAAACACTAACCAACCCGCCAAAACATTCAGTGGCAGCTTTGCGTGATCAAAAGGTTGTACAAAAGACGCATCTGCCACTGCATAGGCTTTAACTATCGCCCAATGAGCCAGTGCCGTCATCGCACCCGCAAAAAGCAATATAAGCCACAGAGTACCTTCTTGCGGTGTTTGCCAATCTGGCAAAGCGAGCAGCAGATTGAACGGTGTGAGCAGTATCAAAAGGTAGACCACCATAGTAGACGGTGAGTCATGGGCAGACAGTTTTTTCACCATCAAAGAGTAACAAGCCCAAAAAAATGCCGCGCCAACAGGCAGCAACGATGCCAAGTTGAAATCGTCAGCCCAATGTTCAAGGATGATCATCGCCCCGACAAAGCCAGTTAATGTTGCTCCCCCAGCGCGCTGTAGCCACTTTCTCTTTTAAAAAAAGACCTGAGCCAATCGTGGCAAAAAGAGGAGAGGTCATCAGCAGTGCAATACCTTGCCAAATGGGTACGGGATAGGCGAGTGCCCATAACCAGAGCTGTATGCCAATCACAGATAAAAACACACGGAAAATATGCATGCTTAAATGATCGGTGCGTAGCGAGTAGCGGATCCCTAACCTTGATAAATACGGCAAAATAACGACTAACGCGATGGCATATTGAACCAGCGCCACCGTGGTAGATGGCAGGCCATAATTGATACTGGCGATTTGAGCAAGGCTATTGACTATCGCAAAAGCGAGGCCTGCGATCAGCATCCAACTTGCCCCTTGGATCGGGTGGTGAAGTATTTTGGTCATAGAGAAGAGGGTTATAGAAAAAGTCGTTGAATCATACTGACTTATCAGCGTTAAACCAATCTCTGAAATGAATAGAGTGGTTCAATAAATTTGAGCAAGTGTTATCCCTGCTGATTTCCGCTTGTCTGAAACGCCAAACATTTTGCGTATGGACTGTGGTGATGGGATAAAAAAAGCCCCCTAAAAAGGGGGTGAAAGAACATGAACGGTCAGTGCTCTTCCTTAGCACTGAAAAGAAGCACAAACGCTGCCATGCATTTGTACTTATTATATAGCAGGTTATGTGCCACCTTTAACTTATTGAAAAATAGTGAACTTATATTGTTGGCTCTGTTAAACATGGTCTAGCCTAGTGCAATGTGTTTTATCGTGGTGCAATGCCGGCAAATAAAAAAGGCCAAGCGAGTGCCTGGCCAAAAGGACAAAATCCTTAGGGAGTATATACCCGTTCAACTTGAAGATGCAGGTTTCAATATCTGAAAATTATCCGTAATTCTGGATAGCAGTGAGCCTGCGACTTCTGGTAGTGTCATATCGAAAAACGTTTTGATAGCAGAGGTAAAGGTTGCTTTCGAGGAGAAATAAGCATTGTTCCTCACATGCTCATTCATTACTTTCCAAAGCAGCTCTATTGGATTTAAGTTGGGACTGTATGGCGGCAGGTAATGAAGCTCTATATTGAGCACTTGGGCCGCATTTCTCACCAGCTCTGACCGATGATAAGT
>AEZC01000226.1 GCA_000257205.1 Vibrio ordalii ATCC 33509 | reverse complement strand
TGGCAGGGCTACCTGGATTCGAACCAGGGGATGGCGGCATCAAAAGCCGCTGCCTTACCGCTTGGCGATAGCCCTACAAGATGATTGCTCATCTAAATAATGGTGCGGAAGGAGAGACTTGAACTCTCACACCTTGCGGCGCCAGAACCTAAATCTGGTGCGTCTACCAATTTCGCCATTTCCGCAACTTTCCTAAATATTTTCATAAGAAAAACACTTAGGAAATGGTGGCTACGACGGGATTCGAACCTGTGACCCCATCATTATGAGTGATGTGCTCTAACCAACTGAGCTACGTAGCCATTTTTATTCTCTCTTTAAGTTTGCCTTAATGTCGAGAACGGAGCGCATTATGCGGATATGGCTCTAGAGCGTCAATAGTTTTTTTGAATAAATTCTTTGAAACCAACCGTTCGAACTTTTTTTGAACAAAGAGACGTGTTTGTGATCAAAAACGGTTAATAAATCATTAAGCTTATTGATTTTTCCTTGCTTGTCGCTAAGGTTGGTTTTGAGAAAAAAACAAAAAAGCCAACAGAATCTGTCGGCTTTAATGGTGTATTAATGGCTGATTAACGAGTTATTTACACGTTGAAGCGGAAGTGGATAACATCGCCATCTTTTACGATGTATTCTTTACCTTCCAAGCGCCATTTACCTGCTTCTTTTGCTCCATTTTCGCCACGATATTGAATGAAATCATCATAACCTACAACTTCAGCGCGAATGAAACCACGTTCAAAGTCGGTATGGATTTTACCCGCCGCTTGCGGAGCCGTCGCACCGACCGGAATCGTCCATGCACGCACTTCTTTTACGCCAGCGGTGAAGTAGGTTTGTAGCGTTAGCAGTTCGTAACCGGTACGAATCACGCGGTTTAGACCGGGTTCTTCAATGCCTAAATCGGCTAAAAACTCGGCGCGATCTTCCTCTTCAAGTTCAGATAGTTCAGCTTCAATGGCTGCGCAAACAGCAACCACAGAATTGTTCTCTTTTTCTGCAAACTCTCTGACAGCATCAAGGTACGGGTTATTTTCAAAGCCATCTTCGCTCACGTTGGCGATATACATGGTTGGTTTCAACGTTAAGAAGTTGAGATAATCTACGGCGGCTAGCTCTTCTTTTGAGAGTTCAACCGTGCGAGCCATACCACCTTCCGTTAATACAGGGAGTAGCTTCTCTAATACGGTGATTTCAAATTTAGCGTCTTTATCGCCACCTTTGGCACGTTTTGCTTGACGTTGAATGGCGCGTTCACAGCTATCAAGGTCGGCAAGGGCAAGCTCTAGATTGATTACTTCAATATCTTCAATTGGCGATACTTTGCCTGCTACGTGAACGATATTTTCGTTCTCGAAGCAGCGAACAACGTGACCAATTGCATCTGTTTCACGGATATTGGCAAGGAATTTGTTGCCTAAACCTTCACCTTTTGACGCGCCAGCCACTAGGCCTGCGATATCGACAAATTCCATTGTCGTCGGAAGGATACGTTGAGGGTTTACAATTTCTGCTAACGCATCGAGATGAAGGTCTGGAACAGGAACCACACCCGTGTTTGGTTCGATAGTGCAAAACGGGAAGTTTGCTGCTTCGATGCCCGCTTTAGTTAGCGCATTAAATAATGTTGATTTACCCACATTTGGTAAACCCACGATGCCACATTTAAAACCCATGACTGTAACCTTATTCAGCTTTGAACGTATGTAAGCGATTTTGTGCTTTAGTTAGACCATCTTTTAGTAAAATGTCGAAGCAACGAACCGATTCGTCAACTGCGGCATCTAAGCACTCTTGCTCTTTGGCGGGTGCTTTACCTAAAACATAGCCTGCTACTTTATCTTTGTGCCCCGGATGGCCGATACCAATCCGCAGGCGGTAGAATTCTTTGCTATTGCCGAGTTTGCTGATGGTGTCTTTAAGGCCATTATGCCCGCCATGACCCCCACCCATTTTGAACTTAGCTACCCCGGGAGGTAAGTCTAGTTCATCATGTGCCACCATGATCTCTTCTGGTTTTATCTGGTAAAATTTGGCGATGGCCGCCACGGCTTTACCGGATAAATTCATAAAAGTTGTTGGGATCAATAAACGCAGATCTTCACCATTAACCACGATACGTCCGGTGAAACCGAAGAATTTGGCTTCGTTTTTCAAGCTGACGTTATGAACTCGGGCTAATTCTTCTACTACCCAAGCGCCAGCATTGTGCCTCGTTTTGGCGTATTCATGGCCAGGATTCGCTAGCCCGACAAGAAGTTTGATTGGTTGGCTCAAGGTTAGGATCTCTTTGCAATATCAAAAGCGCGGTATGATAGCACACAAAAGGGAAAGGGTGCGAGGCGCTAAAATAACAAAGGAAAAAGCACCTCATTTTTCAATGAAGTGCTTTAAAAGCATTTAAAAATCAGTAAATAAACTGATTTTTAATTAAACATGGCAGAAATAGACTCTTCGTTGCTAATGCGACGAATCGCTTCAGCAAGCATGCTCGACAAGGTCAATTGCGTCACTTTGCCGGTTGCCGCCATCTCTTTAGATAGGGTAATCGAGTCTGTGACGATAACTTGGTCTAACACTGAGTTTTTGATATTTTTCGCTGCGTTACCTGAGAATACCGCGTGCGTTGCGTAAGCAAACACACGTTTTGCACCACGTTCTTTCAACGCTTCAGCGGCTTTACACAAAGTGCCGCCAGTGTCGATCATGTCATCCACGATCACACAATCGCGCCCATCAACATCGCCAATCAGGTTCATAACTTCAGACACGTTGGCGCGTGGACGACGTTTATCAACGATTGCGATGTCGATATCACCTAATGCTTTTGCAGTCGCACGAGCACGAACCACGCCACCAAGGTCAGGTGAAACCACAACAGGATCTTCTAACCCACGCGCTTTCATATCTTCAAGCAACACTGGCGTACCAAAGATGTTATCTACTGGGACGTCAAAGAAGCCTTGGATTTGTTCTGCGTGAAGGTCGATGGTCAAAACGCGGTCAACACCAACGTTTGAAAGGAAATCTGCAACAACTTTTGCAGTAATCGGTACACGAGCAGAGCGCACTCGGCGGTCTTGACGGGCATAACCAAAATATGGGATGACAGCAGTAATACGGCCTGCTGAAGCACGGCGCATTGCATCAATCATCACTACTAATTCCATTAAGTTGTCATTAGTAGGAGCACAAGTAGATTGAATAATAAATACATCGCTACCACGAACATTTTCGTTGATTTGCACTGCAACTTCACCGTCGGAGAAACGAGAAACAGTAGCATCACCAAGAGAGATGTATAGACGTTCAGCAATACGTTGGGCTAGTTCAGGTGTGGCGTTACCAGCAAATAGCTTCATATCAGGCACGGTGGAAACCTCAGGGTTGCGTCCAGTTTTTAAATAGGTCGGGTGTTGGCGAATTGGTATTCAGCCAGAGTCTTTTTCAGTGGCGAAATGTTACACCCTAAGGCGACAAACGCGAAGACTGTGTCAGGGAGCTTGGCAAGGACAGCTTCCGCTTCTACTTTGCTAGAAAATTCGGCAAAAACGCAAGATCCCGTCCCAGTCAATCTTGACGGCGCGTATTGTAGCAGCCATGAAAGTTGCTTATCAACCTCTGGGTACAGCATTCGGACAATTTTTTCGCAATCGTTTTCGTAAGGGTGTTCGAGAAGCGTTGCTAGCGCTCGTTTTGGCGTGTTCCTTATCAATTTGGGATGAGTGAAAATATCTTTCGTTGCAATGCTCACATTAGGCCGAACCACCAAATACCATTTTTGCTTTGGTTCGGTTTGGGTCAGTTTTTCACCTACGCCTTCAGCAAATGCGGCAAAGCCATGGACAAAAACGGGAACATCCGCCCCGAGTGTTAAACCGAGCGTAGCGAGTTCTTGCTGTGACAAATTGGTTTGCCATAAGTAGTTCAGTGCCACAAGCACGGTTGCAGCATTGGAAGAGCCGCCACCGATGCCACCGCCCATTGGCAAAACTTTATTTAATTCAATGCTCGCGCCATAGCGGCATCCACTTGCCTTTTGTAAGGCGATGGCCGCTTTCCAAATCAAGTTGTCTTGTAGCGCAACGCCAGCAATGGCTGGTGTGAGAGTTATTGCGCCAGACTGATTGGCAGTAATGGTTAACTCATCACCAAAATCGAGAAATTGAAACAGTGTCTGTAATTCATGATATCCGTCGGCTCTTTGCCCGGTGATGTACAGAAACAGGTTGAGCTTAGCGGGTGATGGCCAGTGTGTTGGGGTGTTAATCATGGCGTAAGAGTCCACTTTGAAATAACGAGATTTAATGAAACTTGATCTTGAGTCAGCTTTAGTTTGGCCGGAAGTGGCACTGAAGTGGAAGAAGCGGATGTTGAGACGAACGGATAATCTTGGTAGTTCAAATATTCCAAGTGCCAGCGGTTAAGTCCTAACTGCTTATCCAGTGATGCTAACAAATTATTTTGATTGAGTTGAAAGCCATCCGCTTCGGTTGGCAGCCCAAGCAGCCAATCTTGTAGCTGCTCAATGGGGATCGATAACCCAGTTAACTCGTAAACTAAAGCATCCGCATTCTGCGCATCGATAATTTGATCGTCATACGTTTTGACCTGGGCGCCCTGCGGCGAGATGGAGAGATTTAAAACCGTCTGCCCTAAAAATGTTGAGAGACGAAGCTGGCTATGGTCGGCGTTTTTTTGCCAATGAAAATTGAGAGATTGGCGCTGTTGTGGTGATATATAGCCGAGTTTGCCGCTGGCTTGGTAGTTGCGGATCGCTTGTAGATGCAGCTGATGTTGCTGCCAGCCGATGCTCTCGACCCTTGTTGGGGGTAAATTTGTACAACCAAAGAGTGTCAGCAGAGCGATGAGAGTTAAAATTAGTCTGTTTGCGCGTGTCATATCTGCCCATTATTTACACAGTGAAGGCCGTAAAAACGCCTCACTATATCATTGATATCACGAAGTCGGGAAAACAAATCCCTGTTGCCCTTTCATTAAAACAGGGCATCAAGTAAAATTCGGCTCCTATTTACATTTCCTGAACCGAGAAACCTCTATTAGATGTCCTTGCTTGCTATTGGAATAAATCACAATACAGCGTCGGTAGAACTGCGAGAGAAAGTGGCGTTTGGTCCTGATAAATTATCAGAAGCCTTGCGACAACTTGCGTCCAGTTCCAGCGTTCAAGGTAGCGTTATTGTCTCTACCTGTAATCGCACGGAAATTTATTGTGATGTAAAATCATCGAGCAAAAGTAAGTTAATCGATTGGTTGTCTCAGTTCCATCATGTGAATCCTGAAGATCTTAAACCGAGTTTGTATGTACACGAAGAACAAGCAGCGATTCGTCATTTGATGCGAGTAGCTTGTGGTCTGGATTCACTGGTATTGGGTGAGCCGCAGATTTTAGGGCAGGTGAAACAGGCCTATGCGGATGCTCGCGAGCATAACGCGGCTGATTCATCGATTGAAAAATTGTTTCAAAAAGCATTCTCGGTAGCTAAGCGTGTGCGCACCGAAACCGAAATAGGCGGCAGTGCAGTGTCGGTGGCTTATGCTGCTTGTACGTTAGCAAAGCAGATCTTTGAATCACTCTCTGATTCAACGGTAATGTTGGTTGGAGCGGGTGAAACCATCGAACTGGTTGCGAAGCATTTAGCTAGCCATCGATGTAAACGCATGATAGTTGCCAACCGAACCCGCGAGCGAGCGATGGGGCTTGCACAGCAGTTTGACGCCGAAGTGATTGCACTCAATGAGATACCTGACTATCTCGCCCACGCGGATATCGTCATCAGTTCCACCGCCAGCCCACTGCCGATTATTGGCAAAGGGATGGTAGAAAGTGCGATTAAAGTGCGCCGCCATCAACCCATGTTACTGATTGATATTGCCGTGCCTCGTGATATTGAATCGCAGGTCGGGGATTTAAACGATGCCTATCTGTATACGGTTGATGATCTTCAGTCGATTGTAGACAGCAATATGGAACAGCGTAAAGTTGAAGCCATTCAAGCTGAAGCGATTGTCAGCGAAGAGAGCGCAGCCTTTATGAGCTGGATGCGCTCCTTGCAAGCGGTAGACAGCATCCGAGAATACCGTCAATCGGCCAACGAAATTCGTCAAGAATTGCTTAGCAAAAGCTTGCAGGCACTGGCTGCAGGGGGCGATCCTGAAAAAGTGTTACTTGAGTTAAGTAACAAACTCACCAATCGATTGATCCACACACCAACCCGAGCATTGCAAAGTGCTGCAGAGTTAGGTGAACCGGCTAAATTGGCCGTGATTAGACAAAGTTTGGGTCTTGACGACCCTCGATAATATCCGTCACTCCGAATTAAAGAAGAAACTATGAAAGCGTCGATTTTAGTTAAGCTTGAATCCCTTGTTGAGCGTTACGAAGAGGTTCAGCGCCTGCTTGGCGAGCCTACCGTAATTAGTGATCAAAATAAATTCCGTACTTTGTCAAAAGAGTACTCTCAGCTTGAGGAAGTCACTAAATGCTTCCAAGCTTACCAACAAGCGCAAGAAGATTTGGTTGCCGCGGAAGAGATGACCAAAGACGAAGATGCTGAAATGCGAGAGATGGCTCAAGAGGAAATAAAAGCGGCCAAAGCGACGATTGAACGTCTCACTGATGAATTGCAAATTCTGCTGCTACCAAAAGATCCGAACGATGATCGTAACTGCTTCTTAGAAATTCGTGCAGGGGCGGGTGGTGATGAGGCGGGCATTTTTGCTGGCGATCTATTCCGTATGTACAGCCGTTATGCTGAGAAAATGAGCTGGCGTATCGAAATTATGTCCGCTAGTTATGCTGAGCATGGCGGCTATAAAGAAGTGATTGCTAAAGTGAGTGGTGATGGCGCTTACGGTGTGCTTAAGTTTGAATCAGGCGGTCACCGCGTACAGCGTGTTCCGGCCACGGAATCTCAAGGTCGTGTGCATACTTCCGCTTGTACCGTCGCGATCATGCCCGAAATTCCTGAAGCTGAAATTCCAGAAATTAAAGCTAGCGATCTGAAAATTGACACTTTCCGCTCATCGGGCGCGGGTGGTCAGCACGTGAACACCACCGACTCTGCTATCCGCATTACCCACTTACCAACAGGTACGGTAGTTGAGTGTCAGGACGAGCGTTCACAGCACAAAAACAAAGCCAAAGCGATGGCCGTATTGGCCGCTCGTATTGCACAAGCGGAAGAAGCGAAGCGTGCAGCCGAAGTGTCCGATACTCGTCGTAACCTACTGGGTTCTGGTGATCGTAGCGACCGTATTCGCACTTACAACTACCCGCAAGGTCGCGTTTCCGATCATCGTATTAACTTAACCATCTATCGCCTTAATGAAGTGATGGAAGGGGATCTGCAAAGCTTGATTGATCCAATCATTCAAGAATATCAAGCAGACCAACTTGCCGCTCTTGCCGATCAACACTGATCCCATGATGTTATCTCGTATTGATGACGCGTTGAAAGCCGCGATTGACCAGCTCCAAGAAGGCGGCAGCGATTCGCCTTCTGTGGATGCGGCGGTGCTGCTTTGCCATGTGCTGGATAAACCACGCTCTTATCTGCTGACTTGGCCTGAAAAGACCTTAAACGAAACGCAGTCGCGGCAATTTTGCTCGTTGATTACGCGTCGAGTGACGGGGGAGCCTGTGGCCTATTTGGTTGGGGAACGTGAGTTTTGGTCGCTGCCACTGAAAGTTTCGCCTTCGACATTAATTCCTCGGCCGGATACTGAACGTTTGGTTGAAATTGCGTTAGAAAAAAGCCAGCAGACGCAAGGGGATATTTTGGACTTAGGCACAGGAACTGGCGCAATCGCATTAGCGCTAGCGTCCGAGCTACCTGAACGTCATGTGGTTGGTATCGACTTACGCCCAGAAGCGCAAGCTTTAGCGTTGGAAAACGCGCAGCGTTTAACTATTACCAATGTCACATTTTTACAAGGCAGTTGGTTTGAACCTTTAAAGCTCGGTACAAAGTTTGCTTTAATTGTCTCCAATCCACCGTATATTGAAGAAAATGATCCCCATCTCACGCAAGGGGATGTACGTTTTGAGCCTTTAAGTGCGCTGGTGGCCAAAGACAAAGGCTTGGCTGACATTAAACACATTGCAGAGAATGCGCGACACTATTTGCAGCAACAAGGCTGGCTGCTGTTTGAACATGGTTATGATCAAGGAGCGGCAGTCAGAGCGTTATTTGAGTCACTCGGTTATCACCATGTAGTGACAGAAAAGGATTATGCGGGCAATGACCGAGTTACATTGGGTCAATATTCGCACTCAGAAGAGAGAGCATCATGTACGAAGGATTAAAACATTTTCATCTACTGACCATTGCGATCAGTGCACTATTGTTGTCGGTACGTTATGCCTTGATGATGATGGATTCCAAATGGCTGCAACACCCTTTTTTGAAACGTTTTCCTCATATTAACGATTCGCTGTTGTTGTTATCGGGTATCGCGTTGATTGTGATGTCTGGTTTTATCCCATTTACCCCAGCAGCGCCTTGGTTAACTGAGAAGCTGACTTGTGTGATGGCGTACATTGCGCTGGGCTTCTTTGCGCTCAAACTGGGTAGGAATAATCTGTTGCGTACCTTTGCTTTTTTGGGCGCATTAGGTTGGCTTGCTATGGCGGGAAAAATCGCCATCGTAAAAACGGCTATGTTTTTAGGCTAACAGCATCCGAGCGGCATTATGTTTGAATGGTTCGATGAAGATTTTGATGCAATGGAATTGGTGGAAGGGGCGCTGATCTTAAACAAGGCCGTCAACCCTGAAACTGAGGATGAATGGGCACGCCAAGAGTTGGCCCGTTTGCTTACACAAGCAAAACACGAGTTAGCTAATGAACAGGATGAAAAACAGCGTTTCGAAGCGTTGTTGCGTCTGTTTTACCAACAATGGGGTTTTCGCGGTGACAGAGATGCTTATTTTGATTCACGTAATGCCTTTATCGATAAAGTGTTGCAGCACCGCAAAGGTATTCCCGTCAGTTTAGGTGCGCTGTTGCTCTATTTTGCGCGCAAGCTAGGCTTTACTTTACAAGGTATTACCTTTCCCACACAGTTTTTATTGCAGTTGCATTGGTGCGATGAATCACCGATTTATATTAACCCTTTTACTGGTGAAACCGTCTCATTACATACACTACAAGCGTGGTTAGTTGGGCATAAAGGGGTCTTGTCTAAGCTTAAATCGAGTCATTTGCAAGTGACAGATAATCCGACGGTGATCGGTCGTTGGCTGGCACTACTAAAGAGCGCACTATTAAGAGAAGAGCGTTATACCTTAGCGCTGCGTTGTACTGATTTAGCGCTGACTTTTGTTCCTGATGATCCGTATGAGATCCGCGATCGCGGCTTTATCTATCAGCAACTGGATTGTCACCAAATTGCCTTATCCGATTATCAATACTTTATTGAGCATTGTCCGAATGATCCGGCGGCTGAGTTATTAAAAAATCAAGTTAATGCATTAAGCTTTGAAGCTATTACGCTGCATTAACCGCTAAATGAGAGAGAATAAAATGGAACAAAAAATCGTCCACGTGGGTGATATTCCCGTTGCTAACGACAAACCGTTTACTCTGTTTGCTGGAATGAACGTCCTTGAATCCCGTGATTTAGCGATGCAAATCTGTGAGCATTACGTGAAAGTGACCGATAAACTCGGCATCCCTTATGTGTTTAAAGCTTCTTTTGATAAAGCAAACCGCAGCTCTGTTCACTCTTATCGTGGCCCCGGCTTGGAAGAGGGAATGAAAATTTTCCAAGAGCTAAAAGAGACCTTTGGCGTCAAAATCATCACTGACGTGCACACAGAAGCTCAAGCTCAGCCAGTGTCTGAGGTGGTTGATGTGATTCAACTGCCAGCGTTTCTTGCTCGTCAAACTGACCTTGTCGAAGCGATGGCGAAAACAGGTGCAGTGATCAACGTGAAAAAACCACAATTTATGAGCCCTGGTCAAGTGGGCAATATCGTAGAAAAATTTGCAGAGTGCGGCAACGACAAAGTGATTTTGTGTGAACGTGGTGCTTGCCATGGCTATGATAATCTGGTCGTTGATATGTTGGGTTTTGGTGTGATGAAAAAAGCATCAAACGGCAGCCCAATTATTTTTGATGTGACCCATTCACTGCAAATGCGTGACCCTTCTGGCGCAGCTTCTGGTGGGCGTCGTGAGCAGACAGTTGAGTTAGCAAAATCAGGTCTTGCTGCCGGGATTGCGGGCCTATTCATTGAAGCACATCCAAATCCAGACAAAGCGCGTTGTGATGGTCCATCGGCGCTGCCTTTGGATAAACTGGAGCCTTTCCTTGCTCAAATGAAAGCGTTAGACGATTTGATTAAGAGCTTTGCACATATCGATATCCGCTGATTTCTTATTTCATCTATCACTCACATTTTGACCACCGTAAGGTGGTCAAATTTTATCGAATGTTTTCCAAAACCTGTTTATCTTGGCTATGCGCTCACTTTTCCTCGGTTTTTCCGTCTCGACGAAAGGAAACGATTGCCTGTGATCGGTTGAAATTTCATATGTAACACGTAGGAACCGTTACATTTTTGAATTGATTTTATAGTGATCAATTCTACATAAATATGAAATCAATCTGTCACCTTTAGGATGTTAATTTAAACTGGGTCAAGTTTATCGATATGGCTTGATTTTGTGTTTGCAAAGTTGACCATGATTGCCGTCTCACAAGCAGTGGATTTTCTAAGTTAAAAGGTATGAAAATGAAACAACGTTTTATTCTAAAAACAGCCATCAGCGCGGCTATTCTTACAGCCGTTGTGGGTTGCGCAACTCAACCCACTCACGAGTGGAAAGAAGATACGACCTATAAACTGACCGTATTACACACCAATGACCACCATGGTCGTTTCTGGCAAAACAAATATGGCGAGTATGGTATGGCGGCGCGTAAAACGCTGATCGACGATCTTCGTTCTGCAATTGAAGCCGAGGGCGGCAGTGTATTGCTTCTTTCTGGTGGTGACATTAATACTGGGGTTCCTGAATCTGATCTGCAAGATGCAGAGCCTGATTTTAAAGGCATGAGCAAGATTGGTTATGATGCAATGGCGTTAGGTAACCATGAATTCGATAACCCGCTCGAGGTGCTGTTTAAGCAAAAAGAGTGGGCGAATTTCCCAATGCTGTCGGCCAACATTTACGATAAATCGACCGGAAAACGTCTATTCCAAGCCTACCAAATGTTTGATAAACAGGGCGTGAAAATAGCGGTTATCGGTTTAACGACCGAAGATACTGCTAAAATCGGCAACCCTGAATACATTGGTGGTATTGAGTTTAGAGATCCAAAAGAAGAAGCGAAAAAACTGATCGCAGAAATTGAGAAAACGGAAAAGCCGGACCTTATTTTTGCCGTTACCCACATGGGCCATTATGAAAATGGTCAACGTGGTGTGAATGCACCGGGTGATGTTGCGCTTGCACGATACTTGGATGAAGGTTCGCTCGATATGATCGTCGGCGGTCACTCTCAAGAGCCTGTCTGCATGGAAGGCCCTAATGTGGTGAAGAAAAACTTCCATCCGGGAGATGAATGTAAGCCTGATATGCAAAACGGTACTTACATAGTGCAAGCGCATGAATGGGGTAAGTATGTTGGCCGTGCGGATTACGAATTCCGTAATGGTGAACTGAATATGGTGAGCTATAACTTGATCCCAGTGAACCTGAAGAAAAAGGTGAACGTGAATGGAGAGAGCCAGCGCGTACTGATTCAAGAGCAAATTGCTGAAGATCCAGAAATGCTTAACTTTTTGCGCCCATATCAAGAACAAGGTCAAGAGAAACTGAATGTGGTCATTGCACAAAGTAATGGCAAGTTAGAAGGGGATCGCAACGTTGTGCGTTTCCAGCAAACGAATTTAGGCCGTTTGATTGCACTTTCTCATATGGAACGTGCAAAAGCCGACTTTGCGGTGATGAATTCTGGTGGCGTGCGCGATTCGATTGATGCAGGAAAAATCACTTATAAAGATGTGCTCAAAGTACAACCTTTTGCCAATATTCTCACTTATACCGATATGACCGGGGCTGAAGTGTTGGATTACCTCAATGAAGTGGCGACCAAACCTGTTGATTCTGGCGCTTATGTACAATTCGCGGGGATTTCGATGACAGTGGCCAATGGTAAGGTATCGAACGTGTTTATTGGTGATAAGCAGCTCCGTTTGGACGAAACGTATCGCTTCACCGTGCCTAGTTACAACGCAGCTGGTGGTGATGGTTATCCAAAAATCTCCGATCACCCAGGTTATGTCAATACAGGCTTTGTGGACGCGGAAGTATTGAAAGACTACCTCGAAGCACACAGTCCAATTGATGTGAACCAATATGCGCCAGCGGGCGAAATTGTCTATAAGTGATAGTGCGATAAAGAGTTTGACTCATTGTGAGCAATCATTTTAACTAAAGGCGGTGCTTAGGCATCGCTTTTTTATTGGCACTAACGGTTACTTTGAGATAAGCACGATGACACCTGCGATTGATTTGGCGAAAAAGAAAAAAATTCCTCACACTCTCCATCAATATCAACATGATCCTAATCACAGCAGTTATGGTTTATAAGCGGCTGAGGTTTTGGGACAAGATCCGAAAAAAGTGTTTAAAACACTGCTGTTTTGCTTAAATGGCGAGCCGAAAAATCTCGCTGTCGCGATTATTCCTGTTGATCAAAAATTAAACTTAAAGCGTGCGGCCAAAGCGGCTAAGTCGAAAAAAGCGGAAATGGCTAATCCAGACATAGCGCAAAAAACCACAGGTTATGTGGTCGGTGGCATTAGCCAGCTTGGGCAGAAAAAAGCACTACCGACTTTCATTCATCTCAGCGCAGAAGAACAATCGACCATCTGTGTCAGTGCAGGTAAACGCGGTTTAGAGATTGAATTGGCACCGAGCGATCTTGCGTTATTAACGCGAGGTGAGTTTGTTGAATTGTGCCAAGAATAGAGAATGAAAATCCGGCCTCGATTGAGGCCGGATTGACTGGCAAAATTAGTTCTTCAGTTTGATCTCTTCTTCCATCTGGGCGTTATCCACCACATGGTTTTCTCCTAAGTCATTAGGAAGGATCAAGTTTAGAATAATGGCTACGATACCGCATAAGCTGACACCTTGTAGGCTAAACTCTCCGATACCAAAGGCCATGCCGCCGATACCAAACACTAATGTCACTGCCACAATCACTAAGTTGCGAGACTTGTGAAGATCGACATGATTTTTAATCAGTGTGTTTAGGCCAACCGTTGCAATTGAACCGAACAGCAAAATCATAATGCCGCCCATTACGGGAATTGGAATGGTTTGCAGTAGCGCGCCCAGCTTACCAACCAATGCTAATACAATCGCGGTGATCGCAGCCCAAGTCATGATTACTGGATTAAAGGCTTTCGTCAGCATTACAGCACCCGTCACTTCGCTGTATGTAGTGTTTGGTGGCGCACCCAGCATAGAGGCTGCGATGGTGGCAACACCGTCACCCGCAATGGTGCGATGTAGCCCAGGTTTCTTGATGTAATCTTTTCCAGTGACGTTTGAGATCGCGAGCATATCGCCCACGTGTTCGACTGCCGGAGCAATGGCAACTGGGATCATGAACAAGATCGCGTTGATGTTGAACTCAGGGAAAGTGAAGTTCGGCATTGACAGCCAAGCCGCTTGCGTAACAGGAGTAAAATCCACTACACCAAAATAGAGGCCCAAAAGATAGCCTGCAAAAATACCACCGCAGATCGGCAACAGTTTGAGAAAACCTTTGGCAAAAACGCTAATCGTGATGGTGGTTAACAGTGAAACGCAAGAGATCCACATCGCTACATCTGAGCTAATCAGTTGTACCGAACCATCTCCGGTTTTACCTAGCGCCATGTTTACAGCAACAGGCGCAAGGCCTAAGCCAATCACCATAATCACCGGGCCAACGACCACAGGAGGTAAAATTTTGTGGATGATTTCGACGCCACGGACTTTGATGATCGCTCCCAGTAGTATGTAGACAAAACCAGCAGCCACTAAACCGCCCATCGTCGAGGCGACGCCCCAAGTTTGGATGCCAAACATAATCGGTGCAATAAAGGCAAAGGAAGAAGCAAGAAAGATGGGGACAGAGCGGCGAGTAATAAGTTGGAATAAAAGGGTACCGACACCGGCGCCAAATAGTGCAACGTTAGGATCAAGCCCAGTTAACAGCGGGACAAGAACCAGTGCACCAAATGCGACGAAGAGCATTTGTGCGCCTTGGATGGCATTTTTCATCATGATTTCCCTGAAGCAAAATAAAAATTCGCGGGATTCTATCACTTTTGCAAACGATTGCCATTGAAACTAGATCAAATAAAGTCACGAATGTTGATGGAATTATCATCGAACTCTGCCGTGGATTCCTTGCCGCGGACCGGATAGTTGCTTATCATCGACGTTCACAAAACAGATCATAGGAACAGTATGCGCTATTTAGCTATGTTGGTGATGGGCTTGCTCACGCTCCCTGCTTATGCCTTAACCAAGGTCGACTTATACCATACCGAAGTCGTGATTGATCAGCAGCAAGATAATGCCGATGCGAATGCTCGGATTAAAGGGATGAGCGAAGTCATTGTTCGAGCCTCGGGTGATAGGAATGCGGTGAACAATGAGGTGATTCAAAAAGCTTTAAGGCAGAATTCGCAATATTTAGCGCAAATCAGTTATGGTCAAAATGGGGCGCAATCTTCGATTGTTATGGGGTTTAGCGCACCGCATATCCGCACATTATTAACTCAAGCTCAATTGCCATTTTGGCCTGAAAACCGAGCTAATGTTTTAATTTGGTTGATTGAAGAGTCAGGTTACGAGCGCAGCATTGCATGGGAACACTCTGTTAGCAGTACGCTAAAACAGCTTAAAGACGCGACTCAAACTCGCGGTTTGCCTATCACAGTACCTGTGGGTGATTTTGATGATATTACCGGTGTGGAAGTATCGGATTTGTGGGGCGGTTTCGTGCAACCGATCAGCATGGCTAGCCAACGTTATCCAACCGATGCAGTATTGGTGATTAGAGCGCAACGTAATGGTGTGCGTTGGAGTTTGTATGATCAACCCGCCGCTCAAATGGCACAAGCGACGAAAGCGCCACTGTCTGGTCAAGCGTCTGGTGACGATGCCATTGAACAAATGGTCGATCAATTGAGTGATTACTATGCAAGAAAGAGCTCGGTTATCGTGGCCAGTGAATCCTCTTCTTCGCTGCTTGCTCGTTTTAGCCCGATTGATGATGCAATGGATTTCTTTACCTTAGAAAATAAGTTGAAGCGCTTAAGCTCTGTTGCTTCTTTGGACATTCTCAAGATTCAAGGTGAGGAAATTACTTTCGAAGTGCATTTGTTGGCTTCAGAGTCCGAGTTTGAGCAAGAAGTGCTACGCATGGGCAAAGTCGCTAAAATTGACGACCCACAGCCAGAGAGTGTGCCAACACAGCCTACCCCAGCAGCAGAGGTTGATGATTCTGCTGTGGAGTCAGGCTCTTTGCAAGTCACACCTGAACCGTCATTATCTCAGGCCATCACTGAACCAGTGAAGCGAGTGCTCTCTTTTGAGTGGCAAGCGTAAAGTACTCAGTCACCCCTTGAACAAATGCTGAGATAATCAAAAAGAGCCCATCAGGGCTCTTTTTGCATGAGGAGGATAGGCAATCCTGTCATGGATTAACTCTATGCTTGGTTATCGTGGGTAAAATTGGCTTTCTCTTGCTTTTCGACTTCGGATAGACGCTTGAGTTTCAGTCCGAGCTCTTTACCGCGATGGCGAGCATACAAGGTATTACCGACAAAAGCGGCAAACGTCAGTAGCAGTTCCACTACCGCTAACCAGCGCTCCCCTCCATCAACATAAATCAGCGTCAATGCGTGTAGAAAGTAGAGCATTAAAACAAAGTTAGCCCAGGCGTGAGTGTAGGGTTTTCCGGCCAAAATTCCCGGTAATGGTAAAAGTAGTGGGATAACCCATGCAATGGCCAATGCAAGATGATTAAGATGAGGGTGAGGAGAGAGCGAAAATTGCCATAAAACAACCCATATAATCAAGGATAAGTTACTCAGTAAAGCTAGCCATCGATACTGTTTAGTACGTGGCATCATATCTGCCGTCATAATCTGTCCTTTAATCGGCTGGCGAGCATAGCCAGCCGTTTTCCTAAATTTTTAGCCAGTTCACTTTCGTGCGTAGTGAGCTGTGACGAGTGTGTTGCGACATGGCTTGCACCATATGGTGTGCCTCCAGCGGTTGTGGTATGCAATGCAGGCTCTGAATAAGGGATGCCAACCATTAGCATGCCATGATGCATCAGTGGCAGCATCATACTCTGTTGCGTACTCTCTTGACCGCCATGCAAAGAAGATGAAGAGGTAAACACGCAAGCGGGTTTATCGATTAATGCACCACTAATCCATAAAGGAGTCGTTTGGTCCCAAAAGTGTTTCAATGGTGCGGCCATATTACCAAACCAAACTGGGCTGCCAAAAGCTAAGCCATCACACTGTTTTAACTCATCCAGTGTAAGGTAAGGATCGGCTGCTTGCTCGGCATGACTGTCTAGCGCAGGGACTGTGCGTAGGATTGCTTCAGCACCTTGCGCTTCAATACCGCGTGCGATTTGCCGTGCTAGCGCTTGTGTTGAACCGTGCTTGCTGTAATAAAGTACGACGACTTTAATACTCATAAGATCTCAAGCACTTGCTCTGGTGGACGGCCGTGGCGCGCTTTACCATTGGCGACAACAATGGGACGCTCAATCAACTTAGGGTGCGCGGCCATGGCGGAAAACAGCTGATCATCAGTAAGTGCCTCATCATTTAGGCCAAGTTCTTTATAGAGCTCTTCTTTAGTGCGAATCATGTCACGAACCTGCTGTAGCCTGAGTTGAGCATACAAGGTTTTTAACTGATCGATGGTTGGCGCTTGCTCTAAGTATTTGATGATCTGTGGCTTTAACTGGCGGTCTTCCAGCAGTGCCAGAGTTTCACGACTTTTTGAGCATTTCGGGTTGTGATAAATCACGACTGACATAACTTCTCCTCGTTGTATTGTGATTATTGGAGTGATAAAAATCGGTCTCGTTGCACCATCAATTGGTCAATGCGTGCATCGTAGCGAGCTTGTTCTAAGCTGCCAAGTTTCGCAAGTTGGCTCGCTTGAGTGTAATACTGAATCGCTTTATTCCAATTGGCTTTGAGCGCTAGAAGCTCTGCTCGCGCGGCGAGATCTTCTTGGCTATTACCAATGCTGATACTCGCTTCTGAGAGTAAATGCCAGCCGTTGGGATCATTTGGGTTGTCATGGGTGTAGCGCTGTAATACTCGAATAGCGTCAGATAATTTATCTTGTTTTAACAAGCTGTTAGCATAGTTAATCGTCAAGGTTGGATTGTTCGGTTTTTGTTTGAGCGCGTTCTCTAGCAAGGTTTGCGCTTTATCCGCTTGATTTAGATCGATATAAAGATCGGCCATCGCATCAAGATAGAAATTGTTTGTCGGGTCTTGCGCAACCAGTTTTGATAAAATTGCCTGTGATTTTTCGAGTTGCTTACTATCGAGATAGACCAAGGCGTTACCGTATTGGAAGGCTGGGATGAGAGCTGCATTTTCTTTTTTCTCCGCACGCTTAAACCAATCAAGAGCGGCTTCATTATCAATTCCAGCATAGCGAGCAACAATTCGCGAGCGTGCTAAATGATAATCCAACGAAGGTTGAAGGCGCATAAGCGGGTAGTGTTGGGCGCGCTCACGGCTGTCGGTAATCCGATCTTCTGGCAGCGGATGGGTCAGTAGCATCGGTGGCGGTTTACTCGCGTAACGGTATTCATCGGCGAGGCGGCCAAAAAACCTTGGCATGGCTTGAGCATCAAAACCCGCTTTAGCTAGTGTTGCAATGCCAAATCGGTCGGCCTCTTTTTCATTACTGCGCGTATAATTTATTCGGCTTTGCATACTGCCTGCAGTGGTAGCTGTAATGGCAGCAATGCCTGCTTCCGGTGCCGCAATAGCAAGTAGCAACGAGCCCGCCAATGCGGCGATGGTTGCTGGTGAGCGTCTGGCTTGGTCTTCCATACTGCGTGCTAAATGGCGCTGCGTGACGTGAGCAATTTCGTGTGAAATAACAGAAGCGAGTTCGCTTTCTGTTTGTGCATGCAAAAACAGCCCAGAGTGCAACGCAATATAACCGCCAAAGAAGGCAAACGCATTGATGTTGCGGTCGCGGATCATAAAAAAGGTGAACGGTGTTTTTACATCGTTGGCGTTGGCAACCAATTTATGTCCTAGGCTATCGATGTACTCGTTTATCACCGGGTCATTGACGATCGGCTGACTGTTACGCAGCATACGCATATAAGCATCACCATAAATCAGCTCTTGATCAATCGTCAAGGTCGAACCTGCTACCGTCCCAATGTTCGGTAGCTCTATGGTGTCGGCATAGCTCAAAGAAGGGGCGTTTATCGCCACGGCAATACAGAGGCAAAGTAAGGATCGAGCGCGTTTAAACTTCATATTCGTCAGTGATATTCCGTGATCTTCTTGTCTGTATGACATTGAATGTGTGAATTGGTTTCCAACTCAAAATAGCGGCCAAAAATTGTAGAGAGAGAAGAGTAAGCCAGCCGGTGTTTGAGTATCGATAAACACTGGCATGCCAGTCAAAACTCGATACAATGGCAGGCCTATATTAAGCATTGAGCAGAAGAATGGAACCAAATATTCTGGATTTACGCCAGCAGCGTTGTCCGATGGCTTTATTACTTGCGAAGCGTCACACTGTTCAATTGGTTTTGGGTGAGGTATTAAACATTTGGCTCAACGACGTCAGCTCAGGACAGGATATAGAAAAATATTTGTCTGCTCATGGCTTTCGTTGCCAGTGGAACACGTCACCCGGCTATTTTTGGCTAAAAGTAATTAAGGAACTCGATTAAATGTTTGAAATGGTAACTCGTTGGTATCAAAGACGCTTTTCTGATCCGCATGCCGTTAGTCTGGTTGCTATCCTATTTTTTGGTTTTATAACGATATATTTCTTCGGTCATTTGATTGCGCCCTTGTTAGTCGCGATTGTCCTTGCATATTTACTGGAGTGGCCAGTGATGCAATTGCGCCGTTTTGGGCTTCCTAGGACAGTTTCTGTAATTTTGGTTGTTTTGCTATTTGTTGGTTTGATGCTGTTGGCTATCTTTGGTTTAGTTCCAACCATTTGGAAGCAGGTTGGTAATTTAATTAATGACATCCCTAATATGTACAGCGGATTACAAACCTTTATTTTAAGTATTCCTGAACGTTATCCAGAACTCGATAACTTACAGATTGTTGAGTCTGTAATAAGTAATGCGAAGAATCAGGCTTTAGGTATGGGGGAAAGTGTCGTTAAAGGGTCACTTGCTTCTCTTGTAAGTTTAGCCACCTTGGGTGTCTATCTCATTTTAGTGCCGTTGCTGGTGTTCTTTTTATTGAAAGATAAGAATGAAATGTTGCGAATGACCAGTGGGTTGTTGCCACGCAACCGTAAACTCGCTGCTAAAGTATGGCAAGAGATGAACCAACAAATCTCAAACTACATCCGTGGAAAAGTGTTAGAAATACTGATTGTCGGCAGTATCAGTTACGTCACTTTTGCCATTCTTGATTTACGCTATTCGGTGTTGCTTGCTGTGGCTGTGGGTCTATCGGTTTTGATCCCTTATATTGGCGCGGCCGCTGTGACAGTGCCAGTTGCCATCGTTGGTCTCTTCCAATGGGGCATGACGCCGCCGTTTTACACATTATTAATTGCTTATGGCATCATCCAAGCTTTGGATGGCAACGTATTGGTTCCCGTTCTATTTTCTGAAGCCGTTAATCTACATCCCGTTGCTATCATTGTCGCGGTGTTAGTCTTTGGTGGGCTATGGGGGTTTTGGGGCGTATTTTTTGCAATTCCTCTTGCCACTCTAGTAAAAGCAGTATGGCATGCTTTGCCCAGCACTGATGAACCTGTTGTTGAAGTTGAATCTCCCTAGCATCGTTTAATGTGATTAACTGATAGCACACATCATTCCAAAAAAAGCCCAAACCGTGATCCGTTTGGGCTTTTTTTTGCCAAATAGTGAATATTGATTAGACTAAACTGAGTGGATGTGTAAAAAAAGCTATAGATTTTTTGTAACTTGTCGATAACCAACTATAACCACAACAATGATAATTAATTTGGCATCTATGAGGGATACTTATGAAGTTTAGCCAAAAAATAGTTGCAGCTTCTTCTGCATTTCTGCTTGTTACTGTCTCACTTATTTCTATCCAGCAGCTGAGTATCGTTCGCTCGGAAATTGAATCTCTAGTAACCCAAAGCTTGCATGAGATGGAGTCTGGGGTCAAAAACACTATTGTTTCTGAAATGGAAAGTAAAAAAACCTTGGCTCAATCGACGACTGAAGTGATTGAGCTTGATCCGCTCAACCGGGATTACGTTAAAAATATTCTTGAAAAGCCGAAATTGAAAAAAAGCTTTTTAGCTATAGGGTTAGGGTATGAATCCGATGGCAAAGTAGTTGAGAATGATGACGGCTGGGAACCCAGCGGTGACTACGATCCTCGTAAGCGTCCTTGGTTTGTGGATGCTAAAGCATCGAAAAATCTTATCGTTACAGCGCCGTATGTCGATATTTCTACCAAAAATGTGATCATTTCTATTGGTACGCCTATTTACGATCAAGGTCGATTTTCTGGTGCCATGTTCTACGATATGGAATTGACGGGTTTAGCTGAATTGGTGAACTCTATTAATTTATTTGATGCAGGTTACCTCTTTATCGTCTCAGGTGATGGGGCGACGATTGCCCACCCAGACACCAAAAATAACGGTGAGAAACTGTCGACTTATTTGCCACAAGTGACTCTGAAAGAGGGGGACCAACAGATTGAAATTGATGGTACCCGGTATCTCGTTAGCTTCACTCATATTCCAAGTGAGAACTGGTACATCGGTGCGATTGTCGATGAATCGATCGCTTTTAATGCTATCGACGTGTTACGCAACAGTTCTATTATCTATACATTAATTGGGCTTGTGTTAAGTATGATTGGCTTGACACTACTGATTAAAGTGTTAATTCGTCCATTGGGCGTGCTTAACGAAGCGATTCAAGATGTTGCCTCAGGGCAGGGGGATTTAACTAAACGTCTGGATACCAATACAGACCAAGAGTTTGCTCAGCTCGCGTCAGGGTTCAATACCTTTACCGAGACGCTGCAAAAGCAGATCACGCAATCAAAAGCGATTGGTGAAGAGATCATGCGTGGTACCGAGCTTACGGTGCAAGGTGCTCATGAGTCAGCAGAAGCGATGCGCACCCAGTTACAAGAGTTAGAGCAACTAGCAACTGCAATGCACGAAATGGCAGTGACATCGACAGAAGTTGCCAATAATGCGCAAGGTGCAGCAGCAGCGGCGAAAGAAGCCGATGAAGCAACGCAAGATGGTTCAAGTGTGGTCAGTGAAACGACATTGTCGATCGACAATTTATCGGCCAGCATTGACCAAGCGGTGGAAGAGGTGAAAGGCCTAGAGTCCGCGACGGGGAATATTGAAACCATTTTGAAAGTAATTAATGACATTGCTGATCAAACTAACTTGCTTGCCTTAAACGCGGCGATTGAAGCGGCTCGAGCGGGTGAATCTGGCCGTGGTTTTGCCGTTGTTGCTGATGAAGTGCGAACACTAGCGCAACGCACTCAGCAATCGACCACCGAAATTCGCAGTATGATTGAGCAATTACAAGCAGGGGCGAGTTCTGTCTCTTCGGCTATGAATGAAAGTAAAACAACGGCTGTCGATGCGGTGAATAAAGCGAAAACGGCAAATTCGGCACTGAACCGTATTCGTGATGCGATACAAGTGATTTCGGACATGAATATCCAAATTGCATCTGCGGCAGAAGAGCAAAGCCTTGTGGCTGAAGAGATCAACACCAATACCGTGAAGATTAAAGATTTGTCGACGCAAGTGGCACAATCTGCTGAAGAAGCCAATATCGCAATGCAGGTTCAAACGGAAAACGTTCGTGAGCAAGATGCTCTGCTCAATAAGTTCATTGTGTAATTACACATCAACTTTTGATTAGTCGTGTTACAAAAATGCCAGTATTAAGAACTGGCATTTTTTATTCAGTCGAGTTTTGATTATTGGGCGTTTAGATAATCAAGTACCACTTCATGGTGATCTTTGGTTTTGAATTTATCAAAAACCTGTTCAATGATACCTTGCTCGTTAATTAAAAAGCTAATCCGGTGTAGACCATCATACACTTTGCCCATGAACTTTTTCTCACCCCATACGCCAAAATGCTCAGCAACCATGTGGTCTTCATCGGATAATAAAGTAAAGTTTAAGTGATCACGTTCAATGAACTTTCCTAAGCGCTTCACGGGATCGGTGCTGACTCCGAGTACCACTACGTTGTGAGCATCGAGTTCTGCTTTTACATCCCGAAGGCCTTGAGCCTGAACAGTACAACCTGGTGTCATGGCTTTAGGATAAAAGTAGAACAACACCTTTTTCCCTGAGAAATCAGCAAGGGAAACGGTATTTCCATCTTGATCTAAAAGTGAAAAAGCAGGTGCTGGCGTGCCTGCAGTAAGCGTTTTCATTATTCTTCCTTTTTTATTGACTGTTTTTTATAAAGTTGAGCGAACCTTGCACATCCAGTGTCTTGCATAAACTGTCGAATTCTTCTTGTAGTTGCATTAAGTTACACCCTGAATCGACACTGGCGGTAATGGCAATGTGAAATTGGTCGTGATCAAGGCGTAGTTTAGATTTGTGAATTGTCTGCGCGCTTAGTGAAGCCATTCCAATATTGCGATTGGCAAAAAATTGAGTGAATTTCTCTGTTAGGCCAAGTTTGTCTTCAGACTCAACAAACACTTCAGCAGTATAGGCATTATCTTGGTAATCATGAGGTAATGTACGTTTCATTATGGTAATAAGATCATGCTGCTGACCTAATAAAGGCAGAGTCGTTTCTACTCGTGTGATGTGGTTTGCATTGCCAGAGACCAGCATGATGAGGGTGAACTCTTTACCAAACAAAGCAATCCGACTATCGATGATATTGCAGCCTGATTGCGTTACTAAACGCACCACTTCATTACAGATACCCGGGCGGTCTGTCCCTACGGCAGTGATCACTAGATGCTGAGTCATAATATCGCTTCACTTTTATCGTTTTTGGCATGTTATCACAGTTAAATTATAGAGGAACGATGATGGAATGGCTTTTTAAGAACTCCGTCTTGAAAATAACGTGTTATTGACATCGACATATTCAGATCCGCTATAAAGTTTGCCCTTAATTGATGTTGTTTGTTAAACCTCTAACATCTGATAAATATTCATCCAAATGGGCTGATTAAGCGAATTTAATCCCTTGTGTTTTTCAATCGCCTTACAGTACCATGCAGAAAGTAACAGATTAGGGAGATGGACATGTTTTCAGGAAGTATCGTAGCGCTCATTACACCGTTTAATCATGATGGTGAGGTTGATTTTGTTAGTTTGAAGAAGCTGGTGGACTTTCACGTGACAGCCGGAACTGACGCCATTGTTGCCGTCGGAACAACGGGTGAATCTGCCACGCTAACCGTTGAAGAGCATGTCAAAGTTGTCGCAAAAACGGTCGAGTTTGCCGAAGGACGTATTCCTGTGATTGCGGGAACGGGTACGAATGCTACTCATGAAGCGGTAACGTTTAGCCGTTTGTTAAATAATACAGGTATTGCTGGCTGTTTAAGTGTGACTCCTTATTACAATAAACCAACCCAAGAAGGTTTATTTCAACACTACAAAGCAATTTCTCAAGAGACTGATATTCCACAGATTCTCTATAATGTACCTGGCCGTACCGCGGTGGATTTACGCCCTGAAACGGTTGCCAGCCTTGCTGAAATTAAAACGATTGTCGCCTTAAAAGATGCAACGGGTGATTTGAGCCGAGTGGCTCTGCATCGTGAACTTTGTGGAAAAGACTTTATCTTATTAAGTGGTGATGACGCGACAGGTTTAGAGTTCGTTAAATTGGGTGGACAAGGCGTGATTTCGGTGACGAATAATATTGCCGCTAAAGATATGGCGCAGATTATGCACTTAGCATTAGAAGGTCGATTCGATGAGGCTGAGCTTATTAATCAGCGTTTAATGCCTTTGCATAAGGGGTTGTTTGTTGAGTCAAGCCCGATCCCAGTGAAATGGGCTGCTCATAAAATGGGATTGATTACAAATGGTGATCTACGTCTACCTTTGACTGAACTGTCTGAATCAGCACGACCAACTGTTGCCCAAGCCATGGCCGAAGCTTGTATCTTCTAAATCGATTCAATATTGTGCCGAGGCTTTTTCCTCGGCAGTCTAGGAGTTTTAATGAAATTTACTCATCAGCTAGTTATTAGTTCACTAGCTGTTTTTGTTTTAAGCGCATGTGCTGGTAACCCTTCTCAGCGTCGCCAAGCAAAAGATGATTTTGCTTATTTAGAAACCCCTGCTTTAAAAGAGTGGCAACTTCCAGAAGGAGCCACCCCGCAGTTTTATCTTAACTACCAAATACCAGAAGGTGAATTCCAAGGTGGTATTGGCCGCAGTGTGGACATTCGTCCTCCTCAACAAGTCTTAGAATTGATCCCTGGTGCGCGTGCAGAGCGTCAAAATGGCGAAGTGACATTATGGATGATCAAGCAAGAGGAAGCCGACAAGGTGTGGCAAACCGCCTTAGCTATGCTGAAAGAGCGCAACATCGGTATTGCTGCTCAAAGTGAAAACCAGATTGACACGGATTGGGTCACTTGGATTTCCGAAGATGAAGAAGTTGAGATTGGTAGCCGCTATCAAATCTCACGAGTGATGGCAAATAATCGTTTTGGTTTTAAGATTTCGTTGACTGATTGGCGTGAAGGGGGCAAAAATGTGCCGGTAAGCGCGACCAATAAGGAGCGTTACAACGCATTTATGACTAATTTGGTTACGGCTCGTTATGATACCGAACTACGTCAAGAAGCCGCGCGTAAAGCTCAACATTTGGTTAAACAGATCCCCATTACTATGGGCAGTGACCGTAGTGGTTTCCCTGTCATTATTGCTCGTACCTCTTACGATGTTCTGTGGCAACGTTTGCCTAATCTCATGCCGCAAATCGGCTTTACTCTCGAAGAGCGCAACCAATCTCAAGGGACAATAAAAGCGAAATACGCTGCACCTGACGATGCCTTTTGGCAAGATATTGGCGTGAAACCTATCTCACTGAAAAGTGGAACTTACACCTTCTTGTTAGGTGATTTAGGCAACCGTACCTCGATCAACGTGACCAATTCAGCCGGCAAGCCAGTGGAAGAAGAACTGCTGAAAGATATGGTGCCTGTACTGTCGGCGATTGCCGGGCGTCAGTAATTGTGATGACGAACCCATGAAAAATAAAGGGACGAAAGTCCCTTTATTTTTGCTCTGAATCTGAGTTCTCGTGCTTATCAAGTTCGTTGAGTTTATCCAGATCACTCTTCTTCCCTTTCAAGCCAAATTTCATGTTAGCCGTGTATTTCAGCGCGGCAATATTACCGATAAACACCGCTAAGATGACAATGGTGATAACCCAAGGGTTGGTAATGAATTCCATATCAGGACTCCGGTTGGCTGATGTTAACAATGTACTGAGTGTAGATCCTATCTAAGTTCTCTTGTACCGTCTCCATACCTAACAGCGGCATGTTTTCAAGCTGTGTCGCTAATACTCTTGGCGTCAGCAGGTCAAGACAGTCTTTAGCCGCTGTTTTGTGGCTAATATGCCAAGGTTCAAACGCAACACCTCCTTTTTTTCCTTGGTAGGGAAAGAAAAAACCAAACTTAGGTAAATGCTCCTTCATCCATTGATAAAAAGGAGCTTGGTGGCCTGAGAGATATTCCCACGGTTCAAGCTTGAGCGTGACACCTGTCGGTAATGCTTTGCGATCAAAAACATCAAAGTCACAACCCCAATGGTGGCGGCTGCTACCGGGCAGCGCTGACCAGCGCAAAATCGTGAATATCTTTTGTTCTTCGCTTAACTGAGCAGGGTTTACAGGTTGACTGTTATTATCAAGTAATTCGGCTTGCCCTGACATTTTCCGATTCCAGATGTTCAACTGGCGTTCAAAATCACGAAACCCACTGGCGATATGGAAATCAAAACCAGCATCGTCAGCCGCTTGCTTTAAATCGAGCAAATCTTGGATCACCCCGGGGTGAACCAAGAAAGATTTCTGCCCAATCAGTACTGATGTTAAATGGGAGTCGGTTTGTCCGGTCAACTGCTCTGGAGTCATGAATTACACCAATAAATTCTCTAGGGTTTTTTGGTACATATCCGTCAGTTTCTCTAAATCGGCAATCTTAACGCACTCGTTAACTTTATGAATTGTCGCGTTAACAGGACCAAGTTCGACTACTTGTGCGCCCATCTGGGCAATAAAGCGTCCATCAGATGTGCCCCCTGTCGTCAATAGCTCTGGGGATTTGTGGTTCACCTCATCGACGGCTTTAACGACGGCAGTCAGTAATGAACCCGTATCGGTCAAGAAAGGTTGGCCGCTTAATGTCCAGCGTAATTCATAATCCAATCCATGGGCATCTAAGATAGAATGCACGCGGCGCTTGATCTCTTCATCGGTTAACTCGGTACTGAAACGGAAGTTAAACTGCACGTCAAACTCACCGGGGATGACGTTTGATGCCCCCGTACCAGCTTGCAAGTTTGGAATTTGGAAGCTGGTCGGTGGGAAATAAGCGTTCCCTTCATCCCATTTTATTGCCGCAAGTTCGGCTAGCGCAGGCAAGGCTTGGTGAATCGGGTTATTAGCAAGGTGAGGATAGGCAACGTGTCCTTGAATCCCTTTTATCTGTAGATCGCCTGTAATTGAACCTCGACGGCCATTTTTTATCACATCGCCCACATTTAATGTACTCGATGGCTCACCGACGATACACATCTCAATTGGCTCATTACGCGCCATTAACGTATCGACTACGCGAGTGGTGCCATTGATGAATGGCCCTTCTTCATCTGAAGTGATCAAAAAGGCAATCGAGCCTTGATGGTTAGGGTGCTGTTCAATAAAGCGCTCGACAGCGACAACCATGCAAGCAAGCGAGCCTTTCATATCTGCCGCCCCGCGCCCATGTAAATAACCATCAATTACAGTCGGTTCAAACGGCGCTGTATGCCACTGCGCTAAAGGACCCGCGGGAACCACATCCGTATGGCCAGCAAAGGCAAAAAGAGGCGATTGAGTGCCGCGGCGAGCCCAAAAATTAGTGGTATCTTCAAAGACCATTGTTTCCACTTCAAACCCTAGCGCTTGTAAGCGTTTAATCATCAGGTCTTGGCAACCTGCATCCTCAGGAGTTACTGATTGGCGACTAATGAGATCTTTTGCGAGCGCCAGTACAGGGCTGTCTGTCATCCTTGAAATCCTTGTATTAAGAGAAAATAGCAGCGTATTGCTGAGCATTAAAACCGAGATGGTAATGTGTATCGACCAATAAAATAGGTCGTTTGATCATAGCAGGCTGTTCAACCAGCAAGGTCACTGCATTGTTAGCATCTAATGACTCTTTTTGTGAGGGCGTGAGCTGACGAAAGGTTGTACCGCGTTTATTGAGTACATTTTCCCAGCCAAGTATTTGGCAAAACTGAGCCACGAGCTCGGCATCAATACCTTGTTTGCGGTAGTCATGAAATTGGTAGTCCACCCCCGCAGCTTCTAACCATTTTTGTGCTTTTTTAATGGTGTCGCAGTTGGGAATGCCATACATAGTGATCGTCATAAAAATCCTTGCTAAGGCGCATTATTTTTTAATGGTCAAATCCTATCAGGAAGCGCAGTGGCTTACAAAACAGAGATGCTTTTATACCC